>JAJCYU010000399.1 GCA_029262755.1 Anaerolineae bacterium
GTGGTGCTCGTCGTGCGCGGCGGCGACGAGGACCCCGTGTTGCTCCCGATCCTGCTCTTGCTCGGCGGTCTCGGGCTCGGCTTCGGGCGCCGGCTTGCTCCGGCGTTGGCCGCTCGCCAGCAGCTGTTTGTCTTCGGGGGCGTTGCGCTCGTGTTGCTTGCGCTACTGGTTCCCGGTGACCTTCGAAGATTGCGCCGATTCCGCTACAGCGCCGCCGGTCTCGGCGTCGTGCTGGTGGGGCTGACCTTTTTCGCGGGCCACGCCGCCGCGCAGGGTGGACCGCGTCTATGGCTGGGGGTCGGTCCGATTGCCTTTCAACCGGCCGAGGCGCTCAAGCCATTGCTCGTGATCTTTCTTGCGGGCTACATCGCGGAACGAAGCGATGTACTCCGCGATGGTGGACGCCGGCTGTTGCGGGTGCGATTGCCCGTCGCCTATCTTGCGCCGGCCGTTGTCGTGGTCGGCTCCGCACTAGCGCTACTGGCCGGTCAAGGTGACCTGGGAGCCGCGCTGCTGCTGGTTCTCGTCGCGCTCACCATGCTCTACCTCGGAATCGGGCGCGGCGATCTGGTGCTGGTGGGCATCGCACTATTCGCTGTTGGCGCATGGTGGCTGCACGGGCATGTGCCCATCGTCCAAGCACGCACGGCCCTGTGGCTCAACCCGTGGAGCGAAGCGAGCGGCGGCGGCTTCCAGCTCATTCAATCCGTCATGGCCCTTGGCGCGGGCGGTGTGATGGGCGCCGGTCTAGGTCAAGGACTTCCGACGGCGATTCCGGCCGTCCACACCGACTTCGTCTATGCCGCCATCGTCGAAGAACTGGGGCTAGCCGGTGCAGGGGCGGTGCTTGCGACCTACGGCCTGCTGATGGTCCGCGGGCTGCGGATCGCGAGCCGGGCGCGCAGCCGCTTCGAGTCGCTGCTCGCCGCAGGACTTACGATCGCATTGGTTACACAGGCGCTGGTGATCGTTGCCGGCGACGTGCGGCTCATGCCGCTGACCGGCATCACGCTGCCCTTCATCGCCCATGGCGGATCGTCCATGCTCGTAAGCGCCGCATCGATCGGTATATTGCTGCGGATCAGTGGTGAACCCCGAACGAAAGGCCGATGGGCATGAGCGTTGATCGGCCGGGCGACAGGGCATTTGCCCGCAGAGCGGCCCGCGTCGCCTTGCTGGGTTGGATGCTCCTCGGCTCCGCGACGGCCATGACGTTCTTCTGGGGCTTCGTGCGCGCGCCAGCGCTCCAGGCGCGTTCCGAGAATCCGCGTCGATGGGCCGCCGACCGTGAGACGCGGCGCGGTCGCATCTTGGACCGGCACGATCGCGCGCTGGCCGAAACGGGATTCGACGCGGTGGGCGAACCCCTGCGGCACTATCCCTTCCCGGCAGCGGCGCCCGTCGTGGGCTACCAAACCTGGCGCTATGGCGCGGGTGCGCGCGTGGGCGCAAGCTACGGCGCGGGCGGCGCGGAAGCCGCCTACGACGAGGCGTTGCGCGGCGACCTGGGGCGGCCGGCCTCCGATCTGCTCGCAACCCGCGTCCTCGGCCGGCCCCTGCAAGGGCACGACATCGTCTTGACTTTGGATGGAGCACTGCAAGCACGCGCGGCCGCTTTGCTTGCCGCGGCAAGCGCGGAGGGCGCCGCCGTCGTGCTCGACGTCGCGGACGGCGCCGTGCGGGCGCTGGTCAGCATACCCACCTTCGATGCAGCCGCGCTCGACCGGGGCGCGATCGACGGCGACGACCCTTCGCAGCCCTTGCTCAACCGCGCGACCCAAGGCCTGTACCCACCGGGATCGACGTGGAAGGCCGTGACGCTGGGTTCCGCGCTCACGTTCGGCCTTGCGGCGCCCGATGACATGGTGGATGACGGCGACACGAGCGAAGCGTTCGACGGCTTCCGCGTGGCCTGCGACAACAACCCGCCCGGCGTTCGTCGTTTCGATCTGGCCCACGCGTTCGCCTACTCCTGCAATCTCACCTTTGCACGGCTCGGCGTGGCGCTAGGAGAGGATCGTCAGCGCGAGCATGCGCGGGCGGCCGGCATCGACAGACCCGTACCGTTCCGGCTGCCGACCGTCGCGGGCCAGCTTGACGCGGACCGGCGGATGGGGACGGCCGAGTTGGCCAGCGCGGGATTCGGGCAGGGAGAAGTGTTGGTCACGCCCTTGCATATGGCCGTGCTCACCGCGGCGATCGCCGGCGACGGGCGCTTGCGCCGACCGTGGTTGCTCGCGGATGTTCCGGGTGTGCGCTGGCGCTCGCTGCGCGACGAACGTGGCACGTGGGGTCGCGCAATGTCGGCGGGAACCGCGGCGCAGGTGCGCGGCGCGATGGTGCTCGCCGCCGCGGAAGGTTGGGCAGGCCCGCACATGGCGGCCACACAGCCCGACGCGTACACGACGTTCGGCGCAAAGACGGGCACCGCGGAACTGGATGTCGGGCGGCCCCACGCATGGACGATCGCGTTCGCGCCGGCCGATCGGCCGCGTGTCGCCGTCGCCGTGCTCGTTGCCCATGGCGGAAAGGGCGCTGAAGTCGCGGCGCCGATCGCGGCGGAGCTCTTGGAGCAGGCGCTTCGGACAAGCAATTCGCCGTAGCGTGGCGATCGCACGGACGAGAGAATAGTCGGCGGCCGGGTCGTGGGTGACTACAATGGGCCCCGGCGCGTGGCGGACGTCCGGGCTACGCGAATTGCGGCCCGTGCCGGGGTGCGTCGAGGCAACTCGTGAACGCTCGTCGGAACGAGGCGAACCCGAGCACCACCATCGCGGGAGGGCCAACGCAGAACTCCCCGCGTATCGGCGGCACTACGAACTCGAAGGAGGCTGACATGGCGCGACGGCGTCGCAACCCATCCCCATCCCCCTTGGACATGTCGCGCGACCAGATTCGCATTTCGCGGCGAGAACTGAAGAAGTTGCAGCGGCATATGGGACAGGATGGGGCGTTCAGCCGCCTCTTCATGGCAGGATTTCTCCGCCGGCATGCGATGCCCCTCGATGTGCTACTGGAGGTCGCACGCGCCGCCGATAGGCACGCCATCGATCCACGAAGCGCACCGAAAGGCCTGCAGCTTCCGGACGGACGCCGCGCGATTGTCGACCATGCCGGAGCACGCATCGAGCGCAACGCCCCCACGTCCTAGCGCCTGCACGGCGCCCCGTTTGAGGGCGGCGCCGCCACGCCCTCGGTTACACTTCTTATTGTTGGACGAGCCCGAAGGAATCCATCATGAGCGAACTAAACGGCGCCGGACCGATCGACCACGAAACCTTTCAGAGCCCGTTCACGTGGCGCTATGGCTCGCCGCCCATGCGTGCGCTGTGGAGCGAGAAGACCAAACGCCTGATGATGCGCCGTGTGTGGCTGGCTCTTGCGGAAACGCAGGCGGAAGCGGGATTGGTCAGCGAAGAACAGCTCGCGGATTTGCACGCCACGGCGGACCAGATTGACATTGCGCGTGCGGAGCAGATCGAGCAAACGACGCGACACGACGTGATGGCCGAGATTCTGGCTTGGGCGGAGCGTGCGCCGGTCGGCGGCGGGATCATACATCTCGGCGCGACGAGCGCCGACATCACCGACAACGTCGATGCGCTGCGGCTGCGGGATGGCATGGCGCTTATCCGCACCCGGCTCGTGGACCTGATCGACGCATTGGCGGAGCGTGTCGAGGACACCGCGGACCAGGTCACGTTGGGTTGGACGCACATCCAACCCGCGGCGCCGACGACGGTGGGACACCGGCTTGCGGGCGCGTTGCAAGACTTCCTGACGGACCTCGAAGCCTTGGACGGCATGCGCGATGGTCTGCGCGCGAAGGGATTCAAAGGTGCCGTGGGAACCGCGGCCAGCTATCAGGCTTTGCTGGCCGAGACCGACATGACGGCAGCCGAAATGGAGCGGCGAGCGATGGAACGGCTCGGCCTGCGCGCTGCGCCGATCACCACGCAGGTCTACCCGCGCAAGACCGATTGGCGTGTGCTCAACGTGCTGGCCGGCATTGCGGGCAGCGCGGCGACCTTCGCATTCAACGTTCGTCTTCTCCAGAGCCCACCGTTCGGCGAATGGTCCGAAGGCTTTGGCGAGGGGCAGGTGGGCTCGTCCGCGATGCCGTGGAAGCGCAATCCGATCAACGCCGAGAACGTGAACTCCTTGGCACGCTACATTGCCGCCATGCCCCAGGTCGCATGGGCCAATGAGGCAACGTCCCTCCTGGAGCGCACGCTGGATGATTCGGGCAACCGGCGCCTCGTGTTTCCCACGGCCTTCCTCGCCGCCGACGAGTTGCTCGACCGCTGCGCGCGCCTCGTGCGACGGATGGTTGTGGAAGAAGGAGCGGTCGCTGCAACCTTGGCACGCTTCGGCCCCTTCGCCGCCACGGAACGCGTCCTGATCGCCGCGTCGGGGGCCGGAGGCGACCGTCAAGCCCTCCACGCCCACATTCGCACCCACAGCCTCACCGCATGGGCAGCCATCGAGCGCGGCGAGTCCAACCCACTCGCCGATCTGCTGGCCGCGGAACCGGAGATCACGAAGTTCGTTCCCGCCGATCAGGTCCGAGCCTTGGTGGCGGACCCGGGTGCGCACGTAGGCGACGCTCCCGAGCGGGCACGGGCGTTGGCGGCGCGTGCGCGCAGCGTAGTCAGCGGAGCACGCGCGGCGGCCGAGACCGCCCACGATGGCTAAGCAGCGTGCGTTGGATGACGCCCCCGACGACCCTGTCGGGGGCCGTCCGGCTCGCGTCGTAATCCTCAGCCACGAACACGCGGATTTTGATGCGGTCGCCTCGCAAGTGGGGCTGGCCGCATTGATCCCCGGCGCGGTTCCCGTGCTGCCGCGACAGATCAACGAGAACGTCGCGGACTTCTTGATCCTCTACGGTCATGACCTGCCCCTTCTCGAACCAGACCTATTGCCTCGCGATCGCATCGATCTGGCATGGATGGTCGACACCGATAGCGCCCAAGCGGTGCGGGGCATGCAATCGGACACGCCGCGGTCGTTGCTGGACCACCACGTGGCCGAGATAGACAATAATGAAGCCGCTAGCAAGCATTATGTCGAGTATGATGTCCAGGCTGTCGGGGCCACGGCCACGCTCGTCTCTGAACGCATGCGCGCCGCGGGGCTGTCTCCGGAACCGGTGGTTGCCACGCTGCTGTTGCTCGCCATACACGAAGACACGGGATCACTCGCGTTCGCGTCCACAACGGCGCGCGACGCGCGGGCGGTCGCGTGGCTGATGGAAGCGGGGGCGGACCTTGCCGTCGCGCGCCGCTTCCTGCATCCGCCCTTGACCACCGCCGGCAACGCTCTGTTTCGCGCGCTGCTGGCCGACGCAGAGTGGCTCGACATCGAGGGGCACGACGTCGTCGTCGTCACGGCAAGCGCGCGCGGGTTTGACGAGTCTGTTGCCGACGTCGCGCAGCGGGTCATGCGCACGCTCGACCCCGATGCGCTGCTGACGCTCGTCGAGCTCGACGAGCACGTGCTGTTCGTCGGCCGGAGTGCGACGGATGCCGTCGACGTGGCTGCGGGTGCACGGGCCCTTGGCGGCGGGGGCCATCCGCGCGCCGCCGCCTCCGTCGTCAATCTGGATCGGGCGAAAGCCCGTCAGCAGCTACAAGGTCTGATCGAGGACGGTACGTTCCAGGGCCCGGTCACCCGCGAAGCGCAGATCATGACCCCCGTGCCGCTTCGCTGCCTCTCGACCACGGATACGGTCGAGGAGGCGCTGCGCGTTGCTCGCAGTCACGGGCACGAAGGCTACCCGGTGCTGGACGGCGACCGCGTTGCCGGGATGGTCAGCCGCGCCGCTCTCGACCTCGCAGTCCATCATCATCTTCAGAATCGCCCGCTCTCGGAGTTGCTCTCGCCGCAAGCGCAGAGGATTCGCTCCACCGATAGCTTGGCGCGTCTGCGGCGCCTCATGACTCGCTTCGATGTCGGCCAGGTGCCTGTGGTCGATGACGAGGAACTCGTCGGAATCGTGACCCGCACTGACTTGCTAGCCGATCTTCGCAGAAGAGACCGCGAGCGTCATACGACCGACGTGCGCCTGGATCTCGACGCGGTTCTCGGCGCACCCTACCGTGACGCGGTGCAGGCCGCCTACGCGCTGGCCGACGAGCGAGACGAGCGCGCCTACGTCGTCGGTGGTCTTCCGCGCGACCTCTTGCTCGGTGCGGCGCGGCGCGTGGATGTCGATTTGGTCGTGGTTGGCGATGCCCCTGCATTGGCCCACGCGCTGGCGAGCCGGCATGGCGGACAGGCCGTCACACACGGACGTTTCGGCACGGCGACGTGGAAACGAGACGACACCGTGTTGGACTTGGTCACCGCGCGCGCAGAGTCCTACGCGCGGCCGGCCGCCCTGCCCACGGTCACGGCCGGTTCGCTGCGCGCCGACCTGCGACGGCGCGACTTCACCATCAATACGCTTGCGTTGGACCTCGCTCCGGGGCGTCGAGGGCATGTCATCGACCTGTTCGGAGGCATTCAAGATCTCAAGGCGGGCCGCATCCGGGTTCTACACGGTCTGAGCTTCGTGGAAGATCCGACCCGGATTCTACGGGCTGCGCGCTTCGAGCAGCGGCTTGGGATGGACATGGAACCGTACACGGAGAGCCTCGCGCGGGGCGCGGTTTCCTGGCTGGCTCATGTCTCTCCCGCACGCGTGCGCGCCGAGCTTCGCCTGGCCTTCGCCGAGCCGCAACGCGTGCTTGTGCTCGAACGGCTCGCGGAGCTCGGCGCTCTGCGCGCCATAGCGAGCGATCTTGGCTTCACGACGGCCGACCGCGAAGCGCAACTCCGTATCGACGAGACGTGGGCGCGCTGGCGTGGCTGGACGATCGGAGAGGGTATGGAGCCCCATCCGGCGCCGGTGCAGCGGCTCGTGATGTGGCTTGCCGGACAAAGAGACGCGGGCTCGAGGGCCGCGGAGCGGCTGGGTCTCAGCCGGCGTTCGCGGCTGCTGCTGGAGAGCGTATTGCGCATGCTCGATGTTTCGTCGGCATGGTCGCAGACTGCGTCCGCGCGCGAGATCGAAGTCGGACTCGAAGGCGGGTCGCCCGAGGCGCTGGTCCTCGCCTCGGCGCTGTCGACCCGAGCTGAAACACGCGGGGCCTTTGAGCTCTATGGGCGAGAACTTTCGGCGATTCTACCGTTGCTTTCGAGCGAAGAGCTGAAGGCCTTGGGCGTGCCGCCAGGTCCGGGCTTTGGCGAGCTATTGCGGATCTTGCGAGACGCGCAGCTGGGAGAGCGGCAGATCGATCGGGACGCGGCCCTCGCGATGGTGCGCGGCTGGCTCGAGGAGCGAAGCGGCGCGTGACCCTCGTAGCCGTCGCGAACGCGCGGACGCGAAGGCGGGAGACCCGCAACGCCCCGCGGCGCCGTGATATACTCCCGCGCCATGACCAGTTCCCCGCGGCCGCGCGCCGCATCGCGCGACACGGAGGCCTGGCTGCGCGATCTGCGCGGCGAGGGTCGTGCGCGAGACCGTGCGATTCTCGACCTGCGCGACTATCTTTTGCGCGCTGTCCTGGTGTACTTGACCCGCCACCGTGCGGATCTGCGGGCCTTTGATTTCGCAGAACTCCAGCAGTTCGCGGAAGACTGGGCGCAGCTTGCCGTCCTGCAGGTGCTCGACAAGCTCGATGCCTTCGAGGGTCGCAGCAAGTTTACGACGTGGGCGTATCGGGTCGCGATCAATCTGGCCGCGGGCGAACTACGCCGCAAGCGGTGGGCCGATGTATCGCTGGACCAACTGCGAGATCAGGAGTCGCCCGATCTCGGCTTGCTGGCCGACACAGGGGCGATCGAGCCGGAACAGGTGGCCGCTCGACAGCTCGTGTGGGAGGCTGTCGGCGAGGTAATCAACAGCGAGCTGAGTGAGCGCCAGCGCACCGCGCTTACGCGTGTGATCATCGAAGGGGTGCCCGTCGAGGCGGTGGCGGAGGAGTTGGGAACGAACCGCAACAACGTCTACAAGATCGTGCACGACGCGCGCAAGAAGCTACGTCGTGGCCTGGAGCAGCGCAGTTGGGGCGCAGACGACGTGCTCGCCTTGTTTGACGCAAACGGGGAAGGATGAGGCGATGAACGAGCCCACCGGCACGATTCCGGAGCCGAAAGATCTGCCCATCGGAGTCTCGCGCCCCGAAGCCGTGACGCCGGCCGAATACGCCTTCGGTGACGATCGCCCTCCGTTCCATGGACCGTCCGCGAGCACATCCCGAAGCGCGCTGGAACGCGATGCCATGGCATGGCCTCCCGCCGCCTGGGAACGTGCTCCGACGGCATGGCGCGACGATTTGGGCCAGATCCTGGATCTGCCGCCCGACGTGCCGCGGCGGCCGGCGCCGAGCAGTCCGGCCGGCGCGCTCCACGATGCCGAGATGGAGCAGCTCCGTAGCCTCGACGAGTCGGAAGTTGGCCCTTCGGCGGCGGAGCGGGCGCGCAAGGTACGTTCCGTAGCACGGGATGTGGCGGAGACGGTGCTGCTCACGGCCGTCATCTTCTTCGCGATCCGTGCCATCGTGCAGAATTTCAAGATCGAAGGCTCCAGCATGATGCCCACCCTGGAGTCCGGACAATACGTTCTTGTCAACAAGATGGCCTATCGCGGATTCGGTGAGCCCCATCGCGGCGATATCGTCGTGTTCGAGTCGTGGAACGACCCGGACAAGGACTACATCAAGCGCATCATAGGTCTGCCAGGCGATTCGGTGGAGATCAAGGATCGGAGCGTCCGTATCAATAAGGACGTCCTCGATGAACCTTACTTAGAAGGCGCTTCCACGTCGCCCGCGTATGGGCCACGCGTGCTTGCGACGGACGAGTTCTTCGTGTTGGGTGACAATCGATCGAATTCGAGCGATTCGCGGCAACATGACGCCATGGCGCGTGACCAACTCATCGGCAAGGCGTGGCTGATCTATTGGCCGTTTCCAGATATTCGGCTGGTTCCCGGCGTCGAAGACACGGCAGCGCAGATCGAAGCAGTTGGAAGCGCTCGACGTTAATGGAAAAATCATCCGCAGTCGGTAGTCTTGCTCCCGGCACGCAGCCGGCCGGCAATACGTACGAGCGCACACGGCTCGACGAACTCTTCGCGTGGGAGTCTCCCGCATGAGCGATCGATATCCGTCATCCACCCCGGTTCCCGCCCTCGAGCGGGACGCGATGGCGTGGCCCCCTTCCGGTTGGGAAGAGAACACGGCCTGGGATTGGTCTCCCGAAGCCGGCAACGCTCCGGCGCCGCGCTCGGCCGGTGGTGCGCGGCGCGGGCTATGGCGCGAGGTTCTCGAGACGGCGCTGCTCACGCTGGTCATTTCCCTCGGTATCCATGCGGTCGTGCAGAGTCGACAGGTCGAGGGTTCAAGCATGGAGCCCACCCTCCACACGGGCGAGCGGCTGCTGATCAACAAATTCGCCTATCTGGGCTTCGGAGAACCGCAGCGGGGCGACATCGTGGTGTTTCGCGCGTGGGGCCAAGAAGAGGACTTCATCAAACGCGTCGTCGGTTTGCCCGGCGACCACATCGAGGTGCGCGACGACTCGATCTACGTCAACGAGGCGCGCCTCGCAGAGCCCTATCTGGATCAGCCAACGGCCGGAGCCGGCCGCGATGTGCAGTTGGCCGTGGACGAGTACTACGTCCTGGGCGACAACCGCGGAAACTCCAGTGATTCCCGCCTGTTCGGCGCGCTTGAGCGTGGCGAGATCGTCGGCAAGGCGCTCGTTCGGTATTGGCCCTTGGACGAG
Organism: Anaerolineae bacterium; assembly: GCA_029262755.1. Classification (GTDB taxonomy): domain Bacteria; phylum Chloroflexota; class Anaerolineae; order Epilineales; family Epilineaceae; genus JAJCYU01. The sequence continues at coordinate 9,775 of JAJCYU010000399.1, forward strand.
GCCCGTTGGTTGGCGGACATGACTCCGTACGCGATGGCCCGCTAGCAATCGGTTGTGGGCGGCGAACATGCCCGCGAACGCCAAACTCACCATGAATCGCTGCGATTCCTACGGCGCCCTACTGCGAATCACTGCATTTCCACGACGCCCTACTGCGAACTACGGCGCGTCCATCCCCCTTGTGGCCCCGTACATCCACGCCCGCTCCGGACGTTTGCACCGGCGTTGGGTTAGACGCGGTGAGCAACGCCGCGCTTGACGCTCGGTAGCGGTCCGCCTACACTCGCTCGAACATCTGTTCCGGTTTATCGATTCGTGTTTGGAGCGTGACTCGGTGGCTAAGCAGCGCACGTTGTTCGTGTGCGACGACTGCGGGGTGTCCAGCCCGCGCTGGGCTGGACAATGCGGTTCTTGCGGCGCCTGGAATGCGCTAAAAGAGATGCGCGTCGCGTCCGGTAGTGGGGCGGCGAGTCGGCCGGAGCGGGCCGTTGTCATCCAACGGCAGCGGGCACTGCCGCTTGCGGACGTGACGACGGCCGATCTCGACCGGGTCGTGCTTCCGCTCGTTGAGATCAATCGCGTGCTCGGCGGTGGGGTTGTGCCGGGAGGAGTGGTGCTTCTCGGCGGTGAACCCGGAATCGGCAAGAGCACGTTGATCCTGCAAGCCGCCGACATGTTGGCCCAGCGAACACCGCCCGTCTTGTACGTCTCGGGCGAGGAGTCCCCGCAGCAGATCAAGGTTCGCGCAGAGCGTCTCGGGCTTTCAGGCGCCGGACTCCACCTGCTCAGCGAGACCAACCTGGATGCCATTCTGGATGAAGTCGACCGCCTCGAGCCGCGCGCGCTGATCATCGATTCCATCCAAACCGTGCACCTCGACAGCGTGACCTCCGCGGCGGGCTCCGTAACCCAGGTGCGCGAGTGTGGCAGCCGCCTCGCTCGCCTCGCCAAAACACGCCATACCCCTGTCTTCCTGATCGGTCACGTGACCAAGTCGGGTGATTTGGCCGGACCGCGGGTGCTGGAGCATATGGTCGATATCGTCTTGCAGCTGGAGGGCGATCGACACCACAGCTACCGGCTGCTTCGCGGCATCAAGAACCGCTTCGGTTCCACGCACGAGGTCGGGGTGTTCGAGATGCGCGGCAAGGGCATGATCGAGGTGCCCAACCCGTCCGCGGCGTTTCTGGCGGAGCGCCTCTCCGGCGTGCCGGGCTCGGCGGTCACGGTGACGCTCGAAGGCACGCGGCCGCTGTTGGTGGAGGTGCAGGCGCTGGTCAGCCCCACGGGCGGCCAGGGCCCTCCGCGGCGCATGGCCAACGGCATCGACCTTAACCGCCTGCTGCTGCTTGCGGCCGTGCTCACGCGACGACTTGGGCTGCCGTTGGGCAACCATGACATTTTCGTCAACGTCGTCGGTGGGCTGCGCGTGGGCGAGCCTTCGATCGACCTCGCCGTGGCGCTAGCGATCGTCTCCAGCGCCCGCGGGCAGGCGATCGACGCCGAGCACGTGGTGTTCGGCGAGGTCGGCCTCTCCGGCGAGGTGCGCTCCGTCGGCCACGTCGAGCGCCGCTTGGCGGAAGCCGCCAAGCTCGGTTTCCCCCGCGCCGTCGTGCCGGAAATCGGGCTGCCAAAGGACATGGACGTACGCGATATGCAGGCGCGCGGCGTCCGTACGCTCGGCCAGGCGATCGACGCGGTGCTTGCCGGCGATGCGAGCGGTTGATCGTCGACGCTCCTTCACGGTATACTGGGCCGGTCGGTTCGAGCAGCAAGGAACCGGCGCCGATCGACATCGGCGACGACGGAGACAAGTAGCCCGATCACGCTTCGCACAGCGAGCCGTGTTGGTGAAAGGCGGCCGGAGCTTCGAGCGAAATCCCCTCCTGAGCCGTCCGCGTACAGGGCTTCGGCGGTACACGAGCCCGTGAGCGGCACCGGGTCCGCCCGTTACAGCGGAGCGAGCGCCGGCCCTTCGAGGTCCGGAAGCAAGGTGGCACCGCGGGTGGGTCCCCCGTCCTTGCACGGATGAGGGGCCTTTTGCTGTTAACCGAGTGCCGCCGCAGAAGCAAACACCTCAGGCGTGTTGCATGCGGTGCGCCACGACCGCGATCGGGAGAGCCACCATGTTGGACATCCGGCAGTTCCGCGACCACCCAGCGTTGATTGAACGCGGCCTTCGTCGGCGCGGCGAAGACCCGGCGATCGTCGGGCGCATTCGCACGCTCGATGAGGAGCGTCGCACCACCTTGACCGAGGTTGAACGGCTACGCGGCCTGCGCAACACTGAGTCGAAGGCGATCGGCAAGACGAAAGACCCAGACGAGCGACAACGGCGCATCGAAGCGATGCGGGTTGTCAACCAGGACATCGACCGTTTGGAAGCGGCCTTGGAGACCACCGAAGCCACGCTCTCCGGCCTCATGCAGCAGATTCCCAACGTGCCGGGCGACGACGTGCCCGACGGCGCGGATGAGAGCGAGAACGTGGTGCTGCGGGAGATCGGCGACAAGCCGGACTTCGCCTTCGAGCCGATCGCTCATTGGGACCTTGGGCCTGCGCTCGGCGTGTTGGATTTTGAACGGGGCGTGGCCATGAGCGGTAGCCGCTTCTACGTCCTGACCGGTGCGGGAGCGCGCCTACAGCGGAGCCTAATCCAGTTCATGCTCGACTTCCACACGGCGCGCGGCTACACGGAGGTCTACCCGCCCTTCATCGTTCGCGAACAGTGCATGTGGAATGCCGGACAGTTGCCGAAGTTTGTCGACAACCTCTACCACGACCATGAAGAGGACTTCTGGCTCGTCCCGACCGCCGAAGTACCGTTGACCAACATGCACGTCGGGGAGATCCTGGAGGCCGATGCGCTGCCCATTCACTACGTGGCATATACACCCTGTTTTCGGCGCGAGAAGATGAGCGCCGGTAGCGACGTACGCGGGATCAAGCGCGGCCATCAATTCGACAAAGTGGAGATGTACAAATTCACCCGACCGGAGGATTCCGCGGCCGAGCTTGCACGCATGCTCGACGACGGCGAGGCCGTGCTGAAGGCCCTCGGCATTCCCTACCGGATCTTACAACTATGCACCGGGGACCTTGGCTTCGGCTCTACGGTCACCTACGACCTTGAGGCCTGGGCCGCGGGGTGCGGCGAATGGTTGGAGGTCAGCTCCATCTCCGATTTCGGCAGCTTCCAGGCGCGCCGTGCTGGCGTGCGCTTCCGGCGTGAACCGGGTGGCCCGATCGAGCCCGTACATACGTTGAACGGTTCCGGACTCGGTTTGCCGCGCGTGATGATCGCGATTTTGGAGAACTATCAGCAGGCGGACGGCAGCGTCGTCGTGCCGGAGGTACTACGGGATCGCATGGGCATGGACGTGATCCCGGCTGGGGCGTAGCGCGAACCAGGGCCGCGGGAACGTTGTTTGGCCGTGCAGCGGACCCAAGGCTCCGGCGGCTGTGGCCTGGCTTGGAGCGTGTCGGATCCCGGTTTATCCTCCGTCGCGTCGGGAGGAGTGCCGGAGTGGACAAACGGCGCCGCCTTGAAAGCGGATGGCCCGCAAGGGCACGGGGGTTCGAATCCCTCCTCCTCCGCCAAGCGGACGTAGTTCATCACGATTTCGATTGACGCACGAAGTCCCAACTTGAAGGCGCCGGCCGCGGGTCAAGGTCGGCGCCTTCGCGGTTCTTCCGCTATCCGGCTCTTTCGTTCGTCTTCGTGAATGTCAAACCGGACGCGCAGCCTAAGTCTTACCCAGTTGGGACGACCGGTGCGCCAAGCAGGCGCTCGTAGAGCGCGTCGATGCGCTCCGCGATGACCGGCCAGCCATAGCCCTCGGCCGTGGCCACGCCGTGCTCGCCCAACGTATCGTGGATTTCGGGTAGCGCCAGGACCGGAAGCAGTTTCGCGGCGAGGGCCTCGACGTCGCCGTCGGGAACCAGGAAACCCGTCCGCCCGTCTCGCACGAGCGTCGAGAGGCCTCCGACATCGGAGGCGATGACCGGCGTTCCGCTCGCCATGGCTTCCAGGGCGACCATCCCAAAGCTCTCGTAGCGGGAGGGGACAACGACGACTTCGGCCGCGTTGTACCACAAGCGGAGCTTGTCCTGTGGCAGGGCGCCCAGAAAGTTCACGAAATCACCGAGACCCAGCTCCCTGCGGAGCTCATCGATGCGCGCCTGTTCCTCGCTGACAACCTCCGGGTCTTCGTCCACCTTGTCACCACCTACGACACACAGGCACGCGTTTTCAGCCAGATCCGGCTGGCGCTCAAGCACGAGCGCCAAGGCGCGCATCAACGTGTCCAGTCCCTTTACCGGATCCATCCGACCGACAAAGAGAATCACACGGTAACAGGGATCCTGGTCGAGCAGATCAAAAACGTGCTCGCGTGGCAGAGGATGAAACAACGTGAGATCGACTCCGGGCGGCACAACCTCGATCTTGGCCGGGTCGGCGTCGTAGTAGCGCACCATATGACCGCAATCAATGCTCGTTGCGGCAACCAAGACGTCCGCGAACTGGACGATCTGGCGCTCTACCGCCAAACGCTCGGCCACCTCGGGGGGTTCGTGTGCCCCGCGGGCGAGCTCCTTAAGCGCGCCGAGGGTGTGAAACATATGCACGATCGGTGCGTGATGATGTGCTTGCAGGGCCCGTGCGACCCAACCGCTCATCCAGTAGTGGCTGTGATACGCGTCGTAGGTCACGTTCTCAGCCGCCATGAAGGCCAGGACCCCATCGACGAACTGGCTCCGCGCGTCCCAAATGTCGTCCTTTGTGGCCGGTGCCTCATGCCCGGCCACGATATGGATCACGCGGACGTTGGGTCCGAGGTCCGTGTCCGGTACATGGGGAATCGCATCGCTCTCCGACCGCGTAAAGGCGTCGACCAGGTAGCCGCGACGCCCCAGTTCCCGCATCAATTCGCGCACGTACACGTTCATGCCGCCGGTCTGTTTGCCGCCGGGCGCGGCCAACGGGCAGGTATGCACCGAGATCATGGCAATCCGGCGTTTGCGACAGAGGTAGCGAGAGGACGGAGACGCTTCGTGTGCATGCATCGGCGTTGCGGTCATGGTGGCTCCGATTCCAAGGCTCCGCGTTTGCGCGGTGTCGGATGATAGTAGGCAGCACAAGTCGGCGCATCAACGATCTACGGCCGTGGGCTGTCCAGCGTTCACGGCGCGCGCGCTGCGTTGGATGCGCGCGACCACCATCGTATGATTCGCGGCTCATAGCCGCCCGTGGAGGCCCTCTTGAGCATCTTGCGTATCGTGACCGTTGAGGACGACAACCCGATCCTGCGCGCCACCGCGGAGCCCGTCCGACGCATCGATCGTGCCACCCGCACGCTCATGGACGACATGGTGGAGACGATGCGCGACGCGCCCGGTGTCGGCCTCGCTGCACCTCAGATTGACGTTGCACAGCGTATCGTGGTCGTCGAGGTTCCTGCCGATCTCGAAGACGAATCGGAAGACGGGCCTACGAATTTGTGGGCTGTCGCTGACCCGCGGATTACGTGGGAATCGGAAGAGATGGAGGAAGACCAAGAGGCTTGCCTGTCCATCCCCAACCTGTACGGCGATGTTCCGCGTCACGTCGCGATCCATGTCGAGGCGCTCGACCGGTCCGGCCGGACGATCACGATCGAACTCGAGGGCTTTGCAGCGCGGGTCTTCCAACACGAGATCGACCATCTGGACGGCATCTTGTTCACGGATCGCGTGACCGGATTCGATAAACTATATCGCTTGCGTCACGACAACGAAGGCGAAACAATCCGCGAGCCTTACGATCCGCCCGGCGTGTAGGCACGGATTTTCGCTCCCTCGAGGCTCGGCGCATCGGTCTTCATCGCGCCGCGTAAGTCAGCCTTCGAATGCTGGCTCACCCGCTCCGGCGATGCTAGAATCGCCTCCGCTGGTTCCCACCTACCTCCCCCCATCGTCTAGCGGTTAGGACGCGGCCCTTTCAAGGCTGAAACCGGGGTTCGATTCCCCGTGGGGGGACCACCGATATTCGTGACGGATCAAGAACGCGGGCTCTAGAGAGCCCGCGTTCTTGGCGTCCTGCCATCTACACGTGCTGATCGATCAGCACCGGGTTTCCATCCGGGTCCATCAGCATGAAGTGTGCGGGCCCGTTCTCGGATTCGATCTCACCCATCACGTCCAGTCCGGCGTCCACGAGCGCTTGACGGATCGCGCGTACGTCCTCGAAATCGGATAGCGCCTGTGCCTGTGCGTCCCAGCCGGGGTTGAAGGTCAGGGAGTTGGCATCGAACATTCCTTGAAACAGCCCGATCGTCGTGGCGCCGTTGCGCATGATCTGCCAGTTCTGCTCGATCTCGCCGAGAACGGCGGTGAAGCCGAGCTTTTCGTAGAACGCGCGAGATGCGTGAATGTCCTTCACGGCGAGGCTTAGGGAAAATGCACCGAGGTTCATGACGGGGTCTCCTTGAAGGGGGAGTCGGTTGCGACGTAGCGAGGCGGGACAACGGCAATCGAGATGGATAGGAGTTTGCGTTGGAACGGGCGCAACGCGACAGATCGGTTTCCGACGAATCGATCGTGCGTGGAGGGCGGGATCTTTGTCCCACCGATCCGGCGCGCCCCTGTTCGCGGATGTCGGGTACGGGCCGGCACAAGATCAGCGATCGCGCGCGATCAGACGTAGATCCGGCTGTTGCTGGGCGCGACCTGCTTCGGCCTCTTCTACAAGGCGACGACCGCCCGCCGCCCACCAGCGCAAGTATGTGTCGCTGCCTTCTTCGGCTCGCTCGCGCCACATGCCGCCGACCCACTCCCGGTAGCGGGCCGCCTCCGCGTAGAGTGCGCGACCGGTGTCCAGGTGGGCCTTTATGTGTCCGGGCCCGGCATTGTATGCCACGGCGGCCCTGTCGACGGACTCGTGCCATTCCGGACCATCGGTCGGCACGCCGAACGAGCCGAGTTGCTGCGCGAGGTACCAGGCGCCGAAGTCGATGTTCGTCTCCGGCTCATCCAACGTAAATGACCCCAGGCCGCGCGCACGCGCGATGTATTCGCCGGTTGCCGGCATGACCTGCATGAGGCCGACGGCTCCGCTCGGACTGCGGGCCTCTGGGTTGCCGCCACTCTCCACGAGCATGACGATCGCGATCAGGTCCGCGGCGACTCCGTGTTCGCGACTCGCCTTCTCCACGGTCTCGATCCAACGGTCCATCGTCTTGGGTAGCCAGGCGATGCGCACGGTGTCGTCTCCCTCCACGATCTCCATCGCGGCTTCGGAGGGTGCGAGAGCCGTAGCGCGAGCAGCGGCGATGTTTGCGTAGGCATCCGATCGGCCTCGGGTGTACGCGATCGCTGCGACGAGGCCAAGGACGAGAACAAGGGCGAGGAGGGGGGCCATTCGGTGGGCCAGACGGCCCAGAGACGGTGCTAGCGGACGAAGGACATAGTCGTACACGAACAGGGCGCCGCGCCGGGCTGCGCGACGGAAGCCGGATCCGGTCAACGGAACATCTCCCTTGTGGGGCAAGGTGGGGTTGGGTTGGTGCGCGTCCAACAAGCCGATTGCGGGCTATCGCGCCTCGCAGTATCGCGCGGAGGAAACACTGCCAAGACTATTGATTGGGCGATTCGTGGCTGGTGCAGCCTGCGTTCGCCGCGAGCTGCTTGGCCTCGCCAACCGGCGATTCGAAACCTGCACGTTGGATGGGCAACCTGTCCTGCAGTATCCCGATCCGGCCGGACGGATTCCAGTCCTCGCCTTAAATCTAGCGTGATGCGGAACCGATTATTGTCCGCGCAATGCCCGTAGACCCTGTTGCTTGGACGAGTTTATTAGACCCTGCCCATTGGGAGTTTTTGGCCGGCGCGTCAATCCGGTTCCGCGGTGCCATCTTGGGCGGCGCGGCCGCATCCGCGCTGAGCACGACCGGAAACGCGCTATCGCGTTGCTTTCTGTGCGAAGGAGACCGGGTCACGCGGTCGGTGCGTCAAACTCCGTGCTGCCCGGTCCCGGATAGATCGCACAACCGGGATAGGTGAAGGAGAAACCGTACCATCGGGTGAGCAACTGCATCGGCGCCTCCCCGGTCGCGTTCCACCGCGCAAACGGCACGCCGTCCGCTAGGTCGCGTTCGATGTCCAGCTCCGCCCCGCGCCAGTACAGGCGCGCCGCTCCACCGCGCGGGATGGTTTCGATCGGGATGAACAGTCCTTCGTCCTGATCCACGATACCGAGTCCCTGGTGGAGGCGTGCCAGCCGCGGATCGATCTCGGAGCTCATCGTGCGATGGAAGAAGCTCGGCAGCAGACCGCGCCCGTGGATGCGCCGGGCAGCGAGCTTTCCGGTAGCCCATTGGCGCGGCGAGCGATGGTCGGAGAGAAGCAACTCGGCATCGGCATCCAGCGCCAAGCGCGCTGCGACCGTCGTCATGCGCACCGGCCACACGTCTAGGCGCCGTCCGGCCCACGGCCCTTCGAAGCACTCGCCGCTGATGTGATCCCAAAGGCTTCGGGTTTCCTCGTCGGCCATCACGGCCAAACCATTCGCCAAACCGACCACACCATAGTGATGTAGGACGCCGTCGATGAGCGGAGTCAGACCGACCCCGCTATTGCAGGGTGCTCAGAAGGAGACGAGGTAGGGCAATCCGTTCAGATCGCCCTGCGCAATGTGGTGGTAGGCCATCTGGCGCACGTCGAAACACACGGAGGAAGCTCCGCGGTCGACGCACAGTAACTCCTCCTGCGCGGAGAGTCCGGCATCGCGCAGCGGGATGGGCCTCTGATCTCCAGGTCGGTAGGGGGGAAACTCGAATCCCTCGGGCGTGATTCGAGCACGGCTTCGGTCGATGCGCATGGGTGACCGCTCCTTGACCGTCGGGGCAGGCGGCGATAGCCTGCCTTTCGCATGGCGGCACCACGTGCCGCTCACGTTGGAAGCCGACCTACGTAGCCGACCCGTGCAGCCGCCCCTTACCGCGACGCGACGTGATCGTGCCAGACTCCACCCCAGACCGAAAGCCCCTACGCATAGACAGACCGCAACTCGACCTCCACGCCGTGGACGGGCGGGTCGCTCGCTGGCGGTTGGACGACGTCGTGCAGGTCGCGCGCCGGCATCGCGCGGTAGCGCCATTGGCCGAAGAACGTCCCGAACAGGGATGGCCGGCCCTAGAGTCCGGAATGCGCCGATCCGCAGCTTGGGTCGAGGAGCGCATGAACCTGCTCGATGCGCCCGATGCACGTCCTATCTACGGCATTAGCACGGGCTTCGGCGCCCTTTCGGGTCGCGAGACCTTCCGTTCGGCCTACCATGCCCGCGTCCTCCAACGCAATCTGTTGCTCAGCCACGCGGCCGGTGCCGGCGATCCGCTGCCGGAGGAAGTGGTGCGCGCGGCGGCAGCCGTTCGGGTCCGCCAGCTTGTCGGAGGCCATTCCGGTGTTCGAACCGTCGTGGTCAACCGTTTGATCGGCGTGCTCAACGCCGGTTTGCTACCCGTCGTGCCGGAAATGGGTTCGCTGGGAGCCAGCGGGGATCTTGCACCGATGGCGCATCTGGGCCTGGTGCTCAGCCGCACGCCGACGCCGGGTCCCGACGACGAAGCGCTGCCGGTCGACGAATACGACCCGCCCGTGTGGGTCCCGGTCGATGCCGAGTCCGCGGGCGGGCTCGCGGGCGAGCATTGCCATCGCACCCGCAACCATGCCGGGCAGCTGAAACTCTGGCATCGCCGTACGGCAAGCGAAGCGCTCGCCCCGCTCGGGGGGGCCATTGAGCTCGGCGCCAAGGAGGCGCTTGCCCTGACCAATGGCGCGACGTTCTCGGTTGCGATCGCCGCACTCGCCCTGGCCGATGCGCAGCGCATCGTGGCCCACGCCGAGCTGGCGCTTGCGATGAGCCTCGAAGCGGTTCGCGGCTTTCGCGACGCGTTCCTGCCCGAGATCCACGCTGCGCGCGGGCTGGGCGGACAAGCGCGCGTTGCCCGCAGAGTCCTGCGCTGGACACGCGGCTCGACGCTGCTGGATCCGGCGGATCGCGACCACGATCCGGAGCGTGTCCCGCCTCAAGATCCGTATTCCCTTCGCTGCGCGCCGCAGGTGCTCGGTGCGGTAGGCGATGCGCTGGGATTCGTCGCCGCCACCGTGGAAGCGGAGATCAACGCGGCCGTGGACAATCCGCTGATCTTCCCCGACCTTCCGCGCGGCGACAAGGCCGTGAGCGGCGGCAACTTCCACGGAGCGCCGATCGGCTATGCGGCCGATCTGCTCAAGATCGTGGTCACCGACATGGCTTCGCTCAGCGAACGCCGCACCTACAAGCTCACCGATTTCTATTTTCGCGACGCGGCGCGCGCCGCGCTCAACCTGCCCATGTTCCTCATCGACAGCGATCACAAGCTGGAGGGCTTGAACAGTGGGTTGATGATTCCGCAATACACGGCGGCGTCCCTCGTCTCCGCTTGCAAGACGCTCGCGCATCCCGATAGCGTCGACACCATTCCTTCTTCAGCGGGCCAGGAAGATCACGTTTCCATGAGCATGAATGCAGCGCGGCATGCCCGCCGTATCGTCGAGCACGCCGAATCCGTCGTAGCCATCGAGTTGCTGACGGCAGCCCAAGCACTCCACTTGCGCCGGGACCAAGGCGCTCCGGGAGCGGGAGTAGGCGCCGCGCTTGCCGTGCTGAGGGAGGCTGTTCCGGCCCTCACCTTCGACCGAGCGCAAGCACCGGACATACTCTCAATCGTTCGGCTCATGCGCGACAATTCGATGGTGCATGCGGCGAATGACGCGACGGACCATGCAACGGACGCCGCCGTGCCTGGTGCAGGTGCATCTTAGATAGGGCTGTCGCCGACCCGAGGCCATTGCGAATCTCGTAGGTCCCTGCCGGCTCGCGTGGGAACTACGCCGAACAGAAGTGTTCCATGTGATGGCTTAGCGGCGACCATGTGGTGGATTCGCGACGGTTCGATTGCTTGCCGTGCCTTCGCCCGGCTCCTATGCTTAAACTTGTTCAATAGACCCCGAAGTCCCGGTGTTTCAGCCATCATCCGAATGGAGGATCTCGCGCCGCATGGACCCACGACCGCTTGAGGAATCTAGCCAGCTTTCGTCGCCCGGCGGGTCTACGCCGCATGGGCGCTCCGGTCGTCAACCGTCCACCGGAGGCAAGCGGATGCAGCGAACACAGCGTGGATGGACGGCGGCGATCTTGGGTCTTGTCGCCGTACTCGCGGCGATCATCACGCCGCTGGTCTACCGAGCGACGTGGAGCGATGCGATCTTCCCGGGCGTATCCATTGGGTCGGTCGACGTTGGTGGTATGACGCCGGCGGCCGCAGAGCGTGCCCTTCGAAGCGCGGGCTACGATCCCGATCTGGTCGTCGAAGCACGGGCCGCCGACGAGACGTGGCCCGTACCAAGCGAGGCCATGCGGCTGGATCTGGACGCAAGCGTGGATGCGGCATTTGGGATCGGCCGAAGCGGGATTCGTCCCGCGCAGATCATCGAGATGAGCCGGCTGCGGCTGCAACCGGAGCGTTTGGCGCCGGTGATTCATTTTGACGCGGACGCTACGGCGCGTTGGCTTGAGGAACAGGTATCGTTCTTCGATCGCACGTCCGCCAACGCGACGCTCGTCATTCAAGGCACGGAAGTCGTCGCCGAGGACGCCATAGAAGGGCGGCGCCTGCGCGCGTCGGAGGCCCTTGAGATACTCGAAGACGTCGCTGCTCGCGCTGTCTGGCCGCCCGGCGATATCGTCCTACCCGTTGAGCCGCTCATCCCGACCGTGCGTGACAACCGTGCGGCCAGCGCCCGTGCGCGAACCATGCTCAGCGCGCCGATCGAGCTGCGCGCGTTCAACCAAGAATGGACTCTGACGCCGGAAGCGTTGGCGCCGCTGCTGATCACGACTGCGGTCAACGAGACCTTTCACCTCCAGGTGGCAGAGGATGGCTTTGGCCGCTTGATGGAGGGCGTGACGGAGGCTGTTTCCCGCACCGCGAAGTCGCCCCGCTTCCACTTCGATGATGAAGCGGAGGAGCTCGTGGTGGCCCATCCCGGTGAGACGGGCCGCACCGTGAAC
>JAJCYU010000400.1 GCA_029262755.1 Anaerolineae bacterium
GGCTCGTTGATCGGCATCTTGATGCGACCCGTGCCGTTCTGCATCACCTTGCTCATCAGGGCGGAGTACTCCGTCGAGATGTCGTCGGCATCGAAATGCAGGAGCTGACGGAAGCCCATCACGCGGTGGTACCAGCCCACCCAATAATTCATCTTGCCGAGCTCCACGTTGCCGACACAGTGATCGACGTACAGGGCTCCGACTTCGGCGACCTCGATGTCGGGTTCGGCGGCGACGAAACCCGGCATGAACGCCCCCGCATAATCGCCGCGATCGACGAAGCGGTGAATCGTGTCGCCGTAGGTTCCGATCTCCGCGATCCGCAGCACACCGTGCTCGTCCTGTGTGGTCGTGGGCGGGGTGATGCCCCGTGCGCCGCGGGCCGTGGTCTCACGATATGCCTTCTCGACGTCGTCGACCGTGAAGGCCATGGCCTTCACGCCGTCGCCGTGCGTGAGATGGTGGGCCGCGATCTCGCTGTCCGGCCGGTACGTACCGGTGAGCACGAGGCGGATCTTGCCCTGCTGCAGCACGTGGCTGACCTTGTCACGCTCGCCGGTCTCTAGGCCGCGATAGGCCACCGGCTTGAAGCCGAAGGCGTGCTGCCAGTAATAGGCGGCCTGATGCGCATTGCCGACGTACAGCTCAAGGTGGTCAACGTCTTTGAGCTTGAGGAACTCGCCCTCTTCGTTGATCGACCGCTGCTGCCCGTCATAGAGTCGTTCTTCGGTGTCCAACGTCATGGTGCTTGCCTCCATACTTCGGCGGCCCACATCGGGGCGACCGCGGGTCGCTCAGGGTATCATCGAGGGCAGGTGCGGACAAAGAAAAACGGGGGGCCGTCAGGCCCCCCGAATCGTCCATCCCGAGCTTCGCGTCCACCTTCAAGTAGTCCAACCAGCTTGGAGATGCGGGTCGTGAGGGAGCCAATGCGCCGCGCCGGTGGTTCGCAGAGAGGAGGGAATAGTAACGCTATTGCCGACGAGCGGCGGGCCGCTGGCGTGGATGCATTGGCTCCCGAACCCGTAGATTCAGGCTGGTTGGACTACTAGTAGGCGGACCGCAACGTCAGTCGGCAGCCAGGGGACGCATGGGCGGATACGGAATTCCGTTACGCCGCACCTTGATGCTCAGAATGTCGGTATCGCCGGCATCCTCGTCCTGCCACACAACCAACCAGCCCTCAGACACGCCATCGACGGCTGCCGCGAACTCCTGAGCGCCCGGGCCGCCGGCCACGAGGAACTCGCCGCCCTGGGGGAAGCCGTTGCTTCGCAGACGCTGACCGTAGATATCCGGACCGTCCGCACCGGCGGGGTCGTTACGTGAGTGGAGCAGAAGGTTGCTGAATTGCTCGCGCTTCGGCGCCTGGTCGCCGCGGAAGGTGAAGGCGGAGGTCAGCAGCTCCGGCGCGTACTCGTCCACGTCGTCGCTGACGATGACCGGGAAGATCGCTCCGGCGCCACCACGCGGCAGGCCGGCTTCGGTCACACGTGCGCCGTAGATGTCCTTCGACGCCGCACCGTCCGGGGTGAATGCGAAGAGTACCAGGAAGGCCGCGCGCGGCTCCTGGAGATCGCGGGTAATCACCGGATCTTCCGCCACGCCCGGGCCGGTTGCCACGGGGAAAGGCTCGCCGCGCGTGCGCAACGCGGTCGTGGTGCGCAGGCCCATCACGTCGCCCTCATCGGTACTGTCCTCGCTGAACACGACGATGTAGTCGCGATCGGCCTGGATGATGTCGGGATAGAGTTGATCGCCATCCTTGTCGAGCAGCAGATAGGGCGCGCCGCGCGGGCGGCCGTTGTTGTGCAGGCGCTGCGCGTAGATGTCGTAGTCCGTGCCGCCCGGTGCGAGCTCGCTCCAGACCAACACGTTGCCGAACATCGCGGGGTAGCGCTGGGCGCCCTTCTTGCCCTTTTCCGCGCCCGTACCCGTGGCGGCGGTCGCTTCCCATTCCCCGCCATCGGGGCCGCCGATCGCGAAGCCGTTATCTCGGATGCGCTTGGCAAAGATCAACGGCCCTGTGCCGCGGTCCTCGCTCCAGAACAAGAGGTTGTACGGCCCGTCCGTCTCACCGATTGCGGCATCGATCTGGTTGACCGTGGCTGCCGGCGCGGGCTGAGCCGCTGCGGGCGACGTCGCGGCCAAACCTGCCGTGACGAGCAACGCGGAAAATACGATGGTCCAACGTATACGAATCATTTCCAATCTCCTATGCGAATAGGGCTAATTATCGAAATCGGTCCGCCCGTAGTTAAGGACACACCTGTGCCGAATACGTTACGCGCGGCCCGGCGGCGGGTTCACGCAGCGCGTTCATCCTTGTGGACGTCTGTAGCCCCTGAGGCGTGACCCATTCGTGCGCCATCTCGAGAGCGATCATAGCAAAGAACCTACGGGCGAAGCGCAGGCGATCCTTGATACGCGGTGCGGTACAACGCGTTGCCGGAGACGAGCCAAAGGTGTCCGTCTGCCTCGTCCCACCACAGTGCATGGAAGTTTTCGAGACGGCCGGTGGCCAGCGCGGATCCGCTCGGCGCCCTGGGCTGGGGAGGTAGGAGCAGCCGAGCTCGAAACACGCCGTCTCCACCGAGCGCGATGACCTGCCCTCCCGCCGCGTCGGCCACGAGGATCTGATCGGCGCTCGGGCTGCCGTACACGGCGCGCGCGTCCCCGATACGCTCCGGCATGCCGCCTACGCGCAGTCCCGTGTCCCCGCCGGCCTGCAGTGCGCGTAGGTCGCCGCCGGCAAGGAGCACGAGGATGCGACCATCGATGGCCATGTCGATCGCCTGGGACAAATCGAGATCTTGCTGCAGCCAGGCCTCCGGAGGGCCAGGGAAGCTCGGCGGCTCCCCGGCGAGGCCGTCCGTGCGCGCGTAGCGATGTACGCGGCCACCGCGATCCAAGACGTAGAGCCGACCGTCGTAGCCGGCCGCCCGGGTCACGACACGCCACGAGCTATCGTCGAGCGGACCCACAGGCGTCGCGCTTTCGCCGTCCAGGAGCCATAGCCGCGCGGCGGCATCAAGTACCGCCGCCTGTCCACCCTCACCGCCGCCGGTTGCCGGGAGCCAGAACAGATCGACCGGCGCGCCGGCCACCGCGCCGTTGACAACCAGACCTTGGCGCCATGCCGCACGCGCCTCGCCTGCGCGCACCCACTCCACGAGCCCCAACGTCCGGTTGAGCACGTACCGTGCGTCTCCGACCGCGACGATATCCCGCGGATCCTCGGCCCCGCCGGCTAAGGCAGCTTCCAAGCGCACATCGCCCAACCGCTGGATCCCTGCGGCACGGTCGGCGATCGGGTCTGCCGCGAGCGCGTCGTCGGCTCCCGTGGCATCCACGAGCGGCGCCGCGCCGCCACCGCCCGCGGCGGCCTCGATAGCGTCGCCCGGGCCGCGCTCGCGCAGGGCCAGCAGCAACGTGAGCGCGAGGACGGCGACCGGCAGGCCGAGCGCCGCCGTCGCCGCGAGGCGCATCCAGTCCGCGCCACCGCGATCGGCGGCCATACGGGCGGGGAACAGGCCCAGCAGCACGCGCGCTGCGCCACGAGCCGTCGCGCCGCCGGCGGCCCGAAGTGCGGCGCGCCCGCGGTCCGTAAGCGGGCGGGCCCTGCGCGCGAGATCCGCGACGCCAGTCCGCCGACCGATCGGTGCGCTGCGCGCGAACGGCCCAGTCGGGCCGCCACCGATCGTCTGCGCTTCTGCGTCGCCCGGTGCCATGGTCCGACCGGTGATTTCTTCCACGCCGTTGTCCCCACGTGGATCCGCGGGCGCGACGAAGATCGCAGGCTGACCGGGAGCGAGGGCCGTGGCTAGCGCGTCGCCCACGCGCGGGGGCGGGGTTCGAAACAGCGCCGCCGCGACGTCGCGCGAAAGGACGCCCGCCGTCGAGGCGCCCACGACGAGCAGCCGCGTGCCCGGCGCTGGGGGAATCGCCTCCCAGTGCAGGTCGGGTCCGCCGATGCGACCCAACCCCGCACCGAGCGGCTCTGCTCCGGGCTCGTCCACGGACGTCGCGTCGATGCTCTCGCGCTTCAGCCACGGGCCGCGCGCGGGAATGCGCCGCGGCGCGTCGGCCTCCGTTCGGTGGTATGCAACGACCGGGCCGGCATGAGCCAGCACAATACCGTGCTCACCCACCGCGAGGAGCGCGGCGCCGGCGATGAGCGGGCCCGAGCGGCCACCGGCCTCCGAACGCACCGCCTGGTCGATGGCGTGGTGTGCATCGCGCAAGCGAGCCGTCACGCCTCCGTGGCCCTCTACGAGCTCTTCCAGCGCACGGTCACGCAAGCCCGCGAGGATCATGCGCTGCTCCTCGGGTGCAGCGTCGCCGCGTAGCTCGAGGAGAACGGCGAAGGTCACGCGCTGCCCGGCCACACGAACCGTACGCGCTCCGACGGCCTCACGGGGGCCGTGGCGTACGACGGTCGCGTCCGAGGCGCGGCGCATCAGGCTGGGCCTACTCCCATTCGATGGTGCCCGGCGGCTTGCTTGTGATGTCGTAGGCCACCCGGTTGACCCCGTCGACTTCGTTCACGACGCGGTTGGCGATGCGGCCGAGCAGGTCATGCGGCAGGCGCGCCCAATCGGCGGTCATGCCGTCCATGCTCGTCACGGCGCGGACGGCCACGAGCTGGCCGTAGGTGCGTTGATCGCCCATTACGCCCACACTTCGCAGCGGGGTCAGCACGGCGAAGTATTGCCATGGGAACTGATCGCCCAGCGCCTCAGGGCCGGCCGCCTCGATCTCGTGCCGCACGATGGCATCGGCCGCGCGCAAGGTGGCCAGGGCTTCCGGCGTAACGGCATCGAGGATCCGCACGGCCAGGCCGGGCCCAGGAAAGGGTTGGCGCATGACGGTGCTCTCCATCAGGCCCAGCTCACGGCCGACGCGGCGCACCTCGTCCTTGAACAGGTAGCGCAGCGGCTCGATCACCTGGAACTCGATGTCGTCCGGCAGACCGCCTACGTTGTGATGGGTCTTGATCTTGTGTGCAGCCTGGGTGTCCGAGGTCGTCGCGGACTCGATCACGTCCGGATACAAGGTGCCTTGGGCCAAGAAGCCGTACTCGCCCACAGCCGCGGCCTCGCGCTCAAAAGTGCGCACGAAGGTCTCGCCGATCGCGCGCCGCTTCTGCTCCGGGTCGCGGATGCCGTCTAGGGCCTTCAAGAAGGCCACCTCGGCGTCGATCATGCGCACCTCAATGCCGAGCCCTTCGCACAAGGTCGCGACCTCTTCGCGCTCCCCTTCGCGCAGCAAGCCGTGATCGATGAAGAGCGCCAACATTCGGTCGCCGACGGCGCGGTGGACGAGGGCGGCCATCACCGAGGAGTCCACGCCGCCCGATACGGCGACGAGCACTTGACCGTCGCCTACCTCGTCGCGAATCTCTGCAACAGCGGTCTCGATGAAGTGCGCCGACGTCCAGTCGCCGCGACAACCGCATACGTCCAGCACGAAGTTGCGGATCAGCTCGGAGCCGCGCGGTGTGTGGACCACTTCCGGGTGGAATTGGACCGCGTAGGCGTCGCGCTCCGGATCGCCCATGATGGCCAGGGGCGCGTTGTCGGTGTGGCCCAGCGGCCGGAAGCCGTCCGGGAGTGACTCGACGCGGTCGCCGTGGCTCATCCAGACCGTCATGCTCGGCGGCAGGCCCCGAAAGAGCGGAAGGTCCACGTCGAGCTTGACCTCGGCCAGGCCGTATTCTCGGTGCTGCGAAGGCGCCACGGTGCCGCCGTGGGCGTGGGCAAGCAGCTGCATGCCGTAGCAGATGCCCAGCACCGGTACCTCACCGCTGCCCAGCCAGTCCGGCAGCTTCGGTGCGCCGTCGTCGTACACGCTGTTCGGTCCGCCGGACAGGATAAACCCGCGCGGCGCCAAGGTTTCAACGCGCTCGGGGGGCGCGTCGTGATGGATGAGCTCGCAGTAGACGCCGTGCTCGCGCACCCGCCGCGCGATCAGCTGCGCCGTCTGGCCGCCATAATCGACGACCACGATGGTCTCCGTATCCGGTAGATGTGCGTTCATGGCGGCTATTGTAGACCGGGGCGCCCACGTGGGCTACGGCGCGAAGCCGACGTCCCGCTCGAGCCAGCGCGCAGGGTGCACCGGTACGCCGGCCACACGCACTTCCCAGTGCAGGTGCGGCCCCGTCACAGCCCCAGATGCGCCCGCGAGCCCGAGCACGTCGCCCGGCTCGACCCAATCGCCGACCGCGACTCTCGGCTCCCCAAGGTGGCCGTAGCCGCTGTACACGCCCCAACCGTGATCCAGCCACACCGCATTGCCGAGCACGACGAAGGTTTCGACGAGCACCACGCGGCCGCGAGCCGGCGCCCGGATCGGCGCCCCCATCCGCGCACGCAGGTCCAGCCCGGAGTGGCGGCCCCGGTAGGCGCCGGCGTTGTAGTCGCGTTTGCCGCCGAACAAGGATGATACGGTCGGCGTGATGGGTGCCCTCCACGTTCCCGACCAGAATCGCTCCGCCCCGACCGGGCGGGTTAGCTCGGTCAGCCGCGCAAGCTCGCCGTCCCGTACGGCCGGATCGATCCACGCGGCGCGCTCCGGCGTTTGCTCCAAGTCCAACGTGATCGTCTCTTCGGGATAGTGGCCGTCACGCAGGGTGAGCATCTCGGTCATCGGCACGGCCTCGCCACCCGGGCGGATCACCGTGAGGTACACCGGTTGCTGCCCAGGCGCGATGTCGGGCGAGGCGGGGATGATGCCGGCCCAACGGTCCCCGTCGAGGCGGTGCAACGGCACCTCCACGGTATCCAAGAGCGCTACGACCCGCTCGGCTCCCGGCTCGCGCAACCGGATGAGCACGGGCTCGCCCTGTGCGACGGCGGGCGGTACGAGGACCAACGGGCGCGAGGGGTCCATCGGGATCGCGGTTGGGGTGGGCGACGGCGGGGGCGTCGGTGTGATCTGGGTCGGCACGCCGGCCAGATCGCGTCGCAGCGTCACGAACTCCGCGCTGATCCAACCTCGGTCGTCCGCGGGGGAGCGCACCGCGAGCCAGCGATCGTCATGGCTGCGTCCCTCCAGCGCGACGGGCGTGCCCCGGAGCAACACGTCGCGCGATGGATGCATGGTGTCCGGACCGGCGCGCAGGTTGAGCCCATCCGCGTCGACGAGCGCGTCCGCGGGAAAGGTGGGCGTGGGCGTGGTCGTAGCCGTGGGTGTCGTGCTCGGCGTCCACGTCGCGGTCGGGGGCGCCTGCGCCGATGCCGTGGGGGTGGCGACTGCGGGCGGCGGTGTGCCGGTAGCGCAGCCTCCCAGGAGCAGCCCGCAGAGCAAGAGCTCGGGCCGACCGGCATAGCGGGGCATCGATGGAGGGACGGGCACGCGATCGGCCTTGGCGCGACGGCGGAGCGGAGTGCTCGGCGGCCGCCGCGATTCTAGCGTCGAGGGCGGGGGCAACCAATGGTCGCTATACTTCGCGGCCGTGACGATCCCCGACGATTCTTCGCTTCCCGTGACTCTCGCGCAGCCTGCCTCGCTGGCGCGCGTGGTCTTTATGGGTACACCGGATTTCGCGGTGCCCACGCTGCGCGCCCTGCTTTCTAGCCAGGACGTAGTGGGTGTCTTCACGCGCCGGGATCAACGCGCCGGCCGTGGCCGTACGCTGCGCGCATCCCCGGTGAAGGAGGTGGCCGGGGCCGCCGGCGTGCCCGTGTTTCAGCCGCGCTCGCTCCGCAAGGGCGCGGACGCGGGACCCGGCCTCGACGCGCTGCGCGCACTCGAGCCCGACGTGATCGTCGTCGCGGCCTACGGGCTGATCCTGCCGCTCGATGTACTCGATGCCGCGCCGCACGGCGCATTAAACGTGCACGCGTCCTTGTTGCCCCGCTGGCGCGGCGCCGCGCCCATCCAGCACGCGATCGCCGCCGGCGACCCAGAGTCGGGCGCGACGATCATGCGCATGGACGAGGGCCTGGACACCGGCCCGATGATCAGCCGGCGCGCGACGCCGATCGGTCCGCGCGAAACCGCGGGCGAGCTCACCGAACGCCTCGCCGTTCTCGGCGCGGCGCTGCTTGCTGAAACGCTTCCCCGCTGGATCGCAGGCGAGCTGACGCCGCTGGCGCAAGACCCGGAGCTCGCCACGCTCGCCCCGAGCCTGCGCAAAGCACAGGGTCGCATCGACTGGTCGCGACCCGCGACGGAGTTGGCCCGGCACGTACGTGCGATGGCACCGTGGCCGGGCGCCTTCACCTTCGACCCCGACGGCGGTCGCCTGAAGGTCCACGCCGCGACCGCGCTCGACGCGCCGATTAACGTGGTCGTCGATGATCAGTCAGATCCCTCCGACGCGGCCGGCAGCCATGCATCCACCCCGCACGCGGTAGCGCACCCTGGCCGGGTTGCGCTCATCGAGCACGAAGGCCGATCGTGGCCTGCCGTTGCGTGCGGCTCGGGGTGGCTGCGCCTGGACGTCGCGCAAGCCGCGGGCGGCAAGCCCATGCCCGGCGATGTGCTCCTTCGTGGACGTCCAACCTGGCCGGGGTCCCTGTTCCTCGCGGCGCCCGACGCGGCCGCAACGACCTCGGATCGCGCGTGAGGGGGTGGCGAACCGTCCCAAGGAGCATCGGTGCCCATTGGCGCAGCGCAGCCAGTGCCCGGCGCGCGCTGCCGCGGACGGGCCCACCGTTCTTGCTCCTTCTCGTGCTCCAAACGGTACTCACGTTCTCCATGCTTTCTTGGCTGCCGTTCCCGGCGCCCATGGCCACGGCCCAGCCCCTACCAACCGCGCCGCCCACGTTCGAGGTGCCGACGCTGCCACCCGACATCCCAACCCCACAACGCTTCACGCCCACGCCGACGTCCGCATTCTCGCCGACGCCCTCGATGACCCCGACGGCGACGGCCATGGCCACGAACGAGCCGACGGAGCCCCCGGCCACCGCGACCACCTCGCCCACGCCGCGGCCCGCGAGCCCCACGCCGACCGCATCGGCCACCCTCACGCCGATCGAGCGGTGGTCGCTCTTCCTGCCACGCGTCCTGCGCGAAGCACCGCCGTCCGCAACGTCGTCCGCAACGCCGAGCGCGACGCCGAGCGCGAGGACGCCGAGCGTGACGCCGCGTGCAGCGCTGAAGGCGCCTCCCCAGAGCGCGAGGACCCCGACCGTGCGCGCTGAATCGAAGCTCCGTCGGCGCGTCCGCGTCTCGCGCGGTAGTCGATGAGCGTGCGCCCCAGTTCTGGCCCCGGCCCCGTCCCCGGCCCCGTCGCCGGCCCGCCCAACCGGCCGGCCGGCCCGCCGCCGGTGTACTGGACCGATCTGGGCCGGCTCGACTACGAACCTGCCTGGACGCTGCAACGGCGCATCGTGGAGCGCCTCAAGAAGGCGTCCGAGGAGCGCGAGCCTCCCCGAGCCGTGCAGGGTGGATCGTCCGCGTCGGCTCGTACCTATGCCTCGGACGAGCCCGATCGGCTGCTGCTGGTCGAGCACGAACCGGTATTGACCATGGGGCGCCGCGCAAAAGAGGAGCACATCCTGCTCCCACGCGCAGAATTGGCCCGGCGCGATGTGTCGATCATCGCCGTTGAACGCGGAGGCGACGTGACCTATCACGGGCCGGGCCAACTGGTTGCCTACCCCTTGCTCGATCTACGGCGACATCGCAAGGACGTGCGCTGGTATGCCACGAGCCTGCTGCGGACCGTGGCTCGTACGGTGGAGGCCTTCGGCGTCCAGACGGAGCTGCGCGACGGCGTCGAGTCCGGGGTCTGGGTGCCGGCCGGCAGCGGCTCCCCTGCCGCCAAGATCGCGGCGATCGGCGTACGGATCGAGCGTTGGATCGGCTACCATGGCATAGCGCTCAACGTCGATCCCGACATAGAGCATTTTGACTGGATCATGCCGTGTGGGCTGCCGCATGCCCGGACCACGTCCCTCAGCCGCGTGCTCGGCCGATCCGTCGACCTGGATGAGGTGCGTCCGATCTTCCTCTCCGCGTTCGCGGAGACCTTTGCCGTTTCGCTTCTTTCCGCGCCGGTCCCGCATGGGTCCGCCACCCTCCTCGAGGAGGACATCCCATGATCGTGGGTCGCATGTTGGCCTGGCTGGCCACCGCTCTGACCGCCGTCGTGCTCGTCGCATGGCTCGTCGTCGGCGTGCTGTTGGCCGGAGGCCCCGGCCTGGACGCCTTGCGTCGGATCGCACCGGATAGCGCGGGCCTCGAGGAGCTCGCCGGAAGGTTGGGTGAGTCCGCGCCATCCGTCGGTCCGCGCGATTCGGCCGAGGAAGCGGAGTCTACCGATGGTTCCCTTGACGAAGGATCGGAGGAGGACGCCGACTCGGTTGCCGAGGGCCGGAGCGGAGAGGGCGCAGCCCAGGATGATGAATCGGATCCAGCCGCCGAGGACGACGAAGGCGCGTCGACCGGCGACCCCTCCGACGAGTCGGCGGACACGGAGCGCTCGGACGCCGTCGCCGAACCGCCTGCAGGCGCTGACGGCAACGGAAATGATCTCGCGATCGCGGACGGCAGCGAGGACGACGGGCTCGGCAACGACGTGGACGATTCCGGGATCGCGCCCTCCGTAAACTGGCCCGACTTCGAGGCTTACGAGGACCTTGCGTTGCGCCAGCCAGCGGTACAGACCACGCACTTCGACCTCCACGCAGCGGATGCGTTCGATCCCTTGCTGATCGATGCCGCGAATCGGTGGGCGACCGAGATCGAGTCCATCCACGACTACGTGACCAGCCGAGCCGGACCGCTTGCCTCCGAGCCCGTCGCCGTACTGTTCGACCATGCCTACGACGCGCGTTGCCCGGCACGGGGTCTTGCGTCGCCGGGCGGTGAGGCGGCCTTCCTGGTGGTCTTCATCGATGAGGAGACGACCGACACGCAGGTGCGCGCCGTGTTGGCCCACGAGATCGCACACCACGTATTCGGTGGGCCGGAGTTCGTCGGGGACGGTGTGCTCACCGAGGGGCTGGCCAATTGGGCCGCGGGCGACTACGCGCTGGCTTGGCAGGGCCTCGACAGCTGGACCGATGGTGTGCGTGAGGCGCTGCGCGAAGGCCGCTTCGTTTCGGTCGCGGACGACGGAGGTCTGACGCCGCGCCAGGGTGAAAACTGTGTGGCGCGCCGCGACCGCGTGTACAACATCCGCGCCGGGTTTGTCACGTGGCTCGTCGAGACGAAGGGGCTTGACCTCGTTCGCGCGATGCCGGTCAAGACCGAGACGCGCTTTGACGCGATCTCCGCGGAGCGCATCGAGATGACCCTACCCGACTACGAAGCCGCCACCGGCCGCAGCCTCACGCAGCTCGAGGGCCTGTGGCTGCAGGAATTGCTCGGCGCCAATCCGCAACGCAACGCGCCCGACGCTCCCACGGGCGATGACCCATCGTCGAGCAATGAGCCTCGTCGCGACGGCGCAACGAATCGCGCGCCGGTGGATCCTGCGGCCGAGGATCTCGTCGCGGAGGACGGCGAACCCGCTGAGGAGGACGCGGACGGGAGCTCGCGCGGCGGCGCCGGCACAGGCTCCGCGTCGCCGGGCGAGGACGCCACGCCGTGAGCGGCCCTGGTAGTGGCCCCGCGATGGCGGAGGCCCCGGAAAGCCCGCGCCGCTTGCGCGTGCTCCTGGCGCAGCTGAACACGGTGGTGGGCGACATCGCCGGCAACACGGAACGCATGATCGACGTGCTCCAGCGCGCCCGAGACGCGGACGTCCACGTCGCCGTGTTTCCGGAGCTGGCGATCACGGGCTATCCCCCCGAGGACCTGCTGCTGCGCCCCTCGTTCTTGGCCGACGCCGAGGCCGCGGTGCACGCGATGGCCGCCCACACCGTGGGCTTGACGGCTCTCGTGGGGTACCCGGATCGTCGCGGCGATCTGCACAACGCGGCGGCCGTGCTGCACGACGGACAAGCGGCCACGGTCGTCCGCAAAGTCTTCCTGCCCAACTACAGCGTCTTCGATGAAGAGCGGTACTTCCGCGCGGGCGGCGAGGCCATCGTGTTTCGCGGCCACGACGCGCGCTTTGGGGTGAGCATCTGCGAAGATATCTGGTACCCGACGGGTCCGCCCGAAATGCAGGCCCGTGCCGGCGCCGAAGTGCTCATCAACCTCAGCGCGTCGCCCTATGTGCGCGGCAAGAGCCGCCAGCGGGAGCGCATGCTGGCTACCCGCGCCGCGGACAACCTTGCCTTCGTCGTCTACTGCAACCTCGTCGGGGGTCAGGACGAGCTGGTCTTTGACGGCAACAGCCTGGTCATCGGGCCGACGGGTGACATTCTGGCGCGCGGGGCGAGCTTCGATGAGGACTTGTTCATCGTCGAGCTCAACCTCGACCAGGTGTTCCACGAGCGCCTGCTCGACCCCCGCGAGCGCAAGGCGCGCTGGGTCGAGGAAGAGCGGCGCGACGTCCGTTGGGTCAGCCTTCCACCGCTCGCCCGGCGCGCGGCGATGACCGCACCGGGGCGCATCCATCGTGGACCGGGCGCGGCAGATGCGGTCGCGGCGCCGATCGAGAGCGCCGCCGATCTGGGCGCGGACTCCAATGTCGCCGCACCGTTCCTCTCCGCCGAATCCATCACGTCGAGCTCCACACCCTCCGCCATGTCCGATACCGCCGCCATCGAGATCCGTGGCGGTGCGGGCCCCGGCACGATGGGCGGCGCGGACGGCTCGCTGTCGCGCGGGCCGGAGCCGCTACGCGGCTTGGCCGAGATCTGGGCGGCGCTCGTACTCGGGACGCGCGACTACGTGCACAAGAACGGCTTTCGCGAAGTCGTGATCGGCCTTTCGGGCGGCATCGACTCCGCGCTCTGCGCCACGATTGCGGCAGACGCGTTGGGCGCACAGCGGGTCGTCGGCGTGGGCATGCCGAGCCGCTATTCCTCGCCGAGCAGCCTGGCGGATGCACGTGCGCTGGCCGAATTGCGCGGAATGCGCTTTCTCGAAGTGCCGATCGACGACGTGTTCCAGGCCTACCTCGACATGCTGGCGCCTTCCTTTGCCGAGAGAGAGCCGGACGTCACCGAGGAAAACCTCCAATCCCGCATTCGGGGCAACATCGGGATGGCGCTCTCGAACAAATTCGGCTGGATGGTGATTACCACGGGCAACAAGAGCGAGACAAGCGTCGGCTACTCCACGCTCTACGGCGACACCGCCGGCGGCTTTGCGCCCATCAAGGATGTATCGAAGCTGCTGGTCTACGAGCTCTCGCGCTGGCGCAACACGTGGCCGGATGGGCCCGTCATTCCCGAGCACTCGATCACCCGCGCCCCATCGGCCGAGCTGCGACCCGACCAGACCGATCAGGACAGCCTGCCGCCTTATGAAATCCTGGACCCGATCCTGGTCGCCTACGTCGAGGAAGAGATGAGCGTCGAGGAGATCGCGGCGATGGGCTACGAGCGCGCCCTCGTCGATCGCATCGCGCGGCTGGTCGATCGCGCCGAGTACAAGCGCAGACAGGCGCCGCCCGGCATCAAGATCAGCGGCCGCGCCTTCGGCAGGGACCGTCGCATGCCGATCACCAAACGCGTCACGCGTCTGGGTGGCTAGCGCGGCCCGGCTCACAAAACGCGTCACGCGTCTGGGCGGCTAGGGCCGCGCGACTACGGGTTGCGGCGCAGTTGAGCCACAAGCCCGCGCAAGCCCAGCCCATATCCCTGCGCGCCGAACCCGCACAGATAGGCCACACAGGCAGGGGCGATCATCGAGTGGCGGCGAAACTCCTCGCGCGCGTGAACGTGCGAGACGTGCACCTCCACCGCCGGCGGGCCCGCCGCAAGCGCGTCCCGTAGGGCGATGGACGTGTGGCCGAGCCCGCCGGGATTGATCAGGATGCCATCGGCAAGCGGGCGGTCGGCGCCCGCGATCGACGCGTGGATCGCGTCGATCAGGACACCCTCGTGGTTCGACTGCAGCACGCTCAGCGTCACGCCCAGCTCGTCGGCCGTGGCGCGGAGGTCGCGTTCGACCTCCGCCAAGGTCGTTGTGCCGTAGATGTGCGGCTCACGC
>JAJCYU010000401.1 GCA_029262755.1 Anaerolineae bacterium
TACGCAGAGGTAGTAGGCCGGATCATCCGGCCACGCAGGTCGGCTGAAAAGGGTGTCAAAGTGCGGCTCCCAGTCGTTGGGCAGCACGAGCGTGTGGTGGGCCAACGCGGGTACGTCGCCGCGCACGCCCAAGTACAGCAAAAAGGCGGACGGCGCCCACGTACGCCGCCGCCAATAGCGCTCGCTGTACTGCCGCGCCTTCGTGGGCAACAGCTCGCGCTCGGTGTGCCGGTAGTCCGCGTTGCTGACCACGACGTCCGCGCGACGGACGACGCCATCCGCGGTCGCAACGGCCATTGGGCCTGCGCCGGCGACGTAGATCGCGCCGTCGATCGCGCTGCCGCCCGCGGGACCATCCCCGCCGGCTCGCTCGATCGACGTCACCTCCGCATCGACCTCGATCGTGACGCCCAACTCATCCGCCAACGCGATGAGCGCATTGACCAACGAGCCGATGCCGCGCTCGGGGTAGTAGACACCGAGGTTGAAGTCCACGTGGCCCATCAGGCTGTACAGCGCCGGCGTGTTGCGCGGCGCACCACCGAGGAAGACCAGCGTGTACTGCACGATCTGCCGCAGCTTGGGATGCGTGAAGTAGCGGGCGACGTGCTTGGCCATGGTCCCCAGCAAGGGCAAACCCTTGGAGTGGCGCGCCACGTCAGGCGTCATGAAGTCGCGCAGCCGCTGCCGGTCGGTGTACACGAAGTGCGGCATGGACTGCTCGTAGATCTCCTGGCTGCGCGCAAGATAGGCGTCGAGCTGGTCGCCCGCCCCCGGCTCGTAGCGCTCAAACAGCGCGCGCATCGAGGCGCGATCGCCGTTGATATCCACGCGCTCGCCGTCCTTGAAGAAGATCCGGTAGTGCGGATCGAGGCGCTCGAGCCGGTAGTAGTCCTCCGGCTTCTTCCCGAAGAGTGCGAAGAAGCGCTCAAAGACATCGGGCATCAAGTACCACGACGGCCCCATGTCGAAGCGAAAGCCGTCCACCTCCAAGCGGCTCGCTCGCCCGCCCACCTGCTCGTTCTTCTCCAACACCGTCACGTCCGCGCCTGCCTGCGCCAACAGGCAAGCCGTAGACAGGCCGCCGAAGCCCCCGCCGACCACGATCACGCGGCGCCCGTCGAGGCGCTGGTTCAACGGATCGGACGTGCCGGTCGTGTCCGGAGCTGGCGTGGGCGTGGGCGTCGGAATCGACGGTGTCGGAGCCGCCGCAGCCGCCGAGCTCGACCTACGCCGCGTGCTCACGCTCCCCCGCTCGTCCGCCACGCCGCGAGGTTCGCGCGCATCTGGTCGATATGATCGGGAATGTGCGCGGCGTAGACCTGGAGCCAATCGTCGAAGGTGTACGGCCGATCGTATTCGGCGTGCACGATCGTGTGGGTCCAGACCTGCTCCGGCAGGTTCCGCAGCAGCGCCGCGGACGAGGCACGCACCGCACGCACGACATCGAGCGCGAGATCCGGGTCGCGGCTGTGGTAGTCGAGCTCCCGTGCCCACACGTCCTGGTCGTATGCCATCAAGGTATGTCCCGGTTGGGCCACAAGCAGCCGACAGCGCAGCGCCGCGTTGGCCTCGCTGTCGGCCAGGTGCACGACGATCTCGTGCACGCTCCATGCGTCGGGTGCCGGCCGATAGGTCCACATCGCGGCGGGCATCTGGGCAAGCGCCGCATCCAATAGCGTCGGACCCGCGGCGTAGCGCTCGATTAGCTCAGCTCGTTCGGCGGGGGTCATGGGCGGCAACTCCTGGCGCGGGGTTCGGCGGCGATGCGCGAAGCATGCCGTGGGAGCGACGGGCGGACCATGTTTGCCATGGCGTCGAGCGACCGGGGACGCCGACGGCGGCGGTCCCACCCGACGATTCGCGACGAGGTCGCGGGCCGGCACCGAATATCGTGTTCGATCGCGGGCGATCTCAAGCGGGGGACCGAACGCTACAATCCGATCCCCGAGGAGAACGCATATGCATTCTACATTTCGATCGCCGGCCCGAGCCCTGCCACGCCGTGCGACGCGCGCAGTGCGACCTTCACACGCCATTTCGACGCTCCTCGGCTTCCTGGCTGCGAGCACCGTGCTGGCACTCACGGCTCCGCCAACCCCACACGCCGCGGCCCAGGACCAGGCCCAGGTCGACCTCTACGACGAGACCGTCCTACACGAGCTCCACTTGGACTTCGACGATGCCGATTGGGAGCGCGACCTCAACCCGACCGACGACGTCGCGGCCGATCTCACGCTGGACGGCGTCGCGTACCCGACCATCGGCGTGCGCCACAAGGGTCGCAGCACCCTCAACATCGATAGCCCGAAGAAGCCCTTCAACCTCTCCCTCGACGCCTTCGTGGACGGCCAGGAGATCGACGGCTACGACATCATCAACCTCGACAACGGCTACCTCGACCCGAGCATCATCCGCGAGGCCCTCTCCTACCGGATCATGCGCGACCACATGCCCGCTTCGCGCACGGCCTTCGCCCGCGTCCACGTCAACGGCGAGTACCTCGGCCTCTACACGATGGTCCAGCAAGTGGACCGCTCCTTCCTGCGCGACTGGTACCCCTCCGACGGCGGCGACCTCTTCAAGGCCGAGCCCTTCTCCGACGATGCCTTCTTCCAGTACCGGCCCACCCTGGCTTGGGAAGGCGAGACGTTGCTGGAATACCACCGTCGCTACGAGCTGAAGGGCCCCACGCGCTCCGCCGCATCCGGGGCCACCGCCTACGGCAACCTGCGCGATCTCACGCGCGTCCTCGACGCGCCCGTCTCGGCCGGCGGCGTGTCGGACGCCGACTTTCCCGACGCCATCGAAGAGGTCCTGGATGTCGACGGCGCCCTTTGGTACCTGGCCGCGCAGAACATCCTGGCCAATTTCGACAGCTACTACTTCGGCCACAACTACCTGTTGCACCGCTCCGACCTGGACGGCCGCTACCGGATCATCCCCTGGGACCTGAACCTCAGCATGTGGGGCTATCCCTTCTTCGTCTTCGGCCCCGTCGCGCCAGACGACCTGGTGCGGGCCGACCCGCTCATCGCGCGAAACGACGACGCGCTCCCGCTAATCAGCCGCGTCCTGTCCGTCCCGCGCTACCGGGCCGACTACCTCGCGCACTATCGCACCCTGCGCGACGTCGGCTTTGCGCCGGAGCGCATCCAAACGCAGGTGAGCGCCTACGAGGACCTGATCCGCGTCGCGGCCGAGGAAGAGCCGCACAGCCTCCACGGTTTCGATCTCTTCCTGCGCAACCTGCGCGAGACGGTGTCCATCCGCTCCGGCTCCGGCTTCTTCAGCAACCGCGATGTTCCCGGCATCCTCGATCTCACCGGCCGCCGCTACGCCTGGCTGCGCGAGCCCGGCCGCGATCCCGGCCTGCGCGAGCCGGACCTGCGTCTCATCGAGCACGCACGCGCGCCCGAGGCGCCGGTCCATACCGACGCCGTCACGGTACACGCCGCGTTCGAGGGTACGGACGAACCCGCCTCCGTCGCGCTCTTCTACGTGGTCAACGGCGCCGCTCCCGTGGAGCTTGCGCTCCGCCGCGACGGCGATCGCTGGAGCACGGTCATCCCTGCCGCGCCTCCGCGCGCCCGCGTCTCCTATTTCTTGCGCGCGCAGCTGGCCGATGGCCGCAGCCAGTTCCACCCGGCGTCCAACCAAACGCAGCCATGGCGCTACCGCGTCGCGGGCATCGAGCTGCCACGCGAGCCGGCCGGCGACCTCATCCTGAACGAGCTTCA
>JAJCYU010000402.1 GCA_029262755.1 Anaerolineae bacterium
CGGCTCCGCGCGGGCGACCACGTGTTGCTCGATGCGCACAACGTGGAGCCGACAACCTACTTCGGGTCCCTACCGCTCTCGCTCGCGGGTCGCATCCTCGAGCTCGACTATCAGCCACGCGGCGGCGTTCACGACGTAGAGCTCAGCTGGACAGGCGAATCCGACTGGCACGAGGTGAACCTGCCGTACGTCGTTCGCTAGACCGTGAGACGGCCCGCACGCGTCGCGGATCTCATCGAAGCGTTCCGCGAGCCTTTAGCTCGCGAGCCGTGCGGTCGGCAGGAGGACGCCCTCAGCCCCTCTTCGATGCGACGAGCCGCCAGCGAACACCGCCCTTCCGCTCCACAACGCCCTTGAGCTCGAGCATCCCCAGCGCACGCGTGACATCCGCGGCGGGGAGACCGGTCACCCGCCCCAACTCATCCGTGGTGAGGGAGCGAGGATCTGCCTCCGGCTGCGTGCCGGGCTGCGTGTCCGCCGGTGAAAGCATTGGCGCGGAACTCGCGGGGTTCTCGGGTTGCAACGCGTCGCCATTGGTCGATGATGTCGCGTGGACCGGGCGCACCCCATGCCGGCTCGCGATTGCCGCGTGCACGCGGTCGACGGCGTCCTCGCTCGCCTCCGCGTGAAGCGCGCGTGTCGCTTGATCCGCGTGGACTGTACGATCGACGCCGCTCGTGATGCGAGCACGATCCGAGGGATCAACGTGATCCGTGCGATCCGCGGGATCGACGGAACCGGCCCCCCCGATGTCGACGGGACTCACGTCGTCGATGGGGCCCGTGTTGTCGATAAGACCCCCGTCGGCTTCGACGAGACCCCCGATGTCGACGGGCCCCACGTCGTCGACGGGACCCGTGTTGTCCACGAAACCCACACCGTCGACGGTGCCCGCCCCGTCAACGGAATCCGCGTCGGCTACGACGGCACTGGAAGGCGCACCGTCAGGCCCTCCCGTTTCGGTCGGCCCGCCCATGCTCTTGCTCTCGGAATCGCTCTCGCTATCGCTGATGGCATGTGTATCGGTATCGTCGCCCGGTAGTCGCGACTGTTGGGGCCGCTCGGCGCCTGCGTCTGCTCCCACTTCACGGGACGGTGCAACCTCGCCTCCACCATCCTGCTCTTTCGAGCCACCCAGCGCCTCCAGCACCGCCTGCTCGATGGCGTCCGCGGGCCAGCCTGCGCGTACCGCGGCGCTGGCGAGACGGCGCTCGAGCGCGAGGGCCTCGACGATGTCGCGTGCGTGACGCGCGACGCCGGCGCCCTCGGCGAGCAGGCGGTTGCTGCCGATCGAGGTGGGGCGATCGATGCGGCCGGGCACGGCGAAGACCTCGCGGCCTTGGTCCGCCGCTAGGCCCGCGGTGATGCGCGCTCCGCTGCGCGCGCCGGCCTCGACGACGACCGTTGCGAGGCTGAGGCCGCTCACAATCCTATTGCGTGCCGGGAAGTTGCCGCGGATGGGGGGCATGCCGGGCGGGTACTCGCTCAAGACGGCGCCGCCCTCGGCGATGATGCGGTCCATCAGCGCTGCGTTGGTGCTCGGATAGCAGGCGGCGATTCCACAACCCAGCACGGCGATCGTTCGCCCGCCAACGTCCAGCGCTGCCTCGTGGGCGGCGGCATCGATGCCGCTGGCCAGACCGCTCGCGATGGCCAGGCCGGCATCCACGAGGCCTTCGACGATGCGCCACGTGGCCTGCTTGCCGTAGTCGGTCGCGCGCCGCGTGCCGACCACCGCGACCGCGGGCTCGGCAAGCGCGGTCACGTCGCCGCGCAAGAAGAGTAGGTCGGGCGGCCAGGCGATCTCCGCCAGCAGGGCTGGGTATTCGCGATCGCCCGCTAGCACGAGTACCGCGCCACAGGCCATTAGATCCGCGGCCAGACGCGCGA
Organism: Anaerolineae bacterium; assembly: GCA_029262755.1. Classification (GTDB taxonomy): domain Bacteria; phylum Chloroflexota; class Anaerolineae; order Epilineales; family Epilineaceae; genus JAJCYU01. The sequence goes on from JAJCYU010000402.1 coordinate 1,891, forward strand.
CGTCCACGCTCGGCCGCTGGGTGGCGATCCGGTTCGCGCGCTTCGGCCCTACGGCAGAGCAGAGCGCGTTCTCGTCGGCGCGCCAGGCGGTGCCGAGGTCTCCGAAGCGGGCGCGGAGTCGGGCGAGGCGCGCCGGCCCGACCCCTTCGATCGCGCCGAAGGCAACACGGTGCCAAAGGGCGCTTGCCGGTTGGATGGATTGGGGATCGACGGGCATGGCGACGGCCTCGGCGGGACAATTCGTCGCCTAGCATGCCAAGGAACTCAGCCTCCGTGGGAGGGAGTGGGCGCCACGATCGCGACAACGATGCGACAGCCAACGGAGTCCGAATTCGAAGATCGTCTCGGACGACCGATGCGCTGCGCCAGCCCCGCGACCGCCCTACCTCAGCTCTGCGGCGTCTCGTTCGGTAGCCGTTCGACGACCAGCCAATGGCTCAAGCCGAAGACGCGTAGCGGCGAGCGTTCGGCGGCATAGAGCGCGGCGCGCAGCGCGCGGGCGAGGGCGGGGCGGCGGGTGGCGAGCTTGTCGAATCCGGGGAAGATCCGGGTGTGGAGCACGACGGTGCCCGGCAACTCGTCAAAGAGCGCGCGCAGGCCGTGGCCGGTGTAGACGCGCACGTGGGGCGCGAGTCGATTGCGTACTGCGTCGGGCAACCAGTTGACGAGAGGCTTGTTGCCGAAGTGGTAGCGGCCGCGCCACCAGATGCCGTGCGTTTCGAAGGGCCACCAGCGGTTCGGCACGAAGATCAAGAGCCGCCCACCGGGGCGCAGGGCGCGCAGCGACTCGGAGACCGTCGCTTGGTCGTCCGCGACGTGCTCCAGCACCTCGTGCAGCAGGACTACGTCCAACGAGGCGTCGGCCGCGGGTAACTGCTCGCCGACGGCTGCGACGATGTCAAGACCGCGTTCTCTCGCCTCGACTGCGCGCGGTAGCTCGATCTCCAGACCGATCGCCCGTGCGCCCGCTTCGGCCATGCGCGCCGTGTACATGCCCACGCCGCAGCCTAGGTCTAGGGCGTCCGCCCCAACGAGATCCACGTGCTCCTGGATCATCGCGAAGCGGCGGTCCTGGCCGAAGCGCCAAACGAGGCTTGGTAGGCCGCGGCTCGCAGCCGTGTCGCTTTCGTGCGGCGACGATACCGCCTGGACGGCAGCGGACGATCCAGACGATCCGGACGAATCGGTCAGAGGATCCGAGCTGCCGGGACGGGGGTCCATCGGGAGAGTGGGGCTCATGGCGGCGAAGTCTAGCGGGCAACGTTAGGCCTGCAAGGATGCCGTGCGGTTGCGGTCGATCGAGCGCTGCTTGCCGGCGGCGCGGCGCGCGTTGTCGGCAACGCATGCAGGACCGTAGAATGACGCGGCTCGCGAACAACCCATCTCCCTTCGTAACGCCCGAGACGCGAGACTAGACAACAACCCGGCGTCGTCATCGAAGCGCGCCTAGCGTCCGCCGCCTACGAGGTCGGACAAGCCATTAGCCTCCGGAGATCGGTACGACCATGAGCGACAACGGAACGAGCGAAGAGCAGACCCCCATCCGTGACGTGATCGTCATCGGCAGCGGGCCGGCGGGCATGAGCGCGGCCTTGTACGCCGCCCGCGCGAATCTCGACACCCTCGTCATCGTCGGCCCGCAGCTGGGCGGGCAGGTGGCGATCACGTGGGAGCTGGACAACTACCTCGGGTTCTACGAGGACCTCACGGGGCCGGAATTCGTCGAGCACATGAGCAAGCACGTTCAGAAGTTCGGCGCGGAGCTGCTCTACGACATGGTCACCGGCATCGAGTTCGACACAGCCCCCGAAGGCGGGGTGCATTCCGTCACCTGCTACGGCGGAACCTACCGGGCACGCAGCGTGATCGTCTCGGCCGGCGCGTCGTCGCGCAAGTTGGGCGTGCCCGGTGAGGAGGAACTGACGGGCAAGGGCGTCAGCTACTGCGCCACGTGCGACGGCGCCTTCTTCAAGGAGCACGACGTCATCGTGGTGGGCGGTGGCGACAGCGCCATGGAAGAGGCCTTGTTCCTAACGCGCTTCGCCAAGTCCGTGAAAGTCGTGCACCGCCGCGAAGAGCTGCGCGCCGGGCCCTTGCTCCAAGAGCGAGCCTTCTCCAACGAGAAGATCGAGTTCATCTGGAATACGGTGATCGACAAGATCGGCGGCGAAGGCAAGGTCGATCACGTCCTCACGAGCCGTACCGATCGCGAAGAGACCGGGCGCCTCGATGTCACGGGCGTGTTTATCTTCATCGGCCACTTCCCCAACAGCGATCTGTTCCAGGGTGTGCTCGAGATGGACGAGCACAACTACGTGATCGTCGACGAGCACATGCGCACAAACGTCCCGGGCGTGTATGCCTGCGGCGAGATCGCCGACCCCGTCTGGCGGCAGGTGGCCACATCCGTCGGCCAGGGCGCGGCGGCCGGTATCGCGGTGGAGGAGTACCTCTCCGGTCTGGACGCTCCGCGCACGTCGGCGGAGGCCGAGCTTGAGGGCGTTGGTATCGATGCCACGCCCGAGGACGCACCCGCAGGATGAGCCCGGCCGCCGGACGCCTGGCCCCGGTCGATCTGGAGCCGGGCCGCGCCTCGCCGTGGCGGGCGACTGGGCGCTACCTGCTCATCGGGCTTCCGGTGAGCGTCGCGCTCGTCGCGATCGGGGCGATGCTGCCGGCGGGCCCGGCCGGCCCAGGAGCGATCCCGCGGGCGATGTCCACGGTTGCCTTGATCGCGATCGCCGCTTTCCCGTTCGCGGCCTTCGCGTCCGCGCGCCCGCCCGAGCCGGGCGCGTGGGGCACGTCGTGGCTGCGTGGTAGCGCGGTCCCGCTCCGGCTCTGGGGCGGCGCGCTGTCGGCCTTCTCGCCGCCGCTCATGCTCTGGCTGCTGCAACGGCCCCTCGTGGGGCGAATGCTTGAGCGGATGGGCGACTCGCTGGCGGACCGTTCGCTTCTGGCGGTGATCGTCGTGATCGCGCTCGCGCTGCTGTTGCTGGCTGCCAACGGCGTGCGCTGGCCGTTGACGGTCGTACTCTGGCCGCCGATTCTCGCAGCCGTCCTGACCTCCGCCGGCTGGGTCATGGTGAAAGCGTTGTCGGCGGGCCTGGATGCGCAGGGTGGGTGGTTCGCGTACGTGACGCTCTTGCTCGTCGCCTCATTCGCGATGGCGGCGCTCGCTGCGCGGCAGCTGCCGCTGGGCCGACCACCGCGGGATCGGCGGCCACCGCCTCAGGACGTGGATGGCGACGGAGACGGCGGCGGCGAGGCCCGGTAGGTCCGCGGCGCGGGGTAGCGAGGGGTACGCGCGAACTCAAGTCCGTCGCCCGCTCGATCGCCCACCGCGACACGGTCTACGCCATGCAGCGTCACCGGCCAACAGCCGTGGGAGACGCTAGAGCGCGCCGGCGCGAATGTCTTCCGTCGGGCAGCGTGCGACCCTTTCAAGCGAGTCCAAGCGAGTCTAAACACAGCCACCACAACCGCCGCAGCCTAGGCGCCCCGGATGCCGTCCAACGCGCGTTCCACCGCCGGCCCCAACTCTGCGTCACGCGTCATCGTGAGACCGAGGTCGCGCAGGCGGCCGTCTTCCAGACCATAGACCACCCCGTGCACGGCCAACTGCTGTCCGCGCGCCCATGCGTCCGCGACGACCGTGGTGCGCGCTACGTTGCGCGCTTGCTCGACGACGTTGAGTTCCACGAGGCGGCGCGCACGCGCGTCTTGATCGGCCAACGGCGCGAGCTCCGCTGCGTGGCGCTCGGCAACGTCGCGGACGTGACCCAGCCAGTTGTCGACCAACCCGTTGTTTCCGCCGTCCAAGGCCGCGCGCACACCGCCGCAGCCGTAGTGACCGCACACCACGACGTGGCCAACGCGCAGGACGTCCACGGCGTATTGCAGCACGCTGAGTGCGTTCAGGTCGCTGTGAACCACGACGTTGGCCACGTTGCGGTGCACGAAGATCTCGCCAGGTAAGCGGCCGGAGATCTGGTTGGCGGGTACGCGGCTGTCGCTGCAGCCGATCCAGAGAAACTCGGGCGTCTGCAGCGAGGCCAGGCGCGCAAAGAGCGTGGGGTCGCTCTCGGCCATACGCGCCGCCCACGCCGCGTTGCCGTCGAGCAGGGCGTCCAACCCGCGCTGATCGTCACCGATCTCTCGGTTCACGGTAGCGTTGTCGCGTCGCGCATCGTCTCGGCGTTACTCCGTGCCGTCCGGTTGGACCCGGACACGGGGTTCAACCGGGTGCGTCCGATCGACATGGCTGTGGTGCCGCAGCTCTCGCCCGTCAAGGCGTCGTAGGCGCGGCGTAGAGATGCTCGCTCGGGAAATACAGCCCGGCAGGAAGCTGCAATCGTGGAGCCTGGTTCGGTCGGCTCATCCCGCCGTCGCGTGCGCTATCGCCCGCCCCACCCGCGGCGGATCCCGGCTCGATCGCGCCTTCGCCGCCTTCGCCGCCCTCGCCGCCCGCGATACCGGCCGTCGCTTCGTCGGTTTCGCGGGCCGTTTCCGGTGGCCGGACCGGCTGTCCCTGCTTGGTCGTGGTGACGTCGGGCCAATCGAAGGTGGCGAGCGTGCGCATGAAGTCGGTGGAGCCGACGCTGCCGTCCGGCGAGCTCCAGGCGATCCGAACATAGCGGTCGTGCTTGGCCAGGAAGGCCGCGTAGCGCAGCGGGCTCGTAGGGGTCTCTGCCTCGCCGACGACGAGCGCCGGCAAGCCCGCGATGTAGGCGTTGGTGGGGTGATTGCCGTCCACGGAGCGCATGCCGCCCGCGACGCTCATCACCCAGGCCGGGAAGGCCGCGCGCTCGGCGGCGTCCCAGACGCTGACCGCGATGCGTTGCTCGCCGCCCGGGCTCTCGAAGATCACGTCGTAGTCCGAGGCGAGGGGGTCCTCGCCCAGGCTCGGTTGGAGACGGCGCTCGCGCCAGCCCGGCGGCATGTCGAAGAAGAATCCGTTGTCGTCGCGGACGGTGATCAGGTCCAGCGCGTTGTCGACCGGCGCGGGTGCAGGGACGCGGCGCGCCCCGGCGTCGGCGCCGCCCGGTTCCGGCTCTGCAATCGGTTCCACGCGGTCCTCGACGGGAGCCGGCGCGGGATCCGCACCTGCGCCCGGCTCGGACGGCCCCGTTGGCGCGTCGGCTACGGGTTCATCGACCTCGTCAGGCGCCGGTTCGGCGTCCCGGCGTTCTTCCACGGGCGAAGGCGGGGGAACGGCGTCCTGATCGGCCCCGGCGGGCACCCCGCCCGTGACCAGATCGACGAATAGGATCGTCAACACGGCGAACAGGATGACCCCGACCGTGGTCAGGAGGGCGGCGTTGCGCAGCCAATCGCGATCGAGCTGGGGAGGGACCATGAAAACCTATCCTCGGGGGCGTCGGACTTGGATGACGTTCTTTACGTTTTCGAGCTTGTCGATGAGGTCGACGAGCTGGGTGTGTGAATCGACCTCGACCACGGCCGAGATGATGGCCATCTCGTCTTCGTCGCGCGCAATGGCGCCAAAACCGGTCATCTGAATGTCGTTGCGGGTGATGACGTCGGTGATGTCTCGCGCAAGCCCGCGGCGATCGATGGCGTAGATATGCAACTCGATGGGTAGCTGTTGGGCCTTGCGCTCGGGCCACTCTACCTGAATGAAACGGTCGGGCTCGCGCTCTCGTTGCGTGCGAATGTTGCGGCAATTCGTTCGATGCAGCGTCACCCCACGACCACGGGTCATGTAGCCTATCACGGCTTCGCCGGGCAGGGGATTGCAGCAGCGCGCGACCCTGGTTTGAATCTGGTCGGCGCCGAAGAGCGTGACGCCGGCCGTTGCTTTGGGCTGGGTGGTCGGGGCGTCGGGCCGCGGACGACGGCCCGTTCCCTTGGCCTCCTTCGCCGGCGTGTTTGCCGTAGATTCGGCCTCAAGGAGCTTGGACGTGATCTGCTGCGACCCGATCTCGTGTCGGCCGACGGCCGCCAGAAAGTCGTCCAGCTTCGTGAACTCGAAGAGACGGGCCACGGTGTCGTGCTTCACCTTGGTCATGCCGAGCTTGCGCAGCTGGCGCTCGAGAATCTCGCGCCCCCCTTTGCTGGCCATGCCGTGCGCCTGACGCCGATACCATTGACGAATCTTGGCTTCGGCCCGATGACTCTTGACATAACCTAGCGAAGGATTCGCCCAATCGCGGCTCGGCCCCACGTCGTCGCCTTTGGCCGTCACGATCCGCACCGTCTGGCCGGTCTCCAGGGGCGTATCGAGCGCGACGAGCTGGCCGTTGACCTCCGCGCCGCGGCAGCGGTGCCCGACTTGCGTGTGGATGTGGTAGGCGAAGTCGACGGGCGTCGCCCCGGCCGGCAACTCCACCACCTTGCCTGCGGGCGAGAATACATACACCTGGTCCTGGAACATGTCCGTCTTCAGGTGCTCGACAAAGCTCACGGCGTCGGGCGCGTCCTCATCGTGGTGTTCGAGCGTTCGGCGCAGCTCGCCGATCTGCGACTGCACGGCGCCGGACAAGCGCGCGTTTTCCTTGTAGAGCCAATGGGCGGCGACCCCGTATTCCGCGATCTCGTTCATCTCGGACGTGCGGATCTGCACTTCGAGCGGGCGTCCGCGTGGTCCGAGAACCGTCGTGTGGAGCGATTGGTACAGGTTGGGCTTCTTCTTGCCGATGTAGTCGTCGAACTCGCCTTCGATGGGCTGCCACATCGCGTGGACGACGCCGAGGGCCAAGTAGCAGTCTCCGATCGAGTCGACCAGGACGCGCATGGCGAGCACATCCAGGATCTGATCGGCGTCCAGGTCCTTGCGCACCATCTTTCGATAGATCGAGTAGGTGTGCTTGGCCCGGGCCTTGATGGAGGCTTCCAGCCCCGCCTCGCTCAGCGCGTTCTGGAGCGCCGTCATTGCCTTGGCCAGGTAGACCTCGTGCTCTTCGCGGCGGTCGGCGAGCACGGTGTGGATCAGCTCAAAGGTTTCGGGCTCCAACTCCGCGAGCGCGAGGTCCTCGAAGGCGCCCTTGAACTGCCAGATGCCAAGCCGGTTGGCCAGCGGCGCATAGATATCCATCGTCTCTCGCGCCATGCGCTCACGTTTGGCCGGTGAGAGCGCGCCGAGGGTCTGCATGTTGTGCAGGCGGTCGGCCATCTTGATCAGGATCACCCGTAGATCATCGACCGAGGCGAGGAGCAGGCGTCGCAAGCTCTCCGCTTCCGCGGCCGCTTCGCGCGTCGCGGAGCCATGCTCGGGCAGCTGTCGCGCCTCGATTTCACCGATTTTCGTGACACCGCGGACCAATTTCGCCACGTCCGCGCCGTAGCGCTTGCGAAGATCCGCATCGGTGATGGGTGTGTCCTCGACGACATCGTGCAGCAACGCCGCGGCGACGGCGTCGGGGTCGAGGCCGAGATCGACGAGGATCTCCGCCACGCTCACCGGATGCGTGATGTAGGGCTCTCCGGACTTACGGCTTTGGCCGCGATGCGCCTTTTCTGCCATCGCATAGGCGTCGCGGACGCGCGCCAGCGCATCTTCCGGGAAGCGCTCGGCCAACGTCGCGACGAGCTGGTCCATCCGCTCGACAAGCGTCAGATGGCCGTGCCGATCCGCCGGCGGCAACGTGAGGCCGTTCGTAAGTTCCGGATTGGCGGGACGGGTCACCGTAGGCAGCGCTCCCACCACGCATTCAGTGCAGGTGCACGTGCCGCGGGGCGTGGTTGGCCGGCAAGGATACGCGGCGCTCTCGAGGCGCACAAGGAATTCGCTGCTCCCTGCGGCCGGTCAGGCTCCGGTCAGGGCCGCGCCCGCGTAGAGTCGGAGTGAAGTGGGCGACCCGCCCCCGCGTCGTCAAGTTGCGCGGGTAAGGTGCGCCTACACTCGTTACTAGAGATTCACGGGGGCAAATGTTCCTGGCTCCCCGCGCCGGATCCGGCTCGTCCGACCGTGCGCAAACGTCCATCCAGCCGGTGATGGACAACTGTTGACCGGCGCATCCACATCGTCGGCGGCGTGCCTTCGGGCTCGCCGCCGACGGTGCATGTTGGCGTCGATTGTGGAGCTGCCCGTCTGACGCGGGCGAGAGACGGGCGAGCGAGTTGAATACTAGGCCTCGCCCGAACTGTCGGCGTCGTTGGTCCCGGGTCGACGTGCACGCTGCGCGTCGCGCTCCGCGTCGGTTTGCATCTCGCCGCCGCGATGCATTAGCCAGAGCCACCAGGCCTTGGCCGGCCGGTAGAACGCCAGCGTGACCATGACAAGAAAGGGCAGCAGCGCCCACAGTTCGCGTCCAGGCAGGATGGCGCGGGACCGCAGCACGATCGCCAAGACCAACGTGGCGATCAGTGCCGCCGCGTAGACCAGGATCATTCCAGCCAGGAGGCTGGCACCGTCGGGGTCGAAGCGAACCTGGCATTCGGGGCAGACTTCGGCCACGTGCGTGAAACCGCGAAACAACCGCCCCTGGCCGCAACGGGGACAGCGGCCGCGCAGCGTCGTGCGCAGCATGGACGCGGGGCCGGGGGTGGCAGGAGTCGAACGCGCATTCGGATTCGAAGCCGCTGGCAACACCAACTCCGCGTCCGAGGCCACGTTAGAGTCGCGGCGGCCGGCAGGCATCAGTTCCGGCGTGCGGCGCTGCGGTCGGTGGCCGAGGCACTTTCCAAGTGCTGGCGAATCGCGGCAAGGTCGTCGGCCGACGTCTCCGCCGCATCCGCGATGCGGTGCAGGGACTTCTCGAGGCGGCGATTCGACTTCTCAATGCGTTCCAGAGAGCCTATCCCGATCCAGACAAACAGGAAGAACAGGACGGACACGACCGGCAGTAGCCATATCATGGGCTTCACACTCCTTCGCTTCGCTCGGCCTAGGCTCAGTTCGACTGCGAGCCCGAATCACGGTCGCGCGGCCAATGAACTGCGGTTTCGGCAAGCATCTTGTGGCTTCGCGCGAGCAATGCATGGCTTTCTGCGTGAGATTCCAACGCGCGAACGATGCGCAGTACGATCCAAACGCACCAAACGAGCGCTGCAACGTACAGAAGTAGGGTAACAAGCGGGATCCACGAGAATGGGGAAAGCATGTGGTTGGCCTCCTGTGCGTCGCCACGAAGCACAACAACGGGACGTCAAGTCGGTCTGCGTGGCCCGAAGCGACAAAGATACCGCCGGTTGCCCTTGCTCCGCTAGACTTCGGGGCGATCCAAGCGAGCCAGAGCCCATGTCCATCCTGAACGCCTACAACCTAGGTATGTCCTTCGGCGCCGTCGACCTGTTCGGCGGCGTCTCCGTGACCGTGCACGAGGGCGATCGCATCGGCCTCGTCGGACCCAACGGCATCGGCAAGACTACCTTGCTGTTGTCGCTCGTTGGGCAGCAGCGCGCCAGCTCGGGAGCCGTGAACGTCTCCAAGGGCGCTCGGATCGGCTATCTGCCCCAGGAGGCGGTGCGCGCCTTCGAGGACAAGAAGCGAACGGTCAACGAAGAATTGCTGGCGGCCTTCAAGGATTTGCGGGCCGTCGAGGCGAGCCTGGCGGACATGGAACGCCAGATGGCCGAGGGCGTGGACGATGACGAGTTGGTGGCGCGCTACGGTGAAGCGCAGGAGCGCTTCGAGCTGGGCGGCGGCTACGACTACCACACCCGGATCGCGCAGGTGCTCACCGGACTGTCGCTGGACGGCGAGGTGGCCGACCGCCCGCTCACGCAGCTATCGGGCGGGCAGAAGACCCGCGTGCTGCTCGGTCGGCGGCTGCTTGAGCGACCGGACCTGCTGGTCCTGGATGAGCCCACGAATCACCTCGATATCGAGGCCGTGGAATGGCTGGAGGGAATGCTTTCCACGTGGGAGGGCGCGGTGCTCGTGGTCAGCCACGACCGCTACTTCCTCGACCGCGTCGCTTCGACTATCTGGGAGATGGGGCGCTGGGGCATCGAGTCCTACCGCGGCAACTACAGTGCCTACACGACGCAGCGCCTGGAACGCTGGGAGCGCCGCGGGAAGCGCTTCGAAGAGATCAAGGCGCGGCTAGAGAAGGAACTTGACTACATCGTGCGCAACATCGCGGGACAGCGCACAAACCAGGCCAAGGGCAAGTTGGCACGATTGGGGCGCGAGGTCGAGGCGATCCACGCCGGCGGTCTCGAGATCGTCGACCGCTTCCAGTGCGTCGGCTGGTTGCAAGCCTCGACCGACCTGTCCATGGAGCGGCCACCGTCCAAGGTCAACGAGGTG
>JAJCYU010000403.1 GCA_029262755.1 Anaerolineae bacterium
TGGTCGAGTGGGCGGTCGTCACGATCATCCTGCTTCTCGCCGCGGTTGTGCTGTACATCGCCGTCGGCAAGGCGCTCGGCTCCGTGATCTGCTCGGTGAAGTGCTGGATCGTCTCGGTGACGAACCCGCGCGTTCTGGATGACGTCACCGACCGTGAGTCCGTTTGCACGGAGCGCGACAACTACAACTGCACGGGCGACCCGAGCAGCGGTAACTAGTCTGCGATTCCACGGGGCTTGACGGCTCCGGTTGCAAGAGGTGACAATGGGCAGGGCCGCACGGTCCTGCCCATTGTCTTGCCACCAACTTTTCAAGTGGTGGCATGAGAATTGCTAATTCCTTAGACGGTCGTGAGAACGGCATCGAGACGCCGATATACAGGCGAGTGGAGGAATCGTGATGCTCAAGCGTTTCTGGAATGACGAGTCTGGTCCGGAGCTGGTGGAATGGGCCGTCGTCACCCTAGTCCTATTGGTCGCAACAGTCCTAGTCATGGTCTCGTTGCGCAATGAAGTGCTCGTGTTCCTGCAGAGTATCTTTACGGTGCTCGAGGCGGAGCCGCCCGACAGCTACATCATCAGCAACCCGTAGGCGACGTAACCAGCCCGTGAGCCTCCTGGTAGGTCTAGACCTCGCAGTCCGTGTCGCGTTGACAGGCTGGATGGCGCTGATCTCCGTTTTGGATCATCGCAACGGCCTGATTCCGAATCGGCTGACCGCACCGTTTTTCGTCGGCCTCGGACTGTTTCAGGTTCTCTTCGCGGTAATCGTCGTGCGAAGTGTTTTGGATGGACCCGTCTGGTGGCTGCGGCTGTTGTTTATTGTGCTGGCATTCACGATCACGTTCGGGTTGTGGACATTGCACTTCATCGGCGGCGGCGATGCCAAGTTCCTCATGGCGTTGTTTGCTTTGTTTCCGGCGATGGAATGGGTGGTTTTGCTGGCACTGCTCTTGCTTGTACTTACGTTGCCGCTGCTGCTGTGGGAAATGCGCCATCGGCGGCCCGGCGAGATCTGGCGCAGCTTTCGAGATCGGTTGCTGACCGGCCAGTTCCTGCCTTCCGAAGCGGATCTCCATGAGCGGGGCAGACGGTACGCCTGGACCTTTGGAGTGCCCGCCATGATTTACACCTGGGCATATTGGGATGGCATCGCGCCCTACGTTGATCAATTCGAGCGCTTCCTGCAGGGAGTCGTGTGACATGAATCAAACGAAATCCACCGATCTGCGAAAGCGATTGCGCATTTGGCGCTTCGATCAACGATTGCGCTGGGACCTCCTGCGCGATCGCTTCCATTCGGATCGTCGGGGTGGAACCGCGGTACAGGCCATCTTGGTGCTACCGATCTTCCTAGTGGTCATGGTCACGTTGATCATTTTGTGGGAGGTCGTGTTGGTGCGACGATCGTTGCATGTCGGTACCTATGAGGCGACCCGTTTCTTGTCGTTGTATCCGACCTATACGCCGGAACGAACCGTGTGGAATGACATCGCCAAGCGTATGGTCGCCAACGAGCTCAACAACAATCCTTTCTTGGACCGGCAGGACATGCTTGGCAACCGGCTAAACGTAACCGTGGATATTCAGGACATCGAGTGCAAGGCGCGTTTCACGGTCGACGTGGTGTATCAATACCAGATCCCGACGGTTGATCCCTTCCCCGGTCCATTCCTCAATCTGCAGGAGAGCATCGAAGGGGAGATCCTGTGCAACTGAGAATCCGATCGTCCGAGACTTCTTCACGGTCCTGCGCTGCCCTGTGGCGTGATCTTCGGGGTGCGTCTCTCGTTCAATTCGTTGCGATCCTCCCTGTCTTTATCGTCATGATCTACGGTGCCTACGCAGCGTACGTCGTGATGACGGCCCATCACACGCTCTGTGATGCAGCGTGGCAGGCAACGCGCTATTTGCAGGTGGAGGGCCCGCGGTTCCCCGAAGAGTACTTATATCCGGACGATTGGGAGCGCGTCGCGTTGGACATTGCGGTAGACGCCACAGCGGCGCAGCGGTCGCTGCGGGACCAGCAGTGGGAGCGCAGCAACATTCGGATCATGCCTCAGAATCGGAAACCCGTTGCGCCTAGCAATCCCGAAGAGGTTGAAGTAAATCGGATACCGGACTACCACTTCACGGTTCGTGTGACCCAAAGCGTTACCAATCCGTTGGGCGTGTTGTTTCCGCGGCCTATTGGTTCCACGGACCCCAACGATCCGGACGCACCGCCCTTCGCCGATCTGGGTCCTCGCGAGCCAACGATCGAGTTGACCTGCCAGTACAGTGGCTTTTTCGAGGGAGCTCCGTTCCGACCTACCGTAGAGCCGGGCAGCGATACCGATCCCTTCTGTGAGCAATGCCCGAGCATCCGGTTACCCAATTGCACGCCAGGTCCTGGCCCAACACCTTGTCCCGGCGGTCCGAGCAACCCGGCTTGTCCGACGCCGCGCGTCTGTCCCGTCTGTTGCCCACGCTAGCCAGGTACTTTTCGGAGACGAACCATGAGATCGAATCCCATTTCTCGTACCGGCTGGTTCCGCTGGGTGCCTCGCTTGCGCCGTCGATGGCGTGACGATGAGCGTGGCACGTCTACGGTCACGACAGCCGTCACGCTACCACTGTACATTGTGCTCCTCATCGGTTTCTTCTACTTGCTGATGCTGCTGACGATCAAGTGGCAGCTCAATCAAGGTACCCGCGAGGCGGCGCAACACCTCTCGGAGATCGGTCGCTATTGGGTCATTTCGGGCACCCAGATGATGGACCCCTTCGATCCGGGCGAGTTCATTACCGGAAGCATGGAGTTCATTCCGGAAGACATGTACGAGATTGAAGCGCGGCGGATCATCGGCAGCCGGCTGAAGGACTTGCAGCTCTACACGGAGCCTTTGCTGGACGAACTGCTCTTTATCACGGTGACCGAGCCAGCGCTTGCGGCGGGGCCGAATTCACCGGCGCCCTTCATGGGAGACCAGTACGGCATCACGGATCAAGAGCCGGGCGTTGTGTGTAGCTACAAGGTGCGCAAGGAGCAGCAGCCGGAACCGGGCGAGTTTCTCCATCATGGCAACATTCGCTTCCTCGTTCAGGCGTCGTTTCAAGCACCGTGGACGATCATTCTTCCGTTCACGGATACACGAAAGGTCACATTGCGCGACCGCGCGAGCGGCTACATTCAATGCCCTCGGTGGACGGGCCAACTCGAACTCGGCGAGGGCGACAAGGCATTTTGGCTCGCCGCCGAAGGACCGCACATCCCGTTCCGGCATTTCTCGACGCCATCGTGGCCGACCGTGACGCCTATGCCGACACCGACCGATCTGCCGCCGCCGCCCGCAACGATGCCGGTGCCGTAGGCGGGTTCGATTCGCACGCCCGAATCAGGGCGCATTCGAGAGAATTCTATGGGGCGCGTCCTTCGCAAGGACGCGCCCCTTTTTCTCGTTTTCATGCCGAACCTGACGCCCGCCCGGGCACTGGCTATAATCGGCGCGTCCGCGCGCTGCGTCGGACGGTTCCGATGCCACCTCGGTGGCCTGGCTACGTCAGGGAAGGACGAACCGCCCATGACCTACGTAATTACAACGTTGTGCACGCGCGAAGGCGATTGCGTCGACGTGTGTCCCGTCAACTGTATTATTCCGGGCCATCCGGAAGAAGAGTGGCCGCTCTTCTATATCGACCCCGACATCTGCATCGATTGCGGCGCATGCGTCCCGGTATGCCCGCCCGAGGCGATCTTCCCCGAGTTGGATGTGCCGGACGAGCATGAGGCCGACACGGATCTCAACCGGCGCTTCTTCCAAGGCGGGCCGGGCTACCAAGCCGGTGTCACGCTCTACGAGTTGGGTAGGACCAAGTAGCCCACCTCGGATAGCCGCTGCCAATCACCGGGACGGTAGAGGAGGCGCGCGCGTGCGCAAGGCCAAATTCATTCAAGCCGACGTGTTTTCGGATAGTCCCTTCGGGGGCAATCCGGTCGTTGTCGTGCCCGATCCCGGTACGATGTCCTCCGATCAGATGCAGCGCGTCGCGCGAGGCATGACGATCGCGGAGACGTCCTTCGTCGTGCCGCCGACGGATGCGCTCGCGCATTTCGCGCTGCGTTGTTACACGCCGACCACCGAAGTGGTGTATTCAGGCCATCAGTTGCTCGGGACCGCCTACGTGTTGGCGGAGGAAGGCCGCATCGACCTTGCCGCCGATACGACCGAGATCAATGTGCAGATCGGTGATTCCGTGCGTCCCGTCACCCTCCATTCCGAGGGTGGACGCATTACGCGTGTTTCGACCCTTGCACGGCCCGCAGAATTCGTGCGCGACCTAGCGCCGGGTCACTACAGCGCGCTCGCCGCCGCGCTCTCTATCGACCCGATGGAGGTGCTGCACGCCGGATTGCCCGTGCAACTGGTTCGCACCGGCCTGGCCTGCCTGATCGTACCGGTCGACTCTATGTACACGGTGCGATCACTCATGCCGGTCGGACAGTCGTTGGATGACCTTCTGCATGACTTGGGGGGAGAATGCCTGCTGGCGTTCTCGCGCGACACGCTCGCGCCCGGCAATGACGTCCATGTGCGCGTTTTCGCGCCACCGCTCGGTGTCGAAGAAGATCCGGCCACCGGTGCCGCCAACGGAGCGCTCGCCGCGTACTTGCTCCGGCACGGCGCGATCGAAGCCAACGAACAGGGCATCGTTGGCTTGCGCTGCGAGCAAGGGAGCGAGATGGGTCGGCCGAGCTTGATCGAAATCGAGGTCGATGCCAACACGCGCCCAGCCAGGGTACGTGTAGGTGGGCGCGTGGCGCGCAGCATTGAGGGCACGGTGTTTTACTAAGGACGCGCCCGAAGGCCGACGTTGCACCGTACCCCCCTGAGCTGTCGATGGTTACTCGGGGCTCGATCTTCCCTCGCGATTTTCGGCCGCGGTGTTGTGCTCGATGCATCTTTGCTGCGCGGCGATTCGCGTTGCTCTGTACATGCCCGCGGAAGGCAGCGACGCCGCGTTCCGCGGTTTGGTAGGAATCCAAAGACCCTGATGGAGTTCCGCTCCACATCGAAGCGCGGTACGGCCACAGATATCCATGAGCTGCGTCCGCCGCGGGCCGCTTCCGTCTCGGAACCGCCGCCTCGATCCCCACAAAGGCAACCACCATGGCGAACCGCATCACGCCCCGATCGCAGGATCAGAACCAGTGGTATCTCGACGTAATCCGGGAGGCCCAGTTGGCCGACTACGGCCCTGTGCGCGGCACGATGGTCATTCGCCCCTATGGCTTTGCGATATGGGAGCGCATCAAGGAGAGTCTCGACGAGAAGTTCAAGGCGACCGGTCACAGCAATGCCTACTTTCCGATGCTCATCCCCATGAGTTTCTTGGAGAAGGAGAAGGAGCACGTCGAAGGTTTCAGCCCGGAGCTGGCCGTCGTGACGATCGGCGGTGGGAAGGAGCTGGAGGAGCCGCTCGTCGTGCGTCCGACGAGCGAGACGATCATCAACCATATGTTTGCCAAGTGGATCCAGTCGTACCGCGATCTGCCCCTGTTGATCAACCAATGGGCAAACGTCGTGCGCTGGGAGCTGCGGACGAAGCCCTTCCTACGGACCCTCGAATTCCTCTGGCAAGAAGGCCACACAGCCCACGCGACGCCCGAAGAGGCTGAGGAAGAGACGCTGCGCATGCTCGATGTGTACGCGACGTTCGCACACGAAGTGGCCGCCGTTCCCGTGGTACAGGGCGTCAAGACCGAACGTGAAAAGTTTGCCGGCGCCGTGCGCAGTTACACGATCGAGGCGCTCCTGGCCGATGGCAAGGCCCTGCAATCGGGCACGAGCCACAACCTCGGACAGAACTTCGCGAAGGCATTTGAGACGCAGTTTCTGAACGAGGACAACGAGCTTGAGCATCCGTGGCAGACCAGTTGGGGGCTCTCTACTCGTTTCGTCGGCGCCGTGATCATGACCCACGGAGACGACAAGGGTTTGCGCCTGCCCCCTCGTCTCGCCCCTATTCAACTCGTGGTGGTGCCGATCTGGCGCAACGACGATCAGCGTGATCTGGTGCTCACGGCGGCCAACGAGATCGCCGAGGAACTGGGCGCCGCTGCCGGAGGACCCGGCCTCCGCGTGCATGTGGACGATCGTCAGCAGCGACCGGGTTTCAAGTTCAACGAGTGGGAGATGCGCGGCGTGCCGCTTCGTCTCGAGGTCGGACCACGTGACGTCGCGTCCGGCAGCGTCGTGCTCGCGCGCCGTGATACCGGCGACAAGGCCACGATCGAACGGGCCGATCTTGCGGCAGAGGCGTCGCGATTGCTCGAGGAGATTCAAGAAGGCTTGCTCGCGCAGGCACTCGCGTTTCGCGAGGCGAACACCCGGCCGGCGCTCGATCGAGACTCGTTCCAAGCGGCATTGGACCAGGGTGGGTTCGTCCGCGTGCATTGGGACGGGAGTAGTGAGGACGAGGCCTCGATTCAGGCCGAGACCGGCGCCACGGTTCGCTGCCTTCCTTTCCAGACCGATGAAGAATCCGGCGTCTGCTTTTACACGGGCAGGGCTACACAGACCATCGCGCTGTTCGCGAAGGCGTACTAGTAGTCCAATCAGCTCTGAGCAAGAAGAGGTGCGGCCGCCGCACGGCCTCAAGCTCGAGAGGCAATTGTCGCGCTACTTGCGGTCTGTAGCAGCGGCAACGCGGCCGATCGATTCCAGCGACGGATTGATTCCCGTTGCCATGTGTGGGACGATGCGGTTCCCCACCTCCTAGAAGGATGCGCACGCGCATGGCTGTCGACCTGCTCCTGACCCACGCCGTTGTTGCGACGATCGACGGCGAGGGTGTTGGACCGCTCGTGGGACCGCGCCAGGGCGAGGTCGGCCTGATCACCGCCGGCGCTCTCGCCATATCGGACGGCCGGATCGCGGCGGTTGGCCCGCATGAAGAGGTCCTGCGCTACGCCGAACAACATGGCGGCGCGGAGCAGAGCGTTGACCTCGGTGGTCGTCTGGTGACGCCGGGTCTCGTCGATCCCCATACGCATCTGGTGTGGGCCGGTAGCCGCGCTGAGGAATTCGAGCGTCGAGTCGCGGGGGCAAGCTATCTCGAGATCGCCGCGGCAGGTGGTGGCATCATGAGTTCCGTACGAGCCACGCGAGAGGCCTCGATCGGAACACTCGTGGACGACCTCGTTGCGCGGCTGAATGTCGAGATGAGCCACGGCGTGACGACGGTCGAGGTGAAGAGCGGCTATGGGCTCGACCTGGAAACGGAATTGCGCCAGCTGGATGCCATTGACGAGGCGGACCGGCGCCATCCCGTGCGCCTCGTTCCCACGTTTCTCGGCGCCCACGCTATCCCGCCCGAATTCGCGGAGCGACGGAGCGAGTTCGTGGAGCTCGTCGTCGAGGAGATGATTCCTCGTGTGGCGGCTCGACGGCCGCAACCGTTCTGCGATGTCTTCTGCGATGCCGGCGCGTTTACGCAGTCGGAGGCGGAGCACATCTTGCGTGCAGCCGTGAGCGCCGGGATGCCGATCAAGGCACACGTCGACGAGTTCGCCCGATTGGGGCTTACGCCCATTGCGGCGAAGTTGGGCGCGACGAGCTGCGACCACCTCATGCAGGCGGAGGACGCGGATCGAGCTGCTATGGCAACGTCCGGCACGGTGGCCGTGTTGTTGCCCGGCACCACGGTCGGGCTCGGCGCAACCCACTTTGCGGACGGCGCGGCTCTGGTCGCGGCTGGGACGGCCGTGGCGCTGGCGACGGACTGGAATCCCGGCTCATCGCCCTGCGACAGCTTGCCCTTGATCATGGCCCTT
Source organism: Anaerolineae bacterium (assembly GCA_029262755.1). GTDB lineage: Bacteria > Chloroflexota > Anaerolineae > Epilineales > Epilineaceae > JAJCYU01. The sequence continues at coordinate 7,816 of JAJCYU010000403.1, forward strand.
GCGAGCCGCTATTGCGGGCTGACGCCCGCCGAGACCCTCGTTGCCGTCACACGAAACGCCGCGTGTGCGATCGGCGCCGGCGACGTGGCGGGTAGGCTCGCCGTTGGGTGCCCGGCGGACCTAACGGTCATGCGGACGGACGACTTGCGAGACCTGGCATATCGATTCGGCAGCAGCCCCGCCGAGCGGGTCATGATTGCAGGCACCTGGGTGGTCTAAGCCACCGGCGCACCGACGAACGTGAACGCTAGCGGCCTAGGAGCTGATCAACACACTGAGGAACAACGAGACCACCATGCTGACCGAAACGAGCACGCCTACGACCAGCATGACCTTCTCGCTGCGATTGAGTTTCTTCTTACGACGCTTCGCCATGAGGAGACTCCTGGGCAACACGGCGGCACGGTGTGCCACCGCAACGGGCAATAGGGAATCCATCAATTCTAGAGCAAGGTGCAATGTGCGCAAGGCACCGCGCGACCGAACGGTCCGGCTTGCGTACAGCAAGCCAAGGAGATCGATGCCATGAGCTTGAATCCGAACGAATGGGGCTTGACCGGATTGGACTGCGTGTACTTCGCAGCCATGGCGGCCGGCGTGCTGTACGCGTTGATCGTGCTCCTGGGCGGGGTCGCGGGCGACATGGACCTCTCCGTCGATTTGGATGCGGACCTAGGCGTTGACATAGGCGATCTGTCCGGTGATCACGATCTCGCTGCGCTGAGCCCGATGGCTATCGCGGGCTTCATCACCGGTTTCGGCGCCTCGGGTGTGGTCGCGCGATCCATGTTGGAGGCTTCCGCCGGCGGCAGCCTGCTCGCGGCTGTGGTCGGGGGCGGTCTTGTCGGCCTCGTCGCACAGCTGATCTTTGTCTACGTGTTCATCAAGCCGCAGGGCTCCAGCGAGTACACGAGAGCGGACATCGTCGGAACGACCGCTGAGGTCATCACGCCGATTCCCGTCGGAAGCGTCGGCGAGGTCGCGCTCGTTGCGCAGGGCGCTCGGGTTGCGCTCACGGCCCGCTCACTGCACGGCGACGCGATCGCTCGCGGTTCCGTCGTCGTCGTGCGCGATCAGGTCGGCAGCGTCGTGGCCGTCGAGCCCCTCGGGCGCGAGAAGGAGTCGACGAACCCGTCGTAAATGGGGGCGCAAGACTCGAGTATCGTGCGGCTCCGCCTGCGCAGCGCCCCACATCGATCGTCGATGCAGGAGCACGAGCACGAGCTTGGATTGCTCGATCATCTCAGCAGGGCCTGTCCGAACCACCCATCCCCGTCGCATTCAAAGGCCGTTGGACATAGGAGTCTCGACCATGCTGCAGTTCCTTCCCGCCATCGCCATTCTGGCTGTCTTCTTCGTCCTCGTGGTCTTTGCGTTCGTTTTCGCCCAGCGCTACATCAAGGTGGGCCCGAACGAGGTGCTTGTTGTCTCGGGTCGCAAGCGTATGGTGGTCGACCCGCTCAGTCGGGAAAAAGTGGAGCGAAACTTCCGCGTCGTAAAGGGCGGTGGTTCGTTCATCATCCCCATCGTCGAGCGCGTCGACCGGATCTCGCTGGAGCTGATGACAATCGAGGTCGTCTCTCCCAAGGTCTACACGGTACTGGGTGTGCCCGTCACCGTGGACGGCGTCGCCCAGGTCAAGGTGCGGGGTGACGACGTATCGATTGCGACCGCGGCCGAGCAGTTCCTCTCCAAGTCGACGGTGCAGATCAAGAACGTCGCGCTTCAGACGCTTGAGGGCCACCTGCGCGCAATCCTAGGCACCCTGTCCGTGGAGGACATCTACCGCGATCGTGACGCGTTCGCGCAGAAGGTCCAGGAAGTGGCCGCCGGTGACATGGCTAATATGGGCCTCACCATTATCAGCTTCACGATCAAGGATATTCGGGACGAAGAAGGCTACCTGGCGGCGCTGGGCAAGACACGTACGGCCGAGGTCAAGCGAGACGCAGCGATCGGCGAGGCCAACGCGGAGCGCGATGCACGCATCCAGGCCGCACGCGCGATGCAGGCAGCGCGCGAAGCCGAACTCATCGCCGAGACCCGGGTTGCGGAAGCCGACAAGGACTACCAGGTCCAGAAGGCGCAGTACGACGCCAAGGTGAACACGGAACGCGCCGAATCGGAGCTAGCCTACGATCTGCAGCAGAACATCACAACGCAGAAGGTGCGCGCCGAAGAGGTGCAGGTCGAGATCATCGACAAGCAGAAGCGCATCGAGCTGCAGCAGAGCGAGATCCAGCGCCGTGAGAAGGAGCTGGAGGCGACGATCCGCAAACCGGCGGAAGCCAAGCAGTACGAGATCGAAACGCTGGCCCGTGCGCGACGCACGCAGTTGGAGCAGGAAGCAGAGGGTGAGGCATCGGCCCGCCGAAGCCTGGGCGAAGGCGATGCAGCGGCGAGCCGCGCACGCGGCTTGGCCGAGGCGGAGGTCATCGAGGCACAGGGTAGGGCGGAGGCGCAAGCGAAGGCGCAGAAGGCCGCGGCCTGGAAGGAGTACGGACAGGCAGCCATCGTCGAGCAATTGCTGGCCAGGCTGCCGGAAGTGGCGGCTGCGATCGCCGCTCCGTTGGCCAAGACCGAGCGGATCGTGGTGATCGGTGGCGGCTCCGATGGCCGCGGGGCGGGAGCGAGCAAGATCACCGGCGACGTGACCGAAATCGTGGCCCAAGTGCCCGCGGTGATCGAAGCCCTGACCGGCGTAGATCTGATCGAGTCGATCAAAGGGCTTCCGGGTCTCAGCGACGCCGCTGTGAGCGATTCGCCTTCCGGCGCGACCGACTCGGACGGCAGCGCGGAATCGGGCGCCACTTCATCGGACGCGCCTACGTCGAGCTAGCGGCGCGCCACTGCATAGGTACGCCATCCAAAACAAGGTCCTGAACAGGTCCGCAACGGTGATGGAAGGCGACCCTTTGGGTCGCCTTCCCGCTGCGTTGCACGCTCGTTGAATGGTATACTTGCCCCGCATCCGGAATCCCCGCAACCGGAATTCGTAGCCGCCCGAATCGGTGCAAAGCCACCGTATCACTCCGGGTGGGCTCGTCGTCATACACCACGGGACCGAGCGCCCATTCGGCGAGCAGGTCCTAGAGTACGCGTTGCCAACATCGCCTCATTCGGCATCGGCCGACGTCCTTATTTCGTTGCGATGGTCCTTGGAGGTTCTCGATGCACGCCATGTTCGGCGTCGCTTCCCGACGCAATTCACGTAGTTCGCGGTCCTGGCTGTTCGGCATGGCGCTCTCGTGTGGACTGGTCTTGGGACTCGTACCCTCGCACGTAGCCGAAGCCCAGATTCCGCCGATCGGCGGCAGCCGAACTCCGCCCGGTGGACACAACAGTGGCGTGCAGCCCAACAACCAGCTTGGCTGCCAGGTGCACCTGCCCATCCTCGACTTTTTGGGGCAGGACGATGTCTGCGACTCTTGGATCGAAGTGCAGAACGTAGGCTGTGAGTATGCGAAGGCGGCCCTCGTAGCGTGGGGCGAGCCGGGCTTTTGCCCGCCGCAGGCAGCCGGCCCATTGAAGGTGGAGTGCACGGGTCTGCTTCGTCCCGGTAGCACATGGAACTTTATCGGCGCCCAGATCCCAACGGGTACCAAGAGCGGTATCGTCTTCAAGTTCAGCGCGCGCCAGCTCTCCGAAATCGGTGTCAATCTGGGCTTCGACGACATCATCGGCGACTACCTATGCGAGACGCTGTTTTTCGGCGTCGTGGGTGACGCGGACGATTACCGGCGCTTCAAGAAGGCATACAACGAGGGCCTGGAATTCGCCGGCGTACCGCTGGACGTTGGTCGCGGCGTTGGCTTCCTCGCCGTCGACGTGCTGCGCCGATGCCCGGGCGATGAGACGCCCGGCGTCGAGGTCACCTCGAAGTACAACGGTATCGCGGGCACGCACTTGGGTGTCCACGATCCCGTTTTCGGCGGCTACGGCTACTACGTGCCCTTGATCTACGCCGACAGCGCCGGCTTCAACACCTTGATGTATATCCAGAATGGCGGCATCCAGTGCAGTTCGCTCGAGGTGTGGTTCAAGGCCCGTGACGACTGTTTGCGTGCCTCAATCTGCGACATCGCGACGCTCGCCCCCGGCGAGACATTCCAGCTTGATGCAAGCGACTGCGTTGGACCGGACTTCCAAGGCAACGCCTGGATCCGCTCCAGCCAGCCCATGGGTGTCACGGTCGACATCGTGGGCCGCGACGTGCTGATGACCTACATCGGCGAACCGTCCGAGATCAACTACACCTACGATCCCGACAACCCCTATTTCTCGGCCGGCAATACGGTAGGCTTCGGCCCTCTTGTATACAGCGAGTACCAGGGTTGGGACTCCGGTATCCAGGTGCAGAATCTCTCGGCCGTCACGGCCGCCAAGGTCAAGGTTTACTTCTTGGACCGGGGCGGAGCGATCGTCACCACCCTCGTCGACTGGGTGTGTCCGCGCGGCAGCCAGACGTTCTTCTTGCCGGTGATCTACGATCTGCCCGGTGTTTGGGCCGGCAGCGTTCGTGTGGAGAGCCAGGAGTGGTTCACACCTGGCGCGCCGTTGGTTCGTGGCCCCAACATCGTGGCCATTGCGATGCTGATCAAGTACAGCGACACGGCGCGCACGGATGCCACAGAGGCCATTGCTTACAACCTGTTGCCGGAGCACAAGCTCTTCGACTGGCAGATCGCGCCGGGAACCAATGGCGGTCTCGAGTCGGGCATCGGTCTCGTGGCCATTCCTTCGCTGCTGAAGGACCTTCGCCACTCGGGCGTCACAAGCGAGCTCGCGATTACAAACGTCGTCCCGAAACCGGGCTTCACGGACTTCGCGATTCTGATCTATGACCAGAACGGAATGCTCGACTATATCTGCCAGAAGCTCAACGAGAAGCAGGTCGAGTACATCGATTTGCAGCGATGGGGCTATCTCAACAGCGGGTTCAAGGGTTCGGCGATCATCAGCGCCGTCTTCTGGGAGCATGACGTCTTCGATCCGCTCGGCAAGTTCGAGCGCAATCTCGTCGGCTTGGCTGCCATGACCATCGAGCGCAGCGGCACGAAGCTCGGCGAGGACATCCCGGGCGACGAGGCGGCTGGTTCGCGCGGTATCCCGTTCTCCTTGGCCCAGGTTCGAGGCGACCTCTGCCTCTACAGCTTCGCGGGGCCCTTCGGGCTCTCCTGCCCGGGTGTGCCTGGATTTCGGCAGGCCGATCCCTACGCGTGCCCCGATACCCGCACCGTAAGCTGCCGCGATTGCCCGCTTGCGATTCCGGACGGCGGCGCTGTCATGGCACGCGTTGCCCTCGACGTGCCGATTGGTTGTCAGATCGAAGATCTCGACATTCGTCTAGACATCAACCACCCGTCGGTCGGCGATCTCGTCGTTTCGTTGGGCAAGGGCAACAACCCGCCCGGCGCGCTACCGTTCACACCGGTGTTCTCTCAAGTGTGCGGCTTCGCCGACAACATTCAGGCGGTGTTGGATGACGACGCACCGCAAGCAATCGGTAGCGTGTGTCCGCCGGCGGGCTTCCAGCGCTTCCGCAGCCAGTCCGGCCGGGCGCTCAACAGCTTCGACGGCAAGATCGCTCGCAGCGAGTGGACGTTGCGCATCGAAGACGTTTCCGCCTTCGGCAGCGGTCGGCTCGAAGACTTCAGCCTCGAGTTCTCGCTGGGTCGATAGCGGCGTGAGGTAAGGCGAGCGCGACCTTGTTCCAATTGAAGGCCAATTTCCAAGCGGCGGAGCGTGATGCTCCGCCGTTTGGCTTGCTGGGAACCGGAGTGCGCCGTGGTGTGTCAACCCTAGAGAGCGCGCAAGGGCTTCGTGAACCTGAGGCCCGGCCGCTCGGTTGACCGGGAGCAATGACCCGCCCCAGGATCTCAGGAGGCCTTGATGACCCTGCCTATGCTCGGACCACGTGTTCGAAGAGGCATCCACCGCCGCATTTTCACCCGTGCTGCAGTCGTTTTCTCCTTCCTGCTCGTTGTCGTGGGGACCACGGGCAGCCCGTCGATCGTGTCGGCCCAAGGCGCTTCGCCTTCGTTCGACCAGATTGAGGCCGATATCGGCCCCGGAGCGGGTAGCAACGCCCGGCTCCTGGTTTGGAGCGAGGACCGCGGCGCGGGGCCGCGCCTCTATGCGAAGCGCGTGTGGACCAACGGAATCCCGCTCGGCGGCGCATCGGGTGGTGAGTACGAGCTGACCGCACCGACCGGCGAGGGCCTGTTCGCGGGCCAGAAGGGCGCCCAACGGTGGCCGACGTTGGTCAGCGTGAAGAACGGCCGACGCCAAACCGAACTCGTCGTATGGAGCGAGCAGGTGCCCGGCGCAAACAACTTTGACATTTACGCGCAGCGCCTCGCGGGCAACGGCCGCGCCTATGGCCGTGCGCATGCCATCGTGACCGGGCCGGGCGACCAGGTGCAGCCCGACGTGATCGGTACCCCCGAAGGCTATCTGGTGGTCTATAGCGAGGACAGCGCCGACGCCGGCGATATCATGGCGCAGCGGGTCAGCACGGCCCTCACGCCGCGGGGCGTTCCCTACGCGATCGCGCAGGGGCCCGGCGTCGCTACCGAGCCGGAGCTGGGCACCTCGTATACCAACCGCGGCATTGGTGAGGCGCTGCTCGTGATCTTCACGTACGTGCCGGATGGTGCGACGCACAGTGATATCTACGCGGTTCGCTCCTCGTCTATCGGCGTTCCACTCGGCGGTGCCGCCAACATCTTCCCGGTGATCGAAACGCCGGACGTGGACGAATCCACGCCCCACCTGGCTGCAGGCAACTTCGGTGTTGGTTCGCGGGCACGCGATCAAATCCGAGACGGCTACACGAGCCTGTTGCTCTACACGCGCGAAGATCCCGCCGACGCAGAGGGTCAGGACGTGATGGGTGTCCGATTCCAGACCGTGGGCTTCACCACGGGCAAGCCGGTCGTCGTGGCCGCGGGGCAGAACGCACAAGCGGCTCCAACGTCTGCGCAGCTCGACGATCGCACATGGGTCGTCGTGTGGCAGGAAGATGGCACGGGCTCCTTCGATCTGCAGAGCCTACGCGTTCGAAGCAACGGCGTACCGTATCGCAGCGGGCGTGCGTTGGCCGCCGACTGAACCGCGGCATTGATCATGCGGTACCCATGGCCGGCACGGCTTCGCTCCGTGCCGGCCATGTGCTTGTCCACAGAGGGGGGCTCGTGCCAAACTGCTGCCCATGACACGGGTTCGATGGAGATTCGATGACGGCTCCGCCGGCGCGGGCCAGGACCACCCGGACGTGCGGTGGGCGCGCCCGGACGATCCGGGCCATGGGCCGAGATCCGGTGAGGTTGGCGCGGAAGAGCGGCAGCACCCGCCGAACGTCAGCCCGGCAAATCAAGGGGAGCCGGTTCGAACGAACGGACCTGGTCGGCACCGGCATCTGCGCCGACGCAGGTTCGCGCTGGCCGTAGCCGCCGTCACCGCAGGCGCCACGATTCTTGTGGCCGCTCGTGTCGCGGGCAACGCGCGCCTTTTGGCACGGGTCGAGGGTGAGGTAAGCCGAGCGGTGTCCCTGGAACGGCAAGCCCTCGGCGCGGGCGATCAGGCGGTTTGGAGCACGCTGCAGTGGAACGCGGACTATCCGAAGGCACGCCGCCGTTATCGCGCCGGCGTGGTCGGCCCCGCGCCCAGCTTGCGGCCCGTGGAAACATCGCTCCGTTCGATTGACGTTGATGCGGATGTCGCGGGAGCGCGAGCGGCGGGTGGTCAGATTGATCGAGCAGAGGTGCGGGTGGTCGGTCCCGTCGAGGCGATATCGCCGGGCGGCGCTGTTCCGGCCGGCTTGTTCGCCGAGAGCGCTTCGTGGCGACGAGCCGAAGACGGCACCTGGCTTCGCCTAGCGCAACGGCCCGAAGAGCTAGCTCGCTGGCCAGACACCATGCCGAGTCCTGAGCAATTGGTGCCCCTAATAGAGGCTGGGGGTGAAGCGGCCACCGACATGTCGCGCGCCGCTGCCGAGGAAGTTGCGGCCGCCATCGTGGGCCGGCTGGAGTCGTTGCGCCGGGACGTTCGCTCCGGTGGTAGCGAAACCATCCCGCGCCTGGCAACCAAGCATCTGGCGCTGCAATTTCATCCCGCCGATGAGGCGGTCGCTGCCGATCTCGCGGCGCGCCTGGAGCCGGTTCTCGCGCGGCGGTGCCGATTGTTGGACCAGGGTGGATGCAGGCGCGCCGAGGTCTCGTTGACGATCGATACACCCGGAGCAGCCTTCGTTGTGCCTGGGGCGGGATATCGCCTCGCGTCGCCCGCAGCGTCGCTCACCCCTGTGGATGAAGAAGCGCGAATTGCCTATGCGCGCGCAGTGCTTCGCGTGATCCTGCGGGACGGCACGCGCCAGCCGCGGGCGATCGAGGTCGCGTTGGTCGACAGGCTCCTTGCCGAGCTTGGGATGGACGATGCGCCCATGGACTTTGAGTCGGATCCGAAGAAGGGTTCCGATCCGAACGTTGCCGATGCCAGCGGCAACATGGCGCTACCACCGGACTCTTGGCGGATGTGGCGCCACCTCCGCCCATCGGTCGACGCGTTGGGCGGCAGCGCCGGCGTCTCCCCGCAGCAACGGGTCGCTGCTGCGCAGGCTGAGGTCACATGGGAGGCAACACGGGCATGGGCTCGACATCTTGCAGACGCGGCCGGCTATGCGGGAACGGAGCGTCTCATCCGCGACCTGGAAGGCGGGCGGGGTTCTTCCCTCCTCTCTTGGCTGCGCCCCGTGCTCGACGAGGCAGCCCTCGGCGTCGCGCTCGCGTGGGGGGGGACGCTACCAGATTGGCAGGGCGCACCCCAGATCGTGCGTTGCGATTTAGACGCGGACCCGATCTTGTTGGCCGAGCCTCTCGGGCAGCCCGTGGATCTGCGGAGCGCGATGTGCTCGGCGAGCGAGATTGCTGCCGGCACCGTCGTCTCCCCGGACGGCTCGATCGTAGCCGTGGCCTGCCGTCCACCGCGGCGAGGGATCGCGGAAGGGAGGATCGTGTTGGCCCGGATTGAGGGCGACGGAACGCTAAACGTGCCGGACAAGCTCGGGTTTCCTGCTCGGTTCGACTGCTGCCTACGTTGGCGGGGAGACGATGAGCTGGTCTGGAATGCCGCGGGACTCTCGCGCGGCTTGCGACGAGCCGAATGGCACGGCGCCGTGGTCGATCGCGACCGCGCTCGCATGGGCCGCATCGGTGTCCTTGCGCGGTGGGAGCCGAACGGTTGGCAGAGCCTTCATGCACCATCCGAGGGTTGGTCGCCGGACGGTAGTTCCGTTGTCGTGCGTGGGGCCGCCGAGGGCCGTGAACGGATTGCCGTGTTTGATGCGCCAGGCATCGTGGCAGCAGCTAGCGGCGCTGCAGATGATGGTGCGCCGGAGACGCGGGGCCTACTGGATCAGCCCTTCGTGCCCCGCTGGGAAGCGTTCGGCTCTCAACCCCAGTGGTTCCCAGACGGGTCACACCTGGTGTTCGTCGTGATGGACCGTTCGGAGGGTTCGCTCACCGTAGTGCGGGCATCGGACGGCGCGGTCGTGGACGCACTCTCGTTCGAAGAAGTAGGTGCAGAGCCCGAACAACCCGACCCAAACAGCGCGCACCTTCCTTCGAACGTGATGCTCGCAGGGACAGCCGCAGATGCTTCCATCGGCTTCGTCGTAGTCGGTGCCGGTCAACCTGCGCCCGTGCATGCGTGGACGTGGCGGCCAAGAATCACCGGGGGCCCTTCAGACACCGCCGATATCGAATTGGAATCAGAACCGATACAGGCGGACGTTGCGGTCTCGAGTCAGGTTCCCGTGATGGCAGGATTGACACGTCATGCGGAGTTGGCGGAATCGCTCTGGGCCTGGCGAGATGGGCTCGCGCTGATGGAACCGCGCATCAAGACGTTTCTAACTCGACGTGGCGGAGATGCCGACCTTTGGCTTGAGCCCACGGCGACTCGTCGTTTCGGCGAGGACGGACGCTGGACCGAGCTTCCTCCCGCTGCCGTGGGTGTTCGCCAATCGGACCGGGCCGCGTGGGTTGTCGAAAGCGATGGGCTCACGCTTCGGGAAGACGGAGGTGAAGTCATCTGGTCGTTGCGCGGACCCGGCTGCTTGCCCGAGGTTGAGGAACCGTGGGGCTCCGACTGACGTTGTAGGCATATCTCGCTCGTTGCGTTGAAGCGCGCGCGTGTCGCGAAACGTTGGCCCATCATCGCTCGGCCAGTCGCTACACTTGGTGCGCGCGTTACTCGAGCGCCCCCCTTGGAGTTGGGTTGCCATGTCCGTCTTGTCCGTTTCCGAATCGAATTTCTACCGACGTTCCGTGGGACCCACGATGCTCGTGTTGGGCCTGTTCCTCATTGTGGGGTGCAGCGGACCGCCATCGGAGTCCATCGACGACGCGGCGGCCGTGCCTTCGCCATTCGCTGCCGCGACGCAAGACACCCGCCTCGGCATCATCGAAGACGCTTCGCAGCCCATACAAGGCATCCAGCCGAATTCCGGCGGATCTTCGCTAGGAGCGGCATCGCAGCTTGCGCCGGTTCCGGCCGAACTCTTGGAAGAGCCGGCCGTTCTAGCGGCGCGCGACGCCCTGGCGCGTGACAAGGGTCTTGAACCGGCGGACATCGGCTTCGCCCGGGTCGAAGAGGTGACGTGGCCCGATAGCAGCCTTGGCTGCGCAAGTCCTGACGCGATGTACATGCCGGTGCTGACGCCGGGCTTTCGGGTGACGTTGGCGTTCCAAGATCAGGCTGCGATCTACCACACCGATCGCGGCCGTTCCGGTACGCCCATCGTCGTGCGCTGTGATCCCGGCCGCGATAGCGGCGCGGGACTACGCATGCTGGCCGGTGACGCGCTGGACGCGATGCGGCTGGACCTCGAGGAGCGATTCGGTACGAGCACGATTAGCCTCGACCGTGCCGGCGTTGTCGAGGTGCCCGCCTTGGGCTGCGATCCTCCGGGGACTCGCTCCTCAGGCACCGGCTTTGATGCGCTGCCGAAGATCATCCTGGAACACGTGTTTATCGTGGACGGCACCCGCCACTACTACCGCAGCTGGCTCGACGAATTCGTGTACTGCGGTGAGGTCGCCGCCACCATGCCACCTCCGACGGACGACTAGCTCCGCGGACGGACCGGCTCACGCTCTGCAACGCGGCACGGATCAAACGGTTGTTGTATGGCAACGGCTCAAGGGCTCAAGGGCTGCAGCGCTCTGGTCCGAGGGGCTGCGCAACGATCCGGTGACGACCGCCGTTCAGCGGAACGATGATCATCGCTCCGGGGTCCACATCGAGATCTGCCTCCGGCGGAGCGAGCGGTGGCAGGATCGCTAGCCTGGAGTGGTCGATACCAGATTGAGCGTGCAGGCGCGCGGTCGTGCGGTCGCTTTCGCCATCATCATTGCTTTCGCCGCTGCCGCCGCCGCCGCCACTACTACTACTACTACTACTGGCTGCGAATTCGCTGCGAGCTTTGTTGCCGGTCGCCAAGGCGGAGGGCAGCTCGGTACCGAGTTTGCCGTTCTTCGATCGCAGAATGGGTCGACCATCCAGCCACAGGCGCTGATCCTGCGCGGCCTCCAGTTCAAGGGCGCCATGCGTCCCGAACGGCGCGTCGATCTCCACAATGCCGACGTTGCAGCCGACCCGGACCCATCGAACCGCTAGGCTGCCCTCCGGGAGCGGCAACGCGCCTTCCATGACTTGCGGGCCGCTCCAACCTGGTCGGACGCGCCACGTGCGCGGACCCGATCGCCGCGCGCCGAGCAGCCAGCGCGTCAGGAACACGGTGGGCGCAGCGGACCAACCGTGGGACAGCGATGCGTCCCAGCGCGTGTCCGCGGTCCAACTCTCCGGCCACGTGGCGAGACCGCGTTCGAGCAGGGGGCCGTGCCACCGACGAAGTGCCGCGAGACCGCGGTCCACCTGGCCCGCTCGCCCCCAAGCCTCGAGCACCCAATGAAAGCCGTAGAGTTCTACGGCCGGTAAATCGCGCCCACCCGGCGCCGGCATGCCCGGATCGAGCAGCTCGAACAACGCGTCGCCTACGGCGGCCTGCTCTGAGGGCGGCACAAGCCCCGTGGCGAGTGGCCACGCCTGCGCATGCGCGCTGGGCGCTACAGGGTGATTCTCGGAAATGGTGCTTGCGAAGCGTCCCGCAGCCGGCTGCCACAGGGTTTCGCGGAGGCGGCGCTTGACTCGCTCCGCGTCGGACGTCCATTGCTCCGCAGCGTCCGACGCACCGTGCACCGCAGCAAGGTCTGCTGCCGCGCGCAGACCGGCTTCATACAGCGCGTTGAGCGGGGCGGAGGCCCCGAAGCGTGTCCGGCCCGCTGCCCAGTCCAAGAAGGAGGTTTCGGGCCACGGCCCCGGCGGTAGATCGAGAAGTCCGTCGACGCGTCGGAGTTCGAGTTGATCGATCACCGAGACGACGGCGGGCCACAATTCCTTGAGCAAGGCAACGTCTGCGCTGAGCTGAACGTGTTCGTGGAGGTCGAGTAGCCAGAGCAGAGCATAGTCGGGTAGGCGAGAGCCGTCCCCGCGCGGCGCGAAGCCGACCAGCCTACCTGCGGCGAGCGGCTCCGCCATGAGCCGCAGTCCACGGCGACGCGCGTCGTCCGATCCGAACGCGATGGCCGCGGCGCGGTTCGTTGCCCAGGCGTCCCCCCACCACATTCCGCGTTCGCGCCACGGATCGGCATGCACGTCGGTGGTGTTCGCGCGCACCGTTTCCGCGCCGACGGACCACATTTGGTCGAGCTCGGGGTCGCCGCTGCGAATCCATCCGCGAAGGCGCAGCGGAGCTCGCGCTTCCAGCACGCGAAGGCCGCGGACGCGGACGCCCTCGTTCCAAAAGGCGAGCACCACGTAGCGCCCCGCGCGCTCGTCCAGTCCGTTGAGGGGCCGATAGCGGCCGTCCATCACGACCGTATCGACCTGGCTCCAGGCGGCGTGCAAGCGTCCCGGGTGCGGTAGCGGCCAGCGGCCCGGCCCCGTCAGCCGCTCGTCCCAGCCGATATCCATCGTCGCTCCTGCCGGTCCCTCCACGCTTCCGTCCAGCCGACCGAGACGCGTTCGACCCAGGTCCAATACAACGTAGGCCGGAGCGTGCAAGACGTCGACGGCTAGCCCGTCCTCCATTGCAAAAACGCGGACACCGCGATCGGGCAAGCCCGCCGTCTCAAGAAGGGGAGGGCTGTTGTCCTCAGCCCGATCGTGTACGGGATTCGCCAACAACAAACGGCGCCCTGGATGGCGCACAGCCCCGCCGGGCGCAACCTCAGGCGCCAGACTCGCCGGTGCAATGGAGAGCGGAAGGCCGTCGGCCGGCAGGGTCTCGATACGCAACACGTGCGTGCCGGCCGCGAGTGGCACGGTGGCCGTTACGTGATCCCGCGTCGCATCCTTGGCCGGCATCAGCGGGTGCGCTGCTTCGCCTAGCGGCGGGAGGTTCGCGGGCGAAGCGCTGCGAGCGCTTGGCGCCGCGCTCGACCAGGCCACGGGAATCCCGTCGACGGTCGTGGCCGGTGCATGCCACTCTTCAGGCGGCACCGAGCCGGAATCGCCGAGCGATAGGCCTCCAGCGGGAGCAAGTAGCGTGCGCAACGTGGCGGTTTGCGGTGAACCCACAACGAGGGTTGTGGTGAATACGCCCGCAACCGTGTTGCCGGGATGCTGCCGGGAACGAGCGGTGGTAGCCGCGATATCGAGGTCAACGGTGCCGGCCGCGTCTGTCGAAGACGGCGCAATGGTCGTAGCGATCGCATTGGTCGCTAAGGTCGCATCGGGTGCAGCAGTTGGAGCAGTTGCAGCGGTTTCAGCAGCTGCAGCGGTCGGAGCGGCCGCGACTGCTGCGCTGGAAGTATCGATCGCTTCGACCTCGCTGTCCCTGGGCCTGTCCCCGTTCCCGTCCCCATCGACTGTGTTGATCGCGCCGAGCGCGTCTTGTGCCTCGCCATCGTCGGCTCCGTTGCCGGCGATCACCGTGTCGCTTCCAATCAAGAAGTCCGTGTCGACGGAGGCCTTAGCGATCGCCGTGCCGGCCTTGGGGCTGTCATCCGCGTCGTCCGCGCCGCGTTCGGTTGCGGCTTCAAACTGAACCAACACTGCATCGGGCGAGAGGCGTCCCGTCTCGATGACTCTCGGTGTGATCGGCGCCGCTACCAAGGGCGCGACGTAGCGCCTGGTGAAGCGCGTTTCCGCGGCGGTCAGCGCCGGCGATATGATCGTTGCCGGCTGCCAGGCTTCGTCATCGAAGGCGGGGCTGATCCAGTCCACGGGGAGGGATCGGAAGTCGAGTACTTCGCTTGGGCCTATAAGTCCCAGAGCGTGCAGTGGCACGGCGTCGCTGCGCCACGCCGTGCTGCGCTCTACCTGCCAACCCGGCCCGGTTTGGGCCAGAACGTGGCGCTCGCGTGGTCGGTTGGGGGCCGGGCGCCGTTGCACACGGGCAGCGAGGACCGGTCGACCGGAGGCGGAGCGTCGTTGGTTTGGCGCCCACTGCACGCGTACGCTGAGCACGTGCTCGCCGGCAGACATATCCGGAAGCGACAGGACGTCGTAGCTGCGCCAAGTCGCCGAGAACCGGGCGGGCCCGCGTCCGAGCGAGACACCGTCCAACCAGGCGTCGTAGCGCGTGTCGGCCCAGATCAGCAGCTCCGCCGCGGGCGTATCGACGAACACCGCAAAGCGGTGGCGAAACAAGGTGACCTCATGGGCGAGCGGGGTATCGTCATGGGACCACAGCGCCGCGACATGCTCGAAGCCATCACCGCGGCTCGCTGACTCACGCGCGGCGTGCGCAGCGACCGTGGCCTGTGCCACGGGGGTGATCGTGACCGCAGGCGCGGGTAGGGAGGGAGCGGGCGGAGCACTGGGCGCAGAGGTCTGTGACGCAGAGGTTTGTGACGCAGAGGTTTGTGACGCAGAGGTCGGTGGCGCTGAAGTGTGTGACGCAAACGCTCGGGCTCGGGCGACTTGAGCTAGAGATGGCAGCCCAGGGCTGGATCGTCGCGAGCTGGTCCGGACGTGCTGCGCTCCGGGACTCAGAATGGCCGGTCGCGATGGCAATCGAGTGACTACTCCGGGCCGAGCACGGCCCGCCGTGCTCACGTCCCGCAGATTTGCGTCGTGCCGGCTTGAAAGCAGCGCAAGCGCCTGGCCGAGCATGAGCGCCGCGGTCAGGGTGAAGCGCGCGCTCATTCTGCGAAGGGGGCGGCTCCCGGCGCCGAGAAATCGCGCACGTCCATCTCTAGGCGTCGTTCGCCGCGCCACGTGTCGACCTTGAGCCCGAACACGATGTCCAGCCGATCTCCGATGGCCGCAGCCCGATCGCCCTGGCCGAAGGAGATCCCGCCCGTGGAGCCGGCGCCCGTGGACACCGTCAGGCGCAGGTGTTTGCCGTTGCCGACCGTCCGCTTGCCCAACACGCGCACATCTCTTGCAAGCAACAGCGGCTGCCGGTTGGCCTGGCCGAAGGGCTGCAGCGCTTCCATCTGTTCATGCAACGCCCAATCGATCCGGGCCGGCGCAACCTCCGCGTCGATGGCCAGGCTCTCGCGGGGCTCACGATCGGCGAACGCGCGTTGGGCAACCTCGCTCAATCGTGCGGTGAGCGCAGGAATACGTTCCGTGCGCACCGTGAGGCCGGCCGCTCGCGCGTGGCCGCCCCAGCGTTCGAGAAGGTCATCGCACTCGGACAATGTAGCAACGAGGTCGAGTTCTTCGATCGAACGCAAGGAGGCGCGCGCCAGATCGCCTTCGACGCGCAGCACAGCGGCGGGACGGTAGTGGCGGTTCGCCAGTCGTCCCGCGACGAGGCCGATGACGCCGACGGCCACGTCCGCGGAGGACCATACGAGAAACGGAGCGTTGGCTTCAATCGCTTCGGCCAGGGCTGCTTCGGCCTTGTCCTGCGCAACTTCCGTGGCCGCACGCCGATCGACGTTTAGCTGTTCCAACTCGCGGGCGAGCTCGCCCGCCCGGATCGGCTCTTCGGCGAGGAGGGCATGGAGGGCGATCTCCGCATCCGCCATGCGCCCAGCCGCATTGATGCGCGGTCCAATCACGTAGCCGATACCGCGGCTATCCACCTGCGCCGACGGAAGGTTGGCGGCGGCAAGCAGCGCGCGAATGCCGGGGCGGCGCGCCTCGCGCAGCGTTCGCAGCCCGCGGTGCACCAGCGAGCGATTCTCCCCGACGAGCGGCACGACATCGGCTACCGTGCCCACGGCAACCAGATCGAGCAGGTCCTCTTCCGTGATGGGCGGTGGAGCGCCGTCCGCCTTTGTCGCGACACGGATCAAGGCCTGAGCCAGCTTGAACGCCATCCCCACGCCGGCCAGATTGCCATCGCCGTAGCGGCAGTCCGGGCGTTTCGGGTTGATCACGGCGAAGGCGCTGGGAAGGTCCTGCGGCAGGGCATGATGGTCCGTAACGATGACATCGAGGCCGAGGGCGTTGGCGTGCTCGACTTCGGACGAGGCTCGAATCCCGCAATCGACGGTCACCACGACCCGCACATTTCGACGGGCGAGGTCATCGAGCGCGGATGCCGA
>JAJCYU010000404.1 GCA_029262755.1 Anaerolineae bacterium
GGACGCGGAGCTCTTCGAGCGCCTGGGCCGCAAGGGCAGCGAGCTGACCGAGGTCAACGGCGTCCCCGGTTCGCCGCACGTCTGGACCGCCCGCGGCCTCTACGGCGCAACGGGAAGCACGATGGACTGGCTCTACGGCAAGCGCGGCATCTACGCCTTCTCGCCGGAAGTCTACGGCGGCGACGGCACCCTGTCGCTCGAGAAGACCGGCGCGCTGACCTACACCATCGCCAACAGCACGGGCGCAAGCTTCAACCCCCCGCCGTCCGACATCGTCACCTGGGCCGATCGCTGGCGCAGTTTCGCGCTCATGCTCCTCGCCGCAACGCCCAACGTCGAACTCGCCTCCGCCACACCTACCGAAGACGCCCTCGTCCTACAGCTGACCAACGACGGCTTCCTCCCGGTCGACATCGACCTATGGGCCGTGGACGCGTCGGGCGCAGAGATCGCTACCGGCTCGCTGTCCGCGCTCCGCCACGACATCAGCGGCTGGTCGATCCCCATCAAGTCGACGGAACCCACCACCCTGACCATCTCGATGAGCGCCACCCTCCAGGCCGGCACCGTCCCGCACGTCGTCGAGACCGCCACCTGGACCCTAATCCCCGAAGAGGGCACCTGGCGCCTCGCCGAGGGCACTTTCACGCCACAGCGCGACCTCGGGGCAGCCTTCGGCGGCTGGTACGCCGGTCCCGAGTGGGGCACCCAGGCCTACACCTGCGGTCCCGGCGGCTGCAGCAACATCCGCCTCCCGGAAGACCAGTGGACCCCCACCCCCGTGCCACCCACCCCCACGGCAACACCCCCACCGCCGCCATCGGGGCTGTTCCTGCCCCGCCTGCTCAATGAGGCGTCGGACGGCTAGGTAGGAGTTGCAGGCTCGGCCACCACGCCACACGCCGATCCGCCTTCGGCGGCGGAAGCCGTGGTGGCCGACGCCTGCCGTGTTGCTGGACTGGTGCACGCGATTCGCGTACGTCGCGTGCACCCTCCTGCCCGAGGAAGACCCTCTCCCCATCACGCACGCAGCGCATTTGACCGCGACAGGTGGCTCGCAGGCCGGCACACCCGATGGTCCGTCTCTAGCTGGTAGTCACACGTGACGTCACTCTCAACCTGCATGCTTTCTTGGGCGGCGTCGAGCTACAGGCCACAACCGGCAAGGGGTAGCACTCCGCGTCCCGACGCGGTACGCTGTTCCCATGAATGATCGCTTGCCTGCTACTGAAGCTCCCCAGTTCGGGGCCCTTCGCGGCCCGTTCCGCAACGCGCATGCGGCAGCCAACACGGGCATGACCGCCGCGACGGCCGGACACGTACATTCCAGACGCGACCGCGCCCGGTGGCAACGCCGGCGTTCCGCAGGTCTCTACGGCGTGGCCCTGGTGCTGGGCCTGCTTGCCGGCCTCGACTCCGCGTCCGACGAGCGGGTTGGCCGCCTGGTGCATCCTGCACCGCTTGCCGCCGCTCCCGCCGCTCACCCAGCGGACATCGTCGATCCGCTCGCCCCCATGCGTGCCGGCTCGCGTATCGTCTGGCTGCCGGGCGGTGGATCCGCGAACTGCTCGTGGAACGTCGTAGCGCAGAACGTGGGGCACGAGCCGACAAAGGCGACGCTCATCGGATGGGGCAACCCAGGCTTGTGCCCACCGCAAGCGGCGGATCCATTCACGATCGAATGCTCGGGCGTCATTCCCCCGGGCGGCTCCTGGACCTTCGCGGGCCCGCAGCTGCCGGACGAGGCTCACAGCATGGTCTTGGCATCCTTTTCGACACAGACCTTGTACGCCCTCGGGGTCGACCTCGGCTTCAACGATATTGCCGCAGACTATCTGTGCGAGACCTTGTTCTTTCTTCGGGTGGGCGACCACCTCAATGACTATTGGCGGTTCCACCAGGCCTTCCTATCGGGCGAAGCATACGCAGGCGTGCCTATGGAACGCGCCGCCGGCGCCCCGCTTGCGGCCACCCTCCACCGCACATGCACGCTCCCCGGCGGGGATGCGCCGGTTCGCCGGGGCAGCGTAGCCGGCGTCCCCGCTACGGACGCCGGGCTGGATGTGGCAAGCGCTGAGCGTAGCTATCGCTACGCCGTGCCCCTCGCTGTCGCGTCCCCTGTGACCCCTACAGGCACTACGTTCTACATCCAGAACGCGGGCGCGCTGTGCGCGTCCGTCGACGTCGTGTTTCGTCCGACACCCCAGGACGGGCAGACCACCGATACCGAACCCTGCGTCATCCATCGGAGCACGCTTGCCTTCGGCGAGAGCTGGCGGGCCGACCTCGGGTCGTGCGCGAAGGACGGCGTGCTCACCGGAGCCATCGAGGTGGAAGGAACGGCGCCGCTCGCGATCTGGGCGGAGCGGATGGTCAACGAGGGACTCCACACGGTCCGAGCGGTCCCCGCGGGCATCGCATCGGGCATGAGCCCGTGGCCGGACGAGGCGACTACCTCGCTCGTCGCCCCCATCGTCCTGCGGGGCATCGATCGCTGGTCTAGCAGAATTCACGTCCAGAATCTCGACGAACATCGCGCGGCGGAGGTGCAACTGACGGGCCTCAGTCGAGGCGGTCGGACTACCTTAACCGCGTCGCTGCGCGTGCCGGCGCGGCAGGTTCGTCGCTTCGACCTCGACGCGCTGACCGATGGACCGAGTATGTGGATCGGCTCCATGCGGATCGAGAGTTCGGCGGCCGACTGGGCGGACGGCGCCGCACCGTCCATCGCCGCCTCCGTGGTCGCATGGCGAAACGAATTCGGCGACGCCGCGAGCGATGCCTTCGCCTACACCGCGGCCTCTGTCCGCACTACGGCTACGCGCGCAACGGATGCTGGCGGCCTACTCGCGCTTCCGCAACTCGGCCGCGCCACGGACCTTTCGCACGAGCTGGCCGTCATGAACGCGGCGCGCACACCGGGCCACACCAACGCGGCGGTCCTACTGTTCGACACGAACGGCCTGCTCGACGTGGTGTGCGTCCGGCTAGACAGGGGCGCCACCGAATTCGTGGACCTCGCGAATTGGGGCTTCATCGCCCCTGGCTTCCGGGGAAGCGCTGTGATCAGCGCCTCGACATGGAACCACCGTGACGCGAGCGCGGGCGCCGACGCACCAAACCCTGTCTCGCTGGCCGCGGTCATGCTGCGGCGTCCCAACCCCGCGGAAGACCCGACCACGGATCCGGCCCTTGGTCTCGGAAGCCACGCCGCCCTCGCCGTCGCCATCCCGGACAGCGCGGATGCTCGATTCCTGCCCGTTCCCGCCAGCGGCTTCGACCTCTGCGGCCGGCGCCTCGTCTTCCAACCACCCACCCCATGGCCGCCCATCGCAACGCGGACCCCCGCCGCCACGGCAACGGCAACCGCGACCGCCATCGCAAGCAGGGACCCGGTAGGCCAGGCGTTCCTGCCTTGGGCACGACGATAGGCGCTAGTAGTCCAACCAGCTTGGAGATGCGGGTAGTAGGGAAGCCATTGCGCCGCGCCGGTGGTTCGCTCCGAGGAGGGAAGTAGCAGTAGCGCCCGCACGCCCCGCCTCGCCGACCTCCCCGCTCTTCTGATTCGCTTCAGCGGCGCTGCAGGGCGGAATGGCATCCCCCCATCCGCAACACAATTCTTACGCCCCCCTTGGGGATGACTAGCACCGCGGTCGATACTCCACACTGTCTGAGCGTACGGACGGACCGGCACACTGCCGACACACCACCGTACCGACGTGCCGCTGAGCGCGTCGCCCACGCCAAGACGAATCCCACCGCCGAATCGGCGCTCCCCGGAGATCCGCCCATGCATTCGTTCCGCCCTGTCCTCGTCGCGCTCCTCGCCCTGATTGCCTTCGCGCCTCTCGCCGGCTGCGGCCTCCCGGTCGAGCCCCCCGTCACCGGCCGTTTGGCCGCAGCGGAGGTCGCCCAGGAACCCGGCGTCGACCCCTCCCTCTTCCTCGCAGACGGACTCGTTCAGGCGATCACGGAAGAACCCTGCACGCTCTCCGGCGGCACGGAAAGCACCTGCTACCGGATCGTGGTCTCCTCCATCCCCACCGACCACGACGCCGGCCCGTGGTGCCCGGACACCATCACCGACTCCGCCGAGGCGGGGGGCATCTGGCTCGAGGGCGGTGAAGTCCACGACGTCGATGGGCCCTTTATCGCCAACCTCGCCACGTTCTACGACGATCCGGCCTTCAAGCTTCACGAGGACGACGGCAGCATCCGCGTCACGCGTTCCGCGGAGGCCTGCGCCGCCGCCGCCCGCCCGGATGTCGACGAGGCCTACCGCAACCACTGTGTGCAGTGCTTGCTGGAGTACCTCGGCGAAGACGTCGTGCACACCTACATCATCCCCAAGCAGCCCGTGCCCCTGGAGCGCGATTCCAGCCTCGGCCGCTCGGCGGTGGGCGTTGCCTTCAACGGCGTCAACTTCGACCCGCCCGCACCCACGGATGCCATCCTCGGCGCCCACACGCTGGCGCCCTTCGACGACTGCGGCGGCCACGTGAACCCGGTGGCCGGCTACCACTACCACGCGCACACCGGCTGCACCTACGAGGTGTCATCAGAGGACGGCCACGCGCCGCTCATCGGCTACGCGCTGGACGGCTACGGCCTACACGCCCGCCTCGACGAGGCCGGGCAGGCGCCCACCGATCTCGACGCCAACGGCGGCCACAGCGACGCGACCCGCGGCTACCACTACCACGCCGGCGAGGCAGGCAGCAACGCCATCCTCAGCGGCTTCCACGGCGAGTACGGCTGCGCGTTCGACGGCGCCGTCCCCGACGAGCCCTGCGACGCCAGCGCGTCCAGCGGCCCCGGTGGCCCGCCCGGTGGTCCCCCCGGCGGCCCGCCCGGCCGCCCGACGGCCACCGTATCCCCGCCGATCGACCCCACCGAGACCAGCGAGCCCCCGACGGCAACCGAAGCGCCGCACCTCCACCTGCCGCACCTTTCCTCGGAGGACTAGTTCACGTTCACCACGTTTCTGGAACGGACCGATAGGAGCACCCTGGGTTAGCACGTCGCGGTCCGTTCCGGAAGCGCAACGCTACGCGTCCCGCTGCACCTCGCCAGGCACGACCACCAGCAGGATGGCGCGCACCACCTGGCGCACGCGATGTGGAGCAACGCGGCCGATCCACGCGTCCCGCTGCGCGCGGTCGAGTGTTGCCAACTGGGAGACGTGGACGACGCTCGGGCGAGGTAGGTGGGCCTCGCCCGCATCGAGCCCTACGTTGCCGGGTGCCGCAGCCCGCCGCATGTTGGTGGTCTGTGCGCACACAACCGCGGTGCGGATTCG
>JAJCYU010000405.1 GCA_029262755.1 Anaerolineae bacterium
GCGTGGATGGTGCCGCTGCTCACGACGACCTTGCCCTTGTCGCCGAACTTCACGCGCACGCCGGGCTCGAGCGTCAGGGTTGAGGTGCTGTCCACGCGGACGAGGGATTGGACGACGAAGGGTAGGTTGCCGCTTCGCCACACGGTGTCACGCGTCATGGTTCCGTCGACTACGATGCCGTTTAGCTGGTTCTGACGCGGATCCGCGTCAAAACCGGCCGGCTCGTCCGTGCTGTTGGTCCCGTCGAGAGCGAGCTCCACGTTCGCGTCGATCTCGACCGCGCCGCCGTTGTTGTTGTAAATCCTGTTATTGGTGAACCCGACCTTGAGCTCGATGGTCTTCGACTCGATCTCGATTCCAGCGCCGCCGTTGCTGCCGACGCCGTTGGAGTGAATCTCATTCCCGTCGATCGTCGGGTTGGCCAGCTCGATGAACAAGCCTGGACCTTCACCGTGATGGATGCTGCTGTTGAGGACGCTGACGTTGCCGGACTCAATGACGATCTGACCCCGGCCGAGGCGACCTCCGTTTCGAATCTCGACATTGCGCAGCATGGCGCCGCGGCTGATGTCGGGAATCGTGATGCTCTGCCAATCGCCGGCGCGGCCGGATGTCGCCGCGCCGTCTCCGTTCGTATCGCAGCCGTCGTCCTGCGTCGAAGAACACGCATCGTCCTCGACGGAGGTAAACAGCGTGCGGGCTCCGCCTTCGCCCCCGGCCGCCAAGTGGCCGCGTGAGACGTCGATGGCGCCGTTGGCCAAGGACTTCACGACCGCGCCCGCTTGCACGGTCAGCGTAGTCCCGGCTGTGGTGAGCTTGATCGTCTCCGCGGGCACGAAGGGCAGATCGCCCGCGCGCCACTCATGGGCGATGGTCATGTCGCCGCTCAGACGGTAGCCGTTGAGGCCCTCGCCTTCGGACGTGTTGCCCGAGACCATCAGCTCGACGTCCGACTTCGCGTCGACCGCAATGGTGTTCTCGCTGAACGTATTGCCTTCGAGGGAAACCTCGTACGGGCCACGGGCGTCGAGCTCCAGCCCGATCTCCGTGTTGTCGCTGATCGTCGAGTTGCGCATCGTGAAGTACGTACCCTCGACCTTGCCTCCCTCGTTGTTCACGGCGACGCCGATGCGCTTGGCCTTCTCGGCGACGAGGTTCTCGACGACGTAGCCCTGCACTTCGATGGACAACATGCCCTGGTCGCCGTAGCGCATCACGGCATGCCGAATGGAACCAGGCAACGATCCGTTAAATACCTGGACGCGATTCCAAGCACCGCGCTCTCTGGCCTTGTCGCCATCGTTACCGGTGTCACACGTGATGCGTGGATCAGCTTCGCCGGCGAACAAGCATGCTTCGTCATCGGTGATGGTCGTGAAGTAGGCCGGATTGCCCTCTTCGCCCGCCACGATGAGGCTGCCGCCATCCAAGGTGCGTAGGCTGGAGAATTCGTTGAACTTCAGCACCGCGCCCGCTTCGACGGTCACCGGTGCCTTGAACGTTGGGTTGCCTGCGATCACGTAGGGCATATCGCCGCCGACAAACGTCAGAGGCCGTTCGACAACCCCGGACTTGAGCGAAACGCCGTTGATGGCCGCATCGCGGACGCTGTTGCCCGCAAGCGCGAGCTGAACCGAGGCGTCCGACTCGACGGCGGCTTCCGTGATATCGCGGAATGAGGAGTTGCGGATGGCGACGGTGGTGGCGTTTTCACGATGCAATGCGATGAGCACGCCCTTCTTGGTCATCCGCTCAATCTGGACGCCATCCAAGGTTGCGTTGACCCCGCGCAGATCGATGCCGTTTCCTTCCCCGTCCAGGATCGAGGAGTTGCTGATGGAGATCGGACCCGAAGCCTCGATCATCGAAGCGCCACGCACACCGCCGTAGCGGATGCTGAGCCCTCGGATGTCGGCCGACGCTTCCGCGACGACGATCATCCCGCGCCACTGGCCCTTGGCCTTCACGGCGTCATCCGACGTGAAGGTAACGTCGCCGGCCTGAGCGCCGCTGACCTCGAGCCGGCCTTCCACACGCATCGTGCCCAGCTCGCCGAAGGCGATGTTCACGCCGGCCGGAATATTAACGGTGGCGCCTGCAGCGACCGTCAACGCGCAATCCGCAACGTAGTCGCCTGGCGGTACGGTTAGGGTCTGTGTAAATTGGCGATCGGTCGTGATCGCTGAGTTGGTACACAGATCCATCGGCTGTGCGACAGGCGCCGCGGAAACCCGCCACGGTGCTGCCACAAGGCCCGCGAGCACCAGAACCCATACGGTGACGCGTCGGCCTAGGGATGTCGTCATCGTCCACTCCTGCCCGATTGATTGATTCCGAGATCGATCCACATGTTCATGAATCTACGCCCGGAGCGCGCAAAAATGCACCGAGCGTGAGGATGCGATCATATATGGGCGGGCGGCGTACGTCCAACGATTCAAAGGTGGCAGAGGGGTGTTGCAGCACCCTCAGCGACGCAGTCCCATCGGTAAGAAGATGCGGCTCGCGAGACCCTGAACCCGTGCCGATGGACCGGCGGTCAAACGCACGGCGAGCGGCGCATCCGCCACATGCGTGATCACGGTGCGCAATCGCGTATGGCTTCCGTCCAGCCGCAAGAGCCAGCCACCGGGTCGCGCGGCCTCCATGCACACCGGCTCGAAGCGATCCGCCTCACCGCGGCCCGCGGCCTCTCGCCACGCGGCGCCGAGGCAGGCTGGACCGGCCGGCGCCCACTCGATATCAAGATTGACGCCCGAAGCGAAGGCGTCGGCGCGCACGGTCCAGGCAGGCAGCTCTTCCGTGATGCCCTGGACAGGCCAATCGTCCGGGCCGTGTCGTCGCGCAGAGGGGGGGGCAAATGCCGGCCCGCCCGGTGTTGCACCGCTGTCGATTCGTAGCGCCCGAAATCCGAGCCGCCCATCACCGTGACTATCGGCATCGACATGAATGGCCATACCGAAGTCGCGCAAGAGCACGCTTTCGGAGCGCTGCGCATCCGAACCGGCCAACAAGGACGCCATGCCGTTGGACGGATCCCGGGTCCAGCGGGCCAGGGCGCCGGATCGACCGCCGTCGAGTTGTTCGTACAGGTACAGCAGCCACAAGTAGGTCTTGCCGTAGTCACGGACCTCGCCGTGCCACGTGACCAACGAGGTTTCCGGATCGGCAAGGAAGGCCTCGATCTGGGCACGGGGATGACCAAGTTGCGTGATGTGGATTGCAAGCTGCGCAAGACCCTCGGCCAACCACGCGTCCTCGTCGGGGTCGTAAGACCAACCGATCAGATGCGCGAACTCGTGCGCCACGGTCTGGGCCACGATGGGGCCCTCGGGATCCGTGGGGGCAACGTCCAAGTACACCATCTCGCGACCGTTCGAGGCCCGCACACCTTCCGGTGGATCGGACTCACCGTCGCCCGCCGTCGCCGCCTGCTGGTTGGCAGGATCAAAGTATCCGGATACATAGGCATGCGGCGCGGCGTCATGGTACAACCCGTCCCGAACGTCCAGCATCAACAACGTGATGGCTGCCTGACCATCGATACCCGGCGACGGCTCGGGACCGTAGCGCGCGCGCAGCGTCGGCAACACCGTGTCCTCAAAGGTCTCGGCAAGCCTCGCCACTGCCAAGCCGCTCACTGCCGCGCCATCCTCGGTGTAGATCCAGGCGGACGGACTCACGTGACGCAGGCTGGCATGGACCGTGTAGTACTCCTGCGTGTGAAAGTCCCAGGCCCAAAAGCGCTCGCTTTCACTCGGTCCCGCCAATATGCGCTGCGCCGGCACCTGAGCGTCGCCGGCCTGTACGGGCGGCGCATCATGGGCGGCGCGCAGAGCCATGCTTCCGCTGACCGGAACAGACGGTTGCGCGTTCACCGGGGCGGATACGTGTGTCAACGTTGCAAACGCGAAGGCGATGCCAAGCGCGACCTGCACCCGTGCCCGAGCCGTGATCGCGACAGGACGCAAGGACACGCGCTTCGTCCCCCATAGTGCGTCGTGGCTCATCGTCTCGCTCCGCCGGGCATCTTTCGCTTCCTCATCCGCGGCGGTCGGCCTTTCGGTCCAGACCGTGCCACGGATCAGTTGCCATCCTCCCACACGTTAACGTAAAGAAAACCTATCCGATGCGGGGTAGCGTTAAGAACGCGTTACGGAAGCCACGGATACGCTTGATTCGTGCCGTTCGGAGCGTACCGTGCCGTCGATGCCTCGGGAACCAATTCGTTCATGTGCGCTCTGACCCGCGAATCGTCGGCGGGTACGCGATGAAGGCAGCCAATCGCCTACGTTGGTGTGAGCAGAGGGCAGCGTTGCCCCGGGCGCGGCCTAGGCGGCTTCGTCCACGCGTAGGCTGACGGTGCGGCTAGCACCGTCCTCGCCCATCGTCACCCCGTACACCGTGCCCGCCGACTGCACGGTGGCGCGATTGTGGGTGATGATCACCACTTGGACCCGCTCGGCTAGCGTCTCCAAACAGCCGCGGAAGCGGTCGACGTTGGCCTCGTCGAGTGCAGCGTCTACCTCGTCGAGTACCACGAATGGCGTTCCGCTCACCTCGAGCAACGCGAAGAGCAAGGCCACGGCCGTAATCGCGCGCTCGCCGCCCGAGAGAAGGGATAGTGGTTGCCTTCGTTTGCCCGGTGGTCGGGCCAGAATGTCGATGCCGGCCTTCACGGCGCTGCCGTTGCCGGCGCCCGTACTGTTCTCGTCGCCGTCGTCGTTCACGTCGTCGGCGAGGAAGGTCAGCTCCGCCTCACCGCCACCGAAGAGCAGCGGAAAGTAGGTCTGGAACGCTTGGGCTACGCGGTCGAAGGTTGCGTCAAAGCGCTCCGCCATCTCGCGTTCCAACGTCTGGATCGCCTCACGTAGATCGTGCTCCGCGGTCACGAGATCCGCGGATTGGTCGGTCAAGAAGCGATGACGCTCGGCTGTCTCTTCGTAGGCGGCCAGCGCCTCATGGTCGATCGCGCCGATCGCACGCAGTTCTCTTCGCAGGCGCGCGATCCGATGCTCGAGATCGCTCGGTAGCTCCGTGACCACCGGTAGCGCGAATCCGGTCAACTCGCCCATGGTGACCTGCCGTGGAGCGTCCTCCGGCAACGGAAGGATCTCGGCGTCCGCGCTGATCTGGTCCGCGAGGCGCTCGAGTCGGTCTTCCGCACGGGCCACGCTGAGCCGCGCTTCGCCGAGACGTTCGTCGAGCGATGCGACGCGGCGCCGGATTTCTTCCAACGCACCGGATGCGTCCCGTGCCGAATCCCGAGCCGCGCGCAGCCCTTCCTCCGACGCTTGGACCGCTTGCACGGCGGTCGTAAGCGGATCCGCGGCGGCCTCCGGGGACGCCTCCGCGGCGGAGGTGTTGCGCAGTCCCTCCATCTCCTTCGCAATCGCTTCGCCGCGACGGCGTGCGTCCGCCGCCCGTTCCCGTGCGGCCTGCGCGTCGCGCATCGCGGCCTCGAGCCGCGCCCGACGGGCGGCCAGGCCTTCGTTCGTGGCGGCCAACGCCGCGGAACGCTCCGTGACCATCGCGCGCGCCGCTGCGATCGCGGAATCGCTGTTCGCTGGCGCTCCGGCGGAAACGGCAGCGGACAGCTCGGCTTCGCGCTTTGCATCGGCCTCCATCTCGGCCATGGACGACGCACGTTCCGCGACGGCGCGCTCATGCTCTTCACGCAATCGTGCGATCGACTCGTCGAGCCAGGCGGCGTCGCGGTTGGCGCGGCCACGCAACACCTCCGCGCTGTCGCGCGCGGCCGCCGCGTCATCCCGGGC
>JAJCYU010000406.1 GCA_029262755.1 Anaerolineae bacterium
GCCTGCTGCGCGCTCGCAGCGACCAATTCTTGTTCGCCGAGGTGGAAGACACGGCCATGCTGCCTTCCGCCCGTGGGGATGGCATCGCGATCACACGCGCGCAACGCGCTCACCGCTTGGCACTCCGGCTGCAGGACTTCCAGACGCGCAACAATCGCGTTGTGGCGCAGCTGCAGCAACCCGAGACGCTCGCCTTGGAGGACGTCGTGCGCGGCTGGCGCTTCGACGTGTGGGACGAGACCGACCAGCGTTGGCGCTCGCTATGTCGGCGCGCCGGCGCTTGGACCGTGCTCGATGACGGGAACGGCCCGCTAGCCGGGGGCGGGTTGGACGACGAGGGTTTCGTCGAGACTGGGGCCACGGAAGAGGAAGGCGAACTCTACTTGCACGAGTCGCTGGCCCGCTGGGTGGGCTGGAGCCTCGTCGCGCCGCGTCCCGGCAAGACGGTGGACGCGAACGACGAGCCGAGCACCCCGGACAACGCCCCGGGCGATGACTTTCGCCTGCGCGTCGACTTCACGGCGAAGCCCGGCAGCCTGCCGCGTCTGCGCTTTGGCCGCACCTACCGCTTCCGGGCCCGCGTCGTGGACCTGGCCGGCAACGATCGCGGCTTTGGCGACCCTGCAGAGAAGACCTTCGCGTGGTCGAGCCCCGAGGTGCGCTACCTGCGCCACGATCCGGTCACGTATCCGGCCGTGGTGCCCGATGCCGAGCCGGACCGCGCCTTGGGCGAGGGCAACGAGCGTCTGGTGATCCGCAGCGCGCCGGACGTGATCGCGACGACCTACGCGTCGGCGGAGTCGCTCGCGCCGAGCGACACGCGCCATCTTGCGCCCCCGCGCGCTACGCAGTTCTCGTGCGAGCAGCACGGGATGTTCGACATCGCCAACGGTGTCGACAAGAGCGCATACGCCATGTTCGTGGCGCGCGACGGCACCTTGGCCGAGGTGCCCGGCGCAGCGTTCGTGGGCGATGCCGGCCGCGACCTCATGCTGCCGCCTGGCGACTTCGAGCTGCCGTACCTCAGCGATCCGCTTTCGCGTGGCGTCGCCATCCGCGATCTGCCCGGCGTGCCTGCCGGCGAGAGCTTCGTCGTGTACTGGCGCGGGACATGGCCGGATCGTCAGCCCATGCGGCTGCGCATCGTGGAAGATCTCTCCGCCGGACCGGGGGCCGAGACGGCGCCCGCCTGGAATCCCGGCACCGGCGTGCTCACCGTCTATCTCAAGAAGGCGGCTCTTGTGCGCGCCAGGGTGAGCAGCGTGCTCAGCGATGCCGACCTCGAGCTCCTCGAGATGTGGTCCGGCTACGTCCAAGAGGCGGCCGGCAGCGTCACACCGGACGAGCGGCGCCGTGCTCGCGAGGGCCGCTTCTGGATGCTGACGCCCTACCGCCGCGTTGAGATGGTGCATGCCGTGCAACGCCCGATGTGGCAGCCCGCGCCGGCCAACCTGGCCGCTTCGCGCACGTCGGTTGGGCAGACGGACGCCCTGTTGGCCGGCCAGGTGAAGGTGCACGGCAACAGCACCGCCCAGCTCGACGTTCAGGCTGCGTGGACCGAGCCTATCGATGATCTCAAAGACAGCGGCCCCACGACGCGCGACCGCGGCGCCCAAGTGGCGGAGCCGACCATCGCGCGCGGCCAAGAGCAACTGGACTTGGTCACGGCCGCGATCCGGCACGACTTCGGTGACACCAAGCGCCGCAGGGTCGGGTACCGCTTCGTGGCCACGACCCGCTTCCGGGAGCACTTCCCCACACCGCCCGAGCCGGCGGAGCCCGGCCACTTCACGCAGACCTCGTCGCCTATCCTCGTGGACGTGCCCAGCTCGGCCCGTCCCATGGCGCCGGAAGTGCGCTACGTCGTGCCCACCTTCCGTTGGGAGGACGCGGGCACAACGCGGCGCAGGCTCTCCGGTCTGCGGATCTACCTGGACCGGCCCTGGTACTCCAGCGGGATGGGCGAACAGTTGGCCGTCATCCTGCCCAATTCGGGGATCGACGACATCGCGATTCCGGGTGCAACGCCGACGCCCAAGGTGGTGCCGGAGGCGCTCGTGCCCTACGCCACCCGCTGGGGCGCCGACCCGCTGTGGATGGCGCCCGACCCGAGGGGCCTCACGGTGGCCGCATTCGAGAACCTCGGCGGCCCGTCCAAGGGGGATCTGCGACTCGCCGAACTCGTGCGCCCCGACGGCAGCTACGACAGCG
Source organism: Anaerolineae bacterium (assembly GCA_029262755.1). Lineage (GTDB taxonomy): Bacteria > Chloroflexota > Anaerolineae > Epilineales > Epilineaceae > JAJCYU01. The sequence continues at coordinate 2,212 of JAJCYU010000406.1, forward strand.
CGCTCACGGTGCGCGCGGTGCCCTTCGACGTGCACTACGACGCCACGCGCAGCCTGTGGTACGCGGACCTTGATATCGATTCAGGCGACGCCTACTTCCCCTTCATCCGCCTGGCCCTTGCACGCTACCAGCCGCTGAGCGTGCCTGGTGTCGAGCTCAGCCGCGTGGTGCTGGCCGACTTCGCGCAGGTTGCGCCCGAGCGGCAGATCTCCTTGGTCGATCAAGGCAGCCAGCGTTTCCGCCTGAGCGTTGGCGGCCCGAGCGTGCCGACCGAGCCGAGCGCATCGCCTCCGCCCCGCGTGCGCTTCACGGCGCGCCTCGAGCAAACTGCCGCGGCCGATGCAGGCGATCCGCTGGCCACGTGGACGAGCGTCCAGGACGTCGCCCTTACTCCCGAGCGCGGCGGGCCGCCCACATGGGGTGGCGATCTCACGAGCCGCGGCGACCCATCCATGGCCTACCGCGTTGTCGTGCGCGAACTCCAAGGATTCTCCGAGCCGGCCGACACCACCGGCAGCCGGGACCGGTTGGTCTACGCCGATGTCGTAACCGTGCCGTTCAGCCCATTACCCACGGCAACGCCCACGACGGGTCCGACCGCAACGACAGCGGCCACGGCGACGGGCGTGCCGACGCCGGAGTGGACGCCCGCTCCGTCCCGAACACCGGCGCCGATGCCCGAAACACCCACGCCGCCTCCCTCCGCCACACCGGAACCAAGCCCCACCAGTGGCGGCCCAAGCGCGACCCCGCGGCCCGCGACGGACACCCCGACCCCGAGCTCAACCCCGACCGAAGGCGGCCCTTCGCCCACGCCGGGCGAAGCAACCCCGACGCCGCCCGACGGCAGCGCAACCCCTGGTCCGTCTTCTACACCGGGCGGCGGCAGCGCGACGCCGGGCCCAACCTCGACCGACGATCCCGACACGGAGGACGAGATCTATCTGCCGATGACGAGGAAGAACCGGTAGCGGCGAACGGTGCGGCCGGGGAGATCTACGCGGACTACGCGACCTGTGCGTCCAACATGGTGGCCTCGGAGCCGGAGCTGTCGGCGCGCGTGTTTGCTCAGCTCGGCATCGTCTCGTACGCGCTCGCCCAACGGGGGTTATGATCGAGGAGGTCTACGACACGTGGGGCGAGACCGAGGACGCGGAGGCGCGGGCGGAGGTCGTGCGGGCGCTCGTGCGGGGGTGGCGTGGGTGAGAGCGTCGGGCGGGCGTGGGGTGATCGGCGGTGGCGAGAACGGTTGACTCATTGACGGCGGGATTCGGCGGCTGGTTTGCTGCAGTACCTTTGTACGTCCAGCCGCCCTATTCTCTGCTACGTGCAAGCAATGTCAGGCATTTGAGGTGCACCAATGATCACTTCTCGGCGCTACATTCCAGCATGCATATGGGCCATCGCGTTAACGGTGTTCATTGTTGGACTACCAATCGCCCCAGTTCAGGCGGAGAACACTTACTGGTCGGACTGGCCCTATCATCTGCTCCATCGGGAACTGCAGGTGATTACGACTACTGCTTACCTGCAGCTCCCGTACCCCGGCTCTGGAGATCATTGGGAAACGGCACTGGATAGCGCCATTGAAGACATGGATGGCACAAACCTAACCGCTAGTTATGCTAGCGGACAATCAACTGGGGTTGTCTATGTAAGAGTCGAGAGACATGCGCAACCGAATCTCACACTGGCCACAACATCATACTATAGCGAGAAAGTCGTTCCGCCGGGATTGCGCGTGGCGATCGACTGCAAGAAGAACCACTGGCTACAGAGCGAACCGAAGTGTACGGCCGAAGAGAACCTTGTGACCAGGGCAAAGATCGAAGTAAACCCAATGCATCCGTTCTGGAACGAGGGGGGCTCGGTTGAGAAAGGCGTTGTCGTAGAGGACGAATATTCTATTCGTCGCCGGACAATGACGCACGAGCTGACGCACGTGCCGGGCAAGCATCATGCGGATTGCAGTCTCTCAAGCGTCATGAAACAGGGAACCAAAGATCATTGGTGTCAGGGGCAGCGAGAAATGACTTCTCACGATATCGGTTGGGTGAATACTAGATATCCACTGCCGTAGCGAAAGCATTGCATCGTCTAGAATCGACGAGACTCCCGGACTCCCGGAGGTGGCCCGTGTCCAGCAAGGCTAGTATTGCGTTGGCTTCGATCGCGTTGATTTGTGCGGTTGCCTTCGCATCGAGAGGATTCCGCGAGCGATCCTCCGGCAGCGTCCAAGTAGTTCAGCGTAGCGATGGCGTCGAGACCAATCTGTTCGGCATCCTTGAGCCCGAATTCCCGAGGCTGGTACAAGATGCGGATGCAGTATTTGTTGGTGAGATTGAAGCAGTTGGGACGGCAGTATGGTACGAGTCCCCTCCAACACCGGGGCCAACACCTACTGTAGACCCACTCTGGCCAGCCGACCTTAATGGTCATCGAGATTGGCATCTGTTCTACAAAGTGGAAGTGGGCTCCATTTATTTGAACAACGGCGCGCTAACTGTGGGCGAGTCCATCACCATGTCTGTGCCCGTCGATATGGACTCCCACTTTGAGTATCCCACGAATGAGGTTGGGGATGAATTCCTGTACTTTGTCCGAAAGTCACCGTACGATGACTTCTATGGCACGATGTACGGTAGCTATGGGGAACTCATAGTTGACTCAGCCCCAGTGACCTACTCGGACGATGGGCTTTCGCCTGTACCATTCGCCACCGCGATGTCAGTTGCGGAGTTCTTGGATGAGCTTGAGGACGAGATAAACCGCCAGGCCACCGCCACCCTGACTCCCTACCCCACCACAACTCCCGACCCCGGCGACGAAGAGAATCCGCTCAACCCAACGCCGACGCCGTAGGGGGTCGGTGACAACCACCTTGTCCGAGCGCGTCCTACGGGGCGCGCTCGTCGCGTTGGTACGCGAACGAGGGCGGACCGGTCAACCCCTGAATGGTCTTGGTCCGCCCTCGATGGCGCCGGACTACTTCTGCCGCCAATCGGCTAGAAAAGTCCGTGGGGTTATGCCGGGACTAACCAGCGTTCTTCTACATTTGGCTCGATGCTGTTCGGCGCAGGTTCAGTGTTGGGCCCGGGCTCCGGCCATGCAGCAGTGTCAGCAACATCTGCAACCACTTTTAGTTCAGAAGCCACGGTGGATTCGAAGCGGCGTCCTTGGGTCGCCTGCGCGACTTCAGCGTATAGGAGATCCTCGGAGTCCCTGTCAATTGGTACTCGGACCGGGTCTCCCGCACCAGCGTCCGGCTCCGGAATTGGCATCAGCCATTCGAGGCGCGCAGATATGTAGTCGTCGAAAGCGATATCCGCCTCCAGCTGCGCTGCTTCCTCGGTCTCGCCGTCAGCCATCAATCCGGGTAGATCAGGAAATCGCACAACAAAATATGTGCCGCTCTCATCCGATACCTATGGATGGGCAAGCGCATCCGAATTCTGGCCGATGTCACGCGCCAGAGTCGTGACATGCGACATCCGCAGCGCGGTGAGCATCGTAGGACAACCGTCGGCCAGGCGATGGATTCACAATGGGACACTCCCTTGACAAGGCGATCGCGGGTGGAGTAGGTTGAATTGGCTTCAAGGTTGCCCAAGAGACAGGGGCTAGGCCAAAGGAGGCCAAAGATGCTACGTCGAATTCTCTTCCTGCTGTCTGCATGTACGCTCGCAGTGGCGACCGGCTTGGGTTCTGTCGCGTTGCCCGAGCCGACGCCGGCCGCCGCCGCGTGCCGAACTGCGCACGCCTCATGAGGCCACCTTGACCCGACTCGCTCCTCCACCCTGCGAGTCGATCATCGTGAGACTCCAAGCAATGACCTGGTCGAGCCAGACACTGGTGAGACTTGGGACATTGAGGCGCGTTGGTCTCCAGTTGTAGGCCCGTGCAATGACACTATTGCCAGCGTAACGGCAGTGGTGACAAAGGCGGCCACCGGCTGGACTGTGTCATGTACAGGCTGTGCTCCGTTGACCGGCCCAATTCGATCCGTGGGAATCTGCGACGACAGCAGTAGCTGTTCCGTAGACACGCATGGGCACGCGTACGTGTTGAAGGTTGACGTGAACTCGACTAACGATGGCGGACTGACCCATCTCAACGAGGTCGTCTATACGACAGATTCAGTGGACGACGGAGACACATTGAATTCTACCTGTGGGTTCGAGGTGAGCGCTGTCAGTCCAACAAGCCAGACGTTCGCGGCGACCGACACCACGTTCCCCTGCAGCCTGGACTGTTCGCAAGATATGGCCGTGACCATCACCTACGACTGTGAACGCCCTGCTGACGATCCTGGTGCAGGAACGGGGTACCCCTGCACCAGGATCGGCTCGTTGGACTCTCAGTTGCGCGAGCGTAGTAGCCGACCGAATTGGATAGAATCTTGAGGAATTACCTGCAATGACGCGAGTTCGACGAGTAGGAGTCGCCCTCTTGGGCGCTGCGACGTGCATTGGGCTCCTCTTGCGATCGCCTGATAGCGATACGATCCGGTCTGCCTCTTCTCAGAATTCCATGGCATTCTCAGGGTGTGATGTTGCATTGAACCGTACTACTCCACCCTTAGAGGGTTACGTTGGCCGCCACATTGAATTGTCTGAGAATGCTTCATCTGACTGCCAGAAGGGCGATCTTGCCATTGCCTTCGCATTCAAGGGCTCCCTGAATTCAGAACCAGCGGTCGACGGAGCTCGCGATGCCACTCGGGCGTGGCTGCAGCGTACAGCCATCGATGGCTTGCGGATCAGCGTGCTGGGCAAAGCCCCTCTTGAGCCGATATTGAGGGTGTCTAGCGACAAGAGTGCAATCAGACTAGCGCTCACGGATGTTGTGCCTCCGCGGACTTCCGAGGTGGTTGCATCGCAGGCATTCGCAGCTATGCGAGATCACTTGAGAGAGACTCGCATACTGCCGACAGTGGCAACTCGTACACAGCGCGCCTTGTTCCTACTCTCCACAATGCATACAGGAGATGGTTCCAGCGTACAACAGGTCGCGGACCAGTTGCATGCCGAGGGCGTCGACGTTTGGGCTATTGCAGGCGCGCAATCCGGGTTCCACAATGCCGTGTCTGAACGCCGCCAACTATTCGAGTATCGTCAGCTTGAAGAAGTCGGACCACTCACTGCTCGTGCATTGCGCGCAATGGAACTCTCGGAGGCGATACCGTCGATAAACACGCTCACAGTGACGACAACTCTTTCGCCGAATAGCAGCGTAGTCACAAACACGCTGCAGCCGGGGGCCGTGTGGGACCCGCAACGCCGCACCATTACGTGGCAACGACAGGGGAGCCCGGGCGTGATCGACACCAAGTACTCAGTGATCCCACGCATTTGCGGCGATCAGATTGTCGTCGAAGGGACTCACGCTGTAGCGGTCGACAGCGCCGGCAGCGTCTACGAGCGCCGTATCGGCGATGTCCGAATCGACGTCGCTTGCCCATCGGCCACACCACCAGCATCGGCTACACCGACGCCGACCAAGACAAGTGTTCCGCCCACGACGACCTGGACTCCGACGACAGCGCCATCGCCAACGAAGATTCCCACGCGCATCCCGGATCCCATTCACCTACCTATCGCGTTGACCGAGCGCTGCGCGCCTAACATCCGCCGCGCAGACATTGTCCTCGCGCTCGACGCCTCGACGAGCATGCGGGAGCCGGCCGGTGGGTCGCGCTCGAAGCTCGCTGTGGCACTCGATGCAGTGCGTCGCTTCGTGGACGTGGTGGGTCTGGACGCTGGCGATCAGGTGTCGATCATTCAGTTCAACGCGGATGCCCGCGTACTGACCCCGCTCACCGACAATCGGTCGGCGGTCGATGCAGCGATCGCGCGGGTAGAGACGCAGTCGACGACGTGCTTGCCGTGCGCTGTGGAAGCCGCGGCCGAAGAGTTGCGTAGCGAACGGCGTCGCCCAGACAACACGCCGGTATTGGTGCTGCTCACCGACGGCCGATCGAACCCACGGCCCGTGAGCGAGGCGGTTGCGGCGGCTGCAGATGCGAAGAATTACGGCGTGAAGGTGTTCACAATTGGCTTGGGCAGCGAGCTCGAACGCGACGCGCTGAGCTCGATAGCCTCCCGGCCGGGCGACTTCTATGAGGCACCCGATCCCGAGGACCTCGCGACGATCTACGAGCAGATCGCAGTCGAGATCCCGTGCCCGCCGAGCCGATTCTGGGGGAACCGGTAGCAAGCCACGTCACTTGGCGAATCAACTCCAAGATCTAGCGCGTCCTTCGGGGCGCGCTCGTCTCGTTGGGACGCGAACGAGGGCAGACCGGTCGATCCCTGCGCCGTCCGCCCTCGATGTCGCAGGGACCACTGCGGTGAGGCCCTGCGACTACGTACTCTATTGTGGCCTCCGAGCCCGTCGGGCCCAGGTCTCCCTCAGTCGCCCAGCCGAATGTGGGTCGCGATCTGGTACAAATCCGCTCGGGTGGTCACAACGTCAGAGAGGGGCAGTTCAAGTGAGCTCTAGGGCCGATGGCAACGGCGATCACTCGGATTCCATTGGCCTTGCGCGAGTGCGCCTCATCCACAGGGTGGGAGCGGGCGGGGCGCTTATGGACGATCACGGTGGGTCAGTTTGGGGTGTGCATTGACTTAGACCGTGTAGCTGTCCTAGGCTGCCTTCCGCTGGAGGGCCGCGCTCGGATTGGGCGTGATCTCCTAGCGCTCGCGCATCGCGGCAACGAGCGCGGTGGCGTCGTCGTGATCGTGCACGGCCACGACGGACCCACGGCGACTCTGGGCGCCCCAAGCACGAAGAGTCGTGGGCGGCGCACGTCGCGCTGCTCGCCATACAAAACGTCCGCCACGTAACCAACTTGCTACCCCATGGAAGGGTTCTGCACAGGCAAGCTTGCCGTAACGTGTGCTAGCCTCGTGCGTCGTTGTTGCGGGAAGCCGGCACCCCCCCCGGATTCAGACGCACCGGTCCGTCGGCGAGCCCGATGAGGAGCATCGATTTCATGCCCAATGCGCGCCCGGATGGTATCCCCGTCCGCCGGCGCGCGGTCGCTGTGTCGCAGCCTGCCCCATCGACCGCCCGCCGCCCCGAACGCAAACGTTCCGGCCGCCTTTCACGAGGCGCGCTGGCGTGCGTGTGTGGCGTTGGTGCGGCGAGCCTGGTGCTCTGGCTCCAGGTCGCGGGCCCGGTTGAGCGGAACCCGGTTGCACGGAAAACAGTGATCCTTGCGCAAGGCGGCGGCGGGCGCATCTATCTGCCGATCACCGTTGGCATGCCACTGGCGGACCTGCCAGCGCTCCCCACGGCTCAGGCGGTGGACACGCCGGAGGCGGACCCAGCGACGGCGTCCGCCGAACCAACGCGTGCCGCCTCCGCGACCGCCACCGCTACGCGCACCCCGGCGCCGCCTGCGACGCCGACCTCCCCGGCCACGCGCGAGGCGACGCCGACCTCCCCGGCCACGCGCGAGGCGACGCCGACCTCCCCTCCGACCCCAACGTCCATCGCGACGGCGAGCCGGCCGCCCGCGCCGACCGTCACGCCGACGGCGCCATCTACATCGACCGCGGAGCCGCCGCCCAATTCTCCGACCGCGACCGAACTAGCGATAGATACGCCCTCCGCCGAGACGCCGGACCCGGCGCCGACGGCCACCACATCTCTCGTCGCCACCGCCGGTGTGACCGTTGTCGTGGCGAGCGCGACGCCGACGTCGACGGGAGGCGCGACCACGTCGCCGCCCGACGCGACAACTACGAGGATCGCGACGGCGGGGGCAAGCCCGCCGGCTGACCCGAGCGCGACCGCCGAGCAGAGCGCGAGCCCGTCGCCTTCGGCCGGCGCAACCGCGGGCGTCACGGTCGCCGCGCCGAGCGCGACACCGTCGCCGAACGCGAAAGCGACGACGTCGCCAAGCTCGACTGCTACGAGCGTTGACAGCGCCACGGCCAGCGCAACACCGAGCGCAGAGATCAAGCCAAGCGCGACGCCGAGCCCTTCGGCCAAGCCGAGCGCCACCCGCACGGCTTCGCCTTCGCCCGTCCCCGCCACGGCCACAAGCACGCCGCGTGCAACGCCGAGCCCGAAGCCGACGGAGACCCTGTCGCCCCAAGCATCCGCGACAGCCGAGGGCCGTGGAACGGAAGGCCCGCCGGTCGCGACCGCGGGGGTCACCGTCGTCGCCGCGAGCCCCACGCCTACCAGCAGCCCGGTTGGAGCGCCCACCCAGACGGCGCCGGCGACGGCGAGTCCGGCGCCAAGCGCCACGAAGGTGCCAGGGCCGGTGACCGCGACGCCAACGAACACTGCCGCCGCGACGCCGACGACGATCGGGCTCCCCACCTCCACCCCGACCGCGAGCATCGTCGCGACCGGCACCCCCTCCGCCACGCCGGCGTCGCCTTCTACGGCGACAGCGACGGCAAACGCGACATCGACCGCGACCGTGGCTGCAACGCTTCTACCGCCCGTCGCAACCGCAACGGGGTCGGCTACGTCCACAGCGCCACCGACCGTGACACCTTCGCCCTCGTTCACTCGCACGCCGACGCCGACGTCCGAGCCGACAACGACGACGCTCCCCACCGCAGTTCCGACCTCGACACCGAGTCCCACGCCCGAACCGACGGCCACGCAGCCGACGCCGACCGACACGCCGAGCGCGACGGCTACTGCGACTCGAACCCCGACATCGATCCCATCGTCGACCTCGACCCCAACGTCGACCCCAACGTCGACCCCAACGTCTACCTCGACCTCGACCCCGACCGAAACCGCGACGACGATCCCGACCGCCACGGAAACATCAACCCCGACCCCAAGCGCAACGTCGACGCCGCCGCCCAGCCCGACGCCGCTGCCCACGGCGACGTCCGTACCCTCCGCGACGCCGTCTCCTGCCCCGACGTGGACGCCGCGGCCGACCGCAACGCCCCTCGGCACCGGCCCGGCTTGGTTGCAGTACCTCAACCGATTCCGCGCACTGGCCGGGCTGCCGCCTCTCTCGGAGAACGCAGCATGGAGCTTCGGTGGCCAACTCCACGCTCGCTACATGGTCAAGGAGGACGAGATCGGGCACGGCGAGCGCGCAAGCAGCCCGTGGTACACGGCAGCGGGCGATGCGGCGGCCCGGACGTGGCTCGCCGAGCAGCTCGACGCGAT
>JAJCYU010000407.1 GCA_029262755.1 Anaerolineae bacterium
TCTTCGTGGGACGCACGAACAATGGGCTCCGCCGCCGCGCGATCGTGCGCTTCGACATGGCCACGGCTATCGGCTGCGCCCCGGGATCGACGATCGAGAGCGTGCAGCTGCGCATGGTCGTCGACCGCGCCAGGGCCGGCACCTTTACGATCGGCGTACACCGCGCGATCGCCGACTGGGGCGAGGGCGCCTCGAACGCCGCCGGGCAGGAAGGCAACGGCGCGCCGGCCGTTCCGGGCGAGTCGACGTGGGTACACCGCTTCTTCCCGACCGATCTGTGGTCCACCGCCGGCGGCGATTTCGACGCGGTGGCGCGCGATACCGCCCTCGTGGCGGGCACCGGCGCATACACCTGGGGCAGCACGCCGGGCATGGTCGCCGACGTGCAGACCTGGCTCGACCTGCCCTCCTCCAACTTCGGTTGGCTCTTGCGGGGCGACGAGACCCTGAACCAGACCGCACGCCGCTTCGCGAGCCGCCAGAACGAAACCGTGCCCGATCGCCCGCAGCTGCTGGTCGTCTGCGATGCGATCGAGACGACACCGACGCCGTCGCCCACCGCCACCGATACCCCGACCACGACCCCGTCGCCCACCCTCGTGCCGACGGCCAGCCCGTCGCCCACCGTGACCGTGCCCCCGACGGTCACCGCGACGCCCACAAACACGCCGCCGGCCTCCGCCACGCCCCTCGCGAGCGCGACGGCGCTGCCCACGCCCAGCCCGAGCGCGACGGCCTTGCCCACGACCACGACCGAGCCGACGGCCACCATCACGCGCCCCAACACTACTCCAACCGACCTGCCGACCACCGGCACGGCCACGCTCCCGCCCTCCGCGACGGCCACCGTGCCCAACAACGCGACGGATGTTCCCACCACGGGCACCGCGACCCTGCCGCCGAGCGCGACCGCGACCGACATGCCCGCGACCGGCACCGCGACGATCCCGCCGTCTGCCACGACGGAGGCGACCATGGAAGCGACGTCGACCGACGAGCCCGTGACCGCGACCGCGACCATCGCGCCCACGTCCGCGGCGACGCCCACCGAGGAGCTCGGCACCCCGACGGTCGTCGCATCGCTGACCCCCGACGCCACGGTCACGGCCACCGCGACGTCGGCCCTGACCGCAACGGCCACGCTCACTGACACGACGACCGGCACACCCGATGCGCCCAGCGCGACGCCGGAACCGAGCGGCCCCGGCCGCTTGTGGCTGCCGATCGTGATGCGCGACGGCGTGCTGCGCCCCGCCACGCCGACGCCAACGACCGCCCCCGATCCCACGGACGAGCCCACCACGCCCACACCCGACGGCGGCGGCGACGCCACGCCCACGCCGGACGCGACCGATGACCCGGAGGCGACCGGTACGTCGGAATCCACGCCGGCTGGCAGCCCCACACCGGACGACGGCACCCCGACCGACGAAGCGCCCACCGCGACGGATGAGCCGCAGGGTACAGAGACCGCGGAGGCGACGGCAGAGCCGACGGATGAGCCGACTGCGGAGGCTACCCAAGAAGCAACCGCGGAGCCGACTTCGGAGGCAACGGAAGATCCAACGGTAGAGCCGACCGACGAGCCGACGGCGGAACCAAGCGCGGTTCCGACGGACGAGCCGACAGACGAGCCCACAGAAGAGCCGACAGTGGAGCCCACAGCCGAGCCGACGGCCGAAGCGACCGCTGAGGCCACCACAGAGCCGACCGCGACCGAGGAGCCATCGCCCCTGCCGACGGGGCCGACGCCCACGCCCAGCGCGACCGCGACGATGACGCCCACGCCGACGCCGGATCCGGCGGGTTGCGTGCGGCCGCTCGTGGACGGCGGCTTCGAGAGCGACGATGCGTGGACCTTCGGCGGCGCGCGGCCCGCGCGCTTCGCGGACGCGCCGGTCTTTGGCGGTGAGCGCAGCCTGCTCGCCGGCCTGCTGCCCAGCGAGGCCAACGTGCGCAGCTACTCCTCGGCCTGGCAACGCATGCGCGTGCCGCCCGAGGCGAGCACCATGCGCATCTCGGCGCGCTTGTGGCGCGCGGCGGAGGAGATCGGCTCGCGCGGCGACGACCACCAGTTCTTGCGCGTCTACGACATCGCGCCGGACGAGAACGGCGAGGCGCGGCGCACCCCGGTGCTACGCGTGCTAACCGAGGTCGCCGACGACCGTCGCTGGGTCCTCCACACGCGCCAGACCAACGTATCGGAATACCGAGGCCGGCAGCTGTGGTTCTACACGAGCGTGTTCAACGACGGCGATGAGAGCCGCGCCTGGATGCACGTTGACGCTGCGGAGGCCGTGTTCTGCCCGTAGCTGTGAAACGCACAGGTTGCGCTCCTCGCACGTAGCCGTGCTCGAGGCGGTGCATGCGGCGCGTTGGGGTTGTGGGTGTGGCGCGAGATTCGCAGCGTTGAATGTTGCGTCGCGCGAGCGACGGTTGCGGTGACGGCGGCCCGTCGCGGAAACCGCGGGAACGCTACCCGGTGTCGAGGGGGAGTGCCGGCTTCGACGGCCTCCTCGGATTCCGTGGAACGTCAGATTCCCCTTTGTGTGCAAGGGTGGGAGCATCGTCCCCCGCACGCGGTGTCGGGCGTCGTTATCCGTGGTGTACATCTGTTGCACCGTGCCGCGAACCCGACCCACGATCACGCTCCTGGAGGACTGCATGCGTCTACGTGCCTGGCTCGCGATCGTGATATTGGGCCTCCTCTCGCTTCGCGCATCCCCAGGTCCTGCCGACGCGCAGCAGCCGGCTTCCGGACGCACCTCCGGCGAATTCGGCCGATGGCCACAAGACGGCATGCGCGTGCTCGGGCAATCCGGCGGGGCGTTCACCACGCTCGTCGTGGAGCCCGAGCGCGAGATCGCGTGGCTGATCGTGGGGCCGCGGGTTGTCGCGCTCAGCCTGGCCACGGATCCGCCGCAAGTAGTGGGGCGCAGCGAGCCGATTCCGGGTGGGATCGACGCGCTTGCGGCGGGGGATGGCCTGGTCGTCGCCCGGGGCGCACGCCCGACGGATGAGGGCGTAGCTCTGTGGATGCTCGACGCGAGTGACCCGACATGGCCGAGGTTACGCAGCTCGCTGACCGCGAGCGGCAGACTTCATGGCGAAATGTCGATCGGCGAGGGCGTACTTGCCTACGGAGCCGATAACCAGATTCGCCTCGTGCAGGTCGCGGACCTCGACAAACCGTGGGAGAGCGGGACGCTCTCGCATGGCGGCAAGCTCGGATCGTTTCACATTCATGGCGGCCGGTTGCATGCCCTGTGGGACACCCGGATCGTGTCGATCGCGCTGCACGGGGCCGGCGGGCCGGAGGTGGTCTCGACGTGGTCGCTGCCCATGCTCGCCCAAGGGCAGCCCGTGCCGCACAGTGCAGGCGCCGGCGGGCGCATGTTTGTGCGTCCGGTGCCCGAACGCGGGTACATTATCGATCTCAATCCGAGCGGTGGTCCCGTCGTGGCCGCGGACTTGCACTTCATGGACGACCGGCCGGACGGTGTGGTTGGGGCGGGTTCGGTGTATATCGCGATCAGCGAGGACTGGGCCCACGCGCTTGAGGTTTACCCCTGGGTCGGCGTGAACCTACTGCATAGCTACGACATCCGCGATCCCCGGAAAACCATTGCGCTTCCGGTCGTGCGGCTCGACGTTGCACCGAGCTCGGGCGTACGGCAGCTGGCTGCCGGCGGACGCTTTGTGCTCGGCAGGGACTGGCTCGGAGCCGCGCATCGGTGGCGCGTTTCGGAAGAGCCGGCGCCGTCCGCCTACGCCCATTGGGAGCCTGCCGTCACGGCGCCCGTTGCGCTCGCGTCTTCGGGTAGGCAACTGGTGACCGTCGACTTGGCCGGCGCCATCGAGCGCTACGATGGCCGGGATCCGAACCGGCCACGCCGCGTCGGACGCGGGCGTGTCGACGAGCTGATCACCGCCGGCCGCATGCAGCACGTCGCGGCGGACGCCGGGCACATCTGGGCCGTCACCGGCGACGGGCACCTGCTGCACGTTACCGCGGACCGGACCGGGCCCATCTCGCGCTGGGAGGACGGCCTGTTCCTGGATGCCGAGGCCTACGCGCTCGCAGCTGAAGGCGAGCGGGTGTGGGTGGCCCAATCGGACGGGCTGCACGCGTACGAGCCCGGCGTGGACGGCAAGCCATCACGCGTCGGTCACTTTGCTTTGGACGTCGCGCTGTCGAACGTAAGCCGTTTGGCCTTCGCTGACGGATATCTCTGGCTTGCCAGCGCTCCCCTGCGGGGGTCCGCGGATACGCTCTTCGTGTTCGACGTACGCGATCCGCAAACCATCCACCAGATCGCCCAGATGCCGGCGGGCCAGGTACATGCGCTTGCGGTCGTGGGGCGCCGGGCGTACGCGGTCACATGGCTGTCAGGCACCGGATCATCGGTCCTCAGCGTAATCGATGCGTCGAATGTGGCGCAGCCGCGGGTCGTCGGCTCGCTCGACCTACTCGCCAACGGCGGCTTTCACATCGTGGTCCGGGGAGGCACCGCGTTGGTCGCTTCCAGTGACGGGGTCCGCGTCATCGACGTTCGGGTGGACGCGGTGCCCGACGAGATCGGTAGCGTGCGCTACAGCGGGCAACCGACCGGGATGGCCTGGATTGACGACGTTGTTTGGGTGGCGGATCGGGAGCTGGGCTTGATCGCGCTGCAACCTGGTCGTGCGCTCGCGCCGCGGATCACGCTCCCGTGGCTCGGGGTAGGTCCGGGCCGCGGCGGCCCAATCGTGGTCTACGCGCGCCGTTGAGAACGGAGGGTGGGGGACCGTACCGGCGACGAGACCGTGTGTATGGCGAAGGCCGTCCCCCAGGCTCCGCTTCCTGCGTCGATAGTCCCAACCCGGCCGCGGATCGCGCTCCAGGCGATCACTCCCCCGCTCGACGCCCGGGACGGGAGAAGACCGCCATGGCTTGGATGACACTGCGTCGCGGCCGCGATCACGTGCGGGTTGTCGCGGGTTGTGAACGCGAATCGCACGGCCATGTGGAGTGCGACGACGCAGCGCAAGAACACGCAGCGCATGACCATTTGATGAAGCGGCGCCACCGCCATCTGCGCGACAACGCGGGCGAGGGGGTCGACATTCGCAGCCGCATCGGCATCGGCTCCCGCACCCGCTTTGGCATCGGCGCCCGCGTCGGCGCCCGCATCGGCGTCGGCGTGAGCATCGGCCTGGCGATCGCCCTCGTCGACCCGGCTCCACAAGAGCGCGGGACCGACGTTCGCAGCGCGCCCCGATCGGCGCGTGCGCAGGGCGCGTCCATGCGCGTCGACGAGCACAAGAACTGGGCGACCCACAACCTCCGCGCGCTCGGGCAGTTCGGCGGTCCGATCTCCGGTCTGGCCGTCGAAGAGGGCGGGCGCACCGGCTGGGCGACCATCGGACATCGGCTCGTTGCGCTCGACCTCACGCAGGATCCGCCGCGCATCGTGGCGCGGAGCCAGGCGCTACCGGCGAGGGCTCAGCGCGTGACCGTCGCGGATGGGCTCGCAATCGTGGAGGGCGTAGAGGGCAACGGCTTGCGGGGCAATGAACTCTGGGTGCTTGACGTGCACGATCGAAGTTGGCCGCGCTGGGTCTCGACGATCTCGGTGCCAAACCTGGAAGGTGGCGCCGCACTGCGCGATGGCGTGCTGGCCGTCGGCGCGAGCGGTCGCATTCAGATGGTCGATCTGCGCGATCCGCGACGGCCGGTCAAGACCCACCTGGTCGGCCATCCCGGCAGCGTGAACGCGCTCTCCTTCGGGCGGACGGGGCTGAACGCCTACTGGGGCACGGACCTCGTGACGCTCGCGGTCACCCCCGATGCCGAGGCCGACGTCACGCGCATCTGGCCGCTACCGGGACTCGAAGGGCTAAGCACGTGGGTGAGCGGAGACCTTCGGGGAGACTCCTTCGGCATGTTCAAGGCGAGATCCGGGCGGGATGGCGGAACGCCTGTCGTGCTGGCGATCGATCTCGAGGGAGAGGGTGAACCTACGATCCTTGGGACGTGGGACGTGGATCCGGGACCAAAGCGGCCGCACCAGCAAAGGCTCGTGATGGGCGATGGCCGGATGTTTGTGCTGCAAGGGATCGAGGATGAGTACAGCGTCCTGCACGCCTTCGACCTTCGAAACTCGGACACACCGCAGGTGCTGCCGGCGCTTCCTACCCTCCACATCGGCGCCAACCAGTGGAGCGCGACCGCAGACGCCGACGGTGATGTCTTGCTTGCTGTAGGTTTCTGGGGCCGTATCCATGCCTGGCGCGCCGGTGAGCGCGGCCTCGCCGAAGCCGGCGTGCTGGACGTCGGATACGCGAGTGCCTCGAAAATCGTCGGGGACGGTGACCGGCTCGTCGCCATCGACCAGGAGGGCGGTGTCTACCGCTTCGCGCTGGACTCAACGAATGGCCCGCAACTGGAGGCGCGCTCACGGGTCGACTGGGTTCATATGACGAGCTACCAATCGCCGCGCTATATGGAGGACGTTGCGCCCGGTCCGGACCGAACCTGGCTGATCACGGGCGACGGCTATCTCGTGGGCCTGCCTCCGGAACACGAAGGCACGTATTGGCACGGAACCATAGGCCTGAAGTTGGACCTGCAACGCCCCTTCCACCTTGCCGCGGAAGGTGCGTACGCGCTGGTCGCCGCGACGGACCGGCTCGCGGTCTACGGGTGGGGTCCCGAAGAGCGCCCCTTAGCCATCGGCGAGATCGAATGGCCGGACGGGCCGTGGGCCGTCACCGACATCGTCGTCGTGAACGGCTACGCGTGGCTCGCATCGAGCAGCGGCACGCCCGGCCTGCGCGTAGTGGACGTGCGCGATCCAAGCAATATGCGGATCGTCCGAGACGTGCGCGGTTCGCGTGTCGAGGCACTCACAACGAGCGACAATTACGTCTACGTCCTGTCCACGAGCTCCGTGGAACTCCGTCTCAGCGTGCTCGATGCACGCGACCCAACCGCACCGAAGACGCTGGGTGAAATCGACGTACCGCACCTGCGGACCGGACCACTCGTCGTCAAGGACGGGCACGCCTACGTTGCTGCGCAGGACAGCGTACGCGTCATCGACCTTTCCATTCCCGCGCGCCCCGAAGAGGTCGCGTGGCTACGCTACTCGGGCACACCCATTGGCATGGCCGTGGTCGACGACGTGATCTGGCTGGCCGACGAGACGCGCGGCCTTGTGTCGCTGGCGCTCGGACGGGTGCGTGCGGAGCGGCTCGCGCTGCCGTGGCTGAGCGGGACGGGCGGGCTGCGGTGAGCGAGGGGGGGCAATCTCACCTCTCACTACCACGACATCCTTTCGCTAGCACCACCCTCAATGCCACCACACCGCGAGGCCTGGATAGGCGGCTTCGACGATGCCCTGGAAGAGCCAATAGTCCACGACAAGGTGGGCGATCAGGACCCAGAGCAGGGCGCGGGAACGTTCGTACATCGCGCCCTGCGTGAGGGCGAAGAGCGTCACGAGCGGCCAGCCCGCGCCGCGGAAGGCCATGTCGTAGAGCACCGCCGTGTAGAGCACGCTCTGCAGCGGGTTCGCCCAGCGGGCGGGGTAGAGCGCGCGCAGGACGGCGTAGCCGACGTTGACGAAGAAGAGCTCGTCCCAGATGCCGACGCCGTTGATGCCCAGGAAGAGGCGCAGCAGCTCGCCGCCGTCCGGCTCGGGGCCGAGCGGCCAGTTGGCCGGCACCTCAGGCGCGAGAACGCGGAAGTAGAGCTGTACGCCGGCCCACGCGAGCGGGACGCTGAGGGCGGTGTACGCCACGTCCAGGCGATCCAGCCGACGAGGGAAGAGGCGGAAGGTGATGACGGGCTCGTCGTCGGCCGGCTCCCCGTCGTCGACCGGCTGACCGTGCAGCGGCTCGCGCCCGGGCTGTGCGATGCGGTCATCGCGCAACAGCCACGCCGGGACGGCGATCGCCGCGGCGAAGGCAAGACCGAGGCTGAGGAAATGATCCGGCGCGAGCCCCGTATGGATGGGCGCCACGGCCAGGATCGCCACGGATGAGGCGAGGGCCAGGAAGCGGCGGCGGCGGACCGGTGCTTCGTTGGCGACGAGAAACGCGAACGCGACGGCGAAGGGCAGGCCCCAGGCGAAGCGTTCTAAGGGGATCCAAAGGACGGCCGTTGCAAGGAGCGCCACGGCCGGCGCAAGCGCGCGGACCGTGGGCGTGCCGGACGGGCTTTCGGCCGCGGGGGAGCGCGGGGCGGCGTTGGGGTCGACGGGACGTGTGAACATGGCCGATGAGGATCGGCGCATGTTGCGACCGGCGCAAACGTGCACCATCGGCGTCCACGGCGTCCACGGCGTCCACGGCTTCTCCGGCCTCACCCGTCGATACGACCGCTGCGCCGCGCAAGTCGCGGTCCCTTCCTGGACGCGCGCCATCGCCCGCTCACCTACGTCGTGCACGGCCACTCTCGAGCGATTGCGTGCGATTGCGTCGCCCGCCAACGCTCGGGTAGACTGCCGCCCTCGCGCCGGCCGGCCCCGAACGGGAGCATCGCGTGCCTATCGATCCCGCCCTGCTCGACATGTTGCTCGTGGGGGCCGTGTTGTTGGGGGCGGTGACGCTCTTCATCACCGAGAAGTTGCCGGTCGATGTTGTTGCGCTGCTCGTGCTGGTCTCGCTCGTCGTCCTTGGGCTGGTCGATCCGAACGAGGCCGTGGTCGGCTTCGGGAACCCGGCGGTCGTGACGATCCTCGCCGTGTTCATCGTCTCCGGCGGGCTGGCCGCGACGGGAATCGCCAACCTCGTCGGGCGCTTCCTGCTGCGGATGGCGGGCGACGGTGAGCTGCGCTTGCTCGTGTTGATCATGGTCGGCGCCGGCATCTTGTCTGGCTTCATGAACGACATCGGCGTGGCCGCGTTGATGCTGCCGGTCGTGATGGACATTGCGCGCCGCACCGGACGTCCGCCGTCCAAGCTGCTGATCCCGCTTAGCTTCGCGGCCTTGATGGGCGGCAAGATGACGTTGATCGGCACCGCGGCCAACCTGCTGCTCTCCGAAGCGCTGGTCGTCGAGGGGCTGGAGCCCTTCACCCTCTTCGATTTCTTCCCGGTCGGCCTCGTTGCCCTGACGGCGGGCGTGGCGTTCATGGCCCTCGTCGGGCGCCACCTGCTGCCGGCAAGGACCTCCGGCTCCGGCGGCGGCGTCGAGGTCGATCTCGCGGACCGCTACGGCTTGAGCGACCGGCTGCACATCGTGACCGTGCCGGAGCGCACGCTGCTGGAGGGCACGCCCCTTGCCCGCAGCCGCCTCGGCTCCGCGCTCGATCTCAACGTCGTCGCGATCCTGCGCGATGGGCGGCTCATGGCCGCGCCGAAGCCCGATACCCAGCTGCGCGGGGGCGACCGACTGCTGGTCGAGGGCGAGCTGGATCGCTTCCAGCTCTACGTCAGCGCCCATCACCTTATGCCGGGACGGGCGCTGCTCACCGTGGAAGATCTGGCCGCGCACGGTGTCGTCACGGCCTCAGCCGAAATCGCGGCCGGCGGCGCGCTGGAGGGTCGGACGCTGCTGGACGTGCGATTCCGCCAACGCTACGACGGCGTGATCGTCCTGGCCGTACGCCGCGGCGAAGAGGTCCTGCGCACGAAGCTCGAGCACGTTTCGCTGCGTGCGGGCGACCTGCTGTTGGTGGAAGGCACGGACACGGCCGTGCACGCCCTCGAAGGACGTGCGGCTTTCGGCGCGATCACGCCGGTCGCCCCCTCCCAGCTCAGCGCCGACTGGCATCTGGACGGCCGCTTGATACCCCTCACGGTCAACGAGGGTTCGGCGTTGGTGGGGCGTACGCTGGAGGAGAGCCGTCTGGGCGATGCCTTCTCGATGGGCGTCATGGGCTTGGTGCGCGACGGCGAGACCCACGTGCTGCTCTCGCCCGACGAGGTGCTGCGCGAAGGCGACACCTTGCTGGTCAAGACCCGACCGGAGGATCTCGCGGTTGGCCGCGGACTGTCCCACCTGCGCGTGGAGACCGGCGCCGTCATCCCCGAGCTCGAGGCTATGGAGGACACGGGTGCCGGGCTGATGGAGGTCGTGCTCAGCCCCTACTCGCGCATGGACGGTAAGACGCCGCGCGAGATCCGCTTCCGGGACAGATTCGGGGTCAGCCTCCTGGCCGTCTCACGCGGCGGCGAGGTGCTGGACACGAACCGGCGCGATCTCAGCATTCGCTTCGGCGACGCGCTCCTGCTCTTCGGCCCGCAACGCAAGCTGGGCGCCTTGGCAGAAGAGCCCGACTTCCTTGCGCTAACGGAATCGGCCCAGGCCCAGCTGCGCGAAGAGAAGGCGCCGCTCGCAGCCGGCATCTTGGCGGCGATGCTCACGGTTGTGATCCTGGGTCTGTTGCCGATCTCGATCGCCGCACTCTCCGCGGCCGTCGCGATGATTATCACCGGTTGCCTCAAGCCCAGCGAGGTCTACCGTACCGTCGAGTGGCCGGCCATCGTGCTCGTGGCGGGCATGCTGCCCCTCGGTCTCGCGATGCGCGACACCGGTCTGGCCGAGGTCGCAGCGCGCGCGGTGATCGGAGCGGTGGGCGATCTGGGCCCGTGGGTGATCATGACCGCCATCTTCTGGCTGACCGTCGCCGCGGCGCAGGTCATCCCCACGGCCGTCGTTGCAGTGCTGATGGCGCCCATCGTGATCGACGCCGCCAACCAAGTGGGCATGTCGCCCCACGCGCTGCTGATGCTGATGGCGATGGCCGTCTCGTCGAGCTTCATGACGCCCGTCGGCCACGCGGTCAACGTACTCGTGATGGGCCCAGGCGGCTACACCTTCACCGACTACACTAAGGTCGGCCTACCACTGACCATCGTGATCTTCGTCGCCGTGATGCTCGCGATGCCCGTGTTCTGGCCGTTGATGGCGCAGTAGCGCAGCACTCCCCCCGCCCTACCTCACCCTACTCGCCCTCGTCGCCCGACCACGCCACCATATCGTCGTCCACGCCCCACGCGGCCAGAACATCCGCCGCGGCCGTCTCGTCGATCGGAGTGACGCTCGGTTCGCCCGTCGCGATCCAGTACTCGACCTCGGACGAGGGCTTCCAGCCGGCTTCGTCGAGATAGAGGGCCACCTGCGCCTCATCCGTGCCCAGCATCAGGTAGAGGCCTGCGGGGGCATCGGCCGGGTGGCCGAGGTCTTCGTAGACGTCCGCGAACCAATACATCTCCACCGGCTCGCCGCCGCCGAAGTCCTGGCCGACCGCCTCGGCGCCGTGGCGGAGGGCGCGGATTTCCTCGTGGAGGAGGTGGTGCTGTTGCTGAGCGTGCCACGTGACCGCCGTGTGGAAGCGCAACCGGAACTTGAAGGCGCCCGGTGTGCCGGGGGCGGTCGCGTCGGGGCCGCGGTTCCCTGGCGCGCCGGCCGCGACGACGGCGTCGATACCGTCCGCGGTCGGCCAGTCGAGGTAGTTGTTGACGCTCAAGACCTCGCAGCCGTCGGCAGCGAGACGCTCCAACGTGTCGTCGATGGCCTCGGCGTAGCTGGCGTCGGGGAGGATCAAGGCGTAGTCCAGCGCATCGTGGACGGTGCCCGCCACGTCATCGGAGGAAAGCGCGAGGTTGCAGGCAAGCTTGGCTTCGAGCAGGCGGCGCAACGCGCCCTTGCTGGCGCGCAGGGGGCGGCCTTCAGCAATCACGCCGCCATGCTCCGTGGCGGCCGCGCGCAACAGCTTGGTGAGCGAAGTCTGTCTCGCGGACGCAGCGTTGGCCAGGTCGCGTGAGACTGTGCGGACGGTGGCGGCGTCCAGCCGACCCGCACCACGCGGGCGTGCGGCAATCGGGCGCGAGGGCATGATCATCTCCCGGAGCAAAATGAGGGCTGGCGAGAGGGTAGCACGCGTGCCGATATGCCGATGGGAAACGGATCGGATGCGCATTGCGCCCGGAGCGCCGATACCACAACATATGGTAGTGTGAGGGCCAACGCAGCCACCATATCCATGTCTTAAGATAACTTCGCCCAAAAACTTGGACAATGGGTAGGACCTCGTACGATTGACCCGACCGCGCCGCGTGGCACCCGATCTGGAGGACGCGCCCCGATGACTTTGGCCCCCCCACGCCCCGACGTCGGGCGTGCCCGGACGACGGGTCCGGATTCCGAGCCCCTGGCCGAGCCCAACGCGAGCGCGCCCCGCCCGCCCGCGCCACCGCCGGAGCACTATCAGCGCTACCACATCGACACGCGGCACATGCCCGATCGCGCCGATCTGCCGACCCGCTTCCGGGTTGAGGTCAACCGCTTCGAGCTTGCCAAGCTCCTGTTCAAGGAGATCCGCGAGTACTGGGGCGATTGGGATGTCGTGCTCAGCCGTCCCTGTGTGTACGGTGTGTTCTCGGGGCCCGTCGGCGGCTTCGCGCCGCGGCCGCATCTGTGCGTCGGCTGCTTGCGCTGCACGATCCAGCACCCCGAAGCCGTGACGATCCGTCGCAACCCGCAGTGGCAAGCGTGGGGCGACGAGTACTTGAAGCCCGCCATGGTCGAGACGTTGCAGCAAGAGGCCGCGCTGGGCGCCGTGCCCGTCAAGGGGCAGGGCTACCGCGGTCGGATGGGCGGCCCCGGCTGGGACGGCATCTGGACGGACATGAGCGAGATCGTTCGCCCGACGCGCGACGGCATCCATGGTCGCGAAACGATCTCGACCGTCGTCGACCTCGGCGCGAAGCCGATGTACCTGCGCTTCGACGCCGCTGGCATGCCGGCCGGTGAGACGCCCGCCGTCTCGCAGGTGCAGCTACCGATGGTGCTCGACATGCCGCCCGTCCACGCGATGACGCCGACGATCGCGGCGATCTGGGCGGCCACGGCCCACGATCTGCAAACCCTCGCCCTGCTGCCGCTGCGCGTGATGCGCGAGGAGGGTCTCTCCGGTTCGCAGTTGGTGCCGGTGGTGGGTCCCGGCCTCGGTGATCCCGCGGGTCTTGCCGAGCTGGCCCGTGCGCCGCGGATGGTGGAGATCACCGATGCTGCGCTCGCCGACGAGGTGCGCGCCGCGGCGCCCGCGGCGCAGGTCGCGCTGCGTCTGCCCTTCGCGCCCGGCTGGCGCGACGCGCTGCTCGGCGCCATCGCGCAGGGCCTACGCGTGATCCACCTCACCGCCGATTATCACGGCCGCGGCGACGGCGCCTTCATCCGCGATCTCGTCATCGAGGCCCACACGCTGCTCGTGGAGCAGGGCCTGCGCGACCAAGTGACCTTGATCGGCGGCGGCGGCGTGGTCATGGCCGAGCACGTGCCCAAGGCGATCATCTGCGGTCTCGACGCAGTGAGCCTCGACACGCCGCTCTTGCTCGCGCTGCAGTTCCAGCCCGACGGCTCGATGGAGAGCCGAGAGACCGCGCGCTTCGTTGCTCCGCCCGGTTTGGAAGGCGATACGGACTGGGGTGTGCAGCGTTTGAAGAACCTCTGCTGCGCATGGCGCGACCAACTGCTTGAGATTCTGGGTGCGATGGGCATCCGCGAAGTGCGGCGTCTGCGCGGCGAGCTCGGGCGCGCGATGTTCCAAGAAGACCTACAACGGGAAGCGTTCGGGGGGATCGATGGCTTCGGCGACTGAAATCAAGGCGGCCAGCCCTACGCTGGTGGCCAAAGTGACGCACTACTTGCACGACGGCTACCGTGATCGCAGCGCCGGCGTCATCGAAGAGCCGCCCGCCCTGGGTGACGCGCGTTGGACCGACCAACTAATCCTGTCCGGCTGGTACATGGCCGAACACGGACACTCCCCGGAGTTCCGCGAGCACCGCACGGGCGCATCCGGCGGCGGCTTCGACCGACTGCGCTTCAAGTTCGAGCGCGACGCGCTCTTCGCGGCCGACGCCGCCGGCGCAGAGGCCGAATCGGCCCGCGCGGCAGTAGATATGTCGTTGGTGCTCAACCGGCGCGACACGGCGCGCAAGCTGACCATCAAGGTGCCGTGGTACGGCGGCGGCATGAGCTTCGGCTCCGTGAGCGAGAACGTAATGGTCTCGCGCGCCCGCGCTGCAAAGGCGTGGGGCACGCTGACCTGTACGGGGGAGGGCGGCTATCCCGCCGGCCTAAACCCCTACGCCGACCATGTCATTACACAGGTCGCCACGGGCCTGTTCGGCGTGCGCGAGGAGACCATCCAAGCGGCGCCCATCGTCGAGTTCAAGTACGCGCAGGGCGCCAAGCCCGGTCTCGGCGGTCACCTGCTCGGCGACAAATCGACGACCTCCGTGGCCCAGATCCGCGAGAGCGTGCCCTGGGTGTCGCTCTTCTCGCCCTTCCCCTTCCACTCGGTGTACTCGGTCGAGGACCACAAGAAGCACATCGACTGGGCGCGTACGATCAACCCGGACGCGTTGATCTCCGTCAAGGTCTCGACGCCGACCGATGTGGATATGGTGGCCGTGGGCAGCTACTACGCCGGCGCGCACATCATCCATCTGGACGGCAGCTACGGCGGCACGGGCGCGGCGCCCGAGATCGCCAAGAAGAACATCGCGATGCCGATCGAGTACGCGATCCCGCGGGTGCACAAGCACCTGGAGAAGGAGGGGATCCGCGACCAGGTCACGTTGATCGCTTCGGGCGGCATCCGCACGGCCTTCGACGTGGCCAAGTCCATCGCGTTGGGCGCGGACGGCTGCGTCCTCGGTACCTCCGAGCTGGTGGCCATGGGCTGCACGCGCTGCTCCAATTGCGAACGCGGACGCGGCTGCCCCTTCGGCCTGACCACGACCGATCCCGAGCTGCAGGAGTGGGTCCAGCCGGATTGGGGCGCGATGCGCCTGGGCAATATGTACGCCGCGTTCGACCGCCAGCTGCGCGAGATCTGCCGCCGCTGTGATCTGCCGAGCATCGCCGCATTACGCGGCCGCACCGACCTGCTGCGCTTCGTGGCGGAGGGGGAGTGATGAGCACGGAATCATGGATTGACGCGGTCAGCGCCGCGCGACGCGCCCTCCCCATCCCCGCGCGCAACCTGCGCGACGAAGCGGCCGAGGGCGGCTGCGGGGTCATCGGCCTCGCGGCCTCGGTACCGGTGGACGGCAAGCACTTGTTGCGCTCGCTCACCCAGATGCGCAACCGCGGCAACGGCAAGGGCGGCGGCATCGCGGCCGTCGGTCTGGACGCCGCGTGGCTGGGCGTGGACCCGGCGCTACTCGAGAGCCACGTGCTCCTGGCCGTCGCCTATCTCGACGCGGACGCCCGCGCGGAAGTCGAGCGCGACCACGTCCACGCCGACTACGACGTCGCGCATTTGCACGAGGTCGCGACGTTGCCCGACTACACCGCCATCGAGGGCCTTGAAGTACGCCCGCCCGATGTCGTGCTCTACCTCGTACGGCCCAAAGCGGACCGGCTCGTGGACTTCGCGAGCGGCTTCGCCGCGCCGCACGGCGCAAGCCCGAGCGCACGCGAGATCGAAGACGAGTACGTATTCCAAAGCACCTTCCGGCTCAACGTCGAGCACTACGCCGGCGAGCGCGGCAACCGCGCCTTCGTGCTCTCCCACGGCCGCAACCTGCTCGTGCTCAAGATGGTCGGCTACGCGGACGACGTAATCCGCTGGTACCGCCTCGAAGAGCTCGGCGCCCACGTCTGGATCGGCCACCATCGCTACCCCACAAAGGGGCGTGTGTGGCATCCGGGCGGCGCGCACCCCTTCATCGGGGTCAACGAGGCCCTCGTCCACAACGGTGACTTCGCCAACTACGCCGCCGTGTGCGACTACCTCGCGCAGCGCGGCCTTCGCCCGCTCTTCCAGACCGACACCGAGGTATCGGCCCAGGTCTTCGACCTCCACCTGCGCCTCTACGGCTACCCCCTCGAGTACGTCATCGAGTCCCTCGCGCCCACCACGGAGCGCGATTTCACGATGCTGCCCGAGCACAAGCAGCGCCTATACGAGGCCCTCCAGGCCACCCACATCCACGGCTCGCCCGACGGACCTTGGTTCTTCATCATCGCCCAGTCCCTCAACGAGGCCTGGCGCCTGATCGGCATCACCGACACGAGCATGCTGCGCCCGCAGGTCTTCGCGCTGCAGGAGGGCGAGGCTCAGATCGCCTTCGCCGCCTCCGAAAAGCAGGTCATCGATGCCTGCCTGGAGAGCCTGAGCGCGGAAGACCCGCGCTTCTGGCCGCGCGCCGATCGCTACTGGAACGCCCGCGGCGGCAGCCACACCGACGGCGGCGCCTTCGCATTCTCCGTGGAACCCGACGCGACCTCGCCAAGCGGCCGCCGCCTGGTCTGCGCCGACAAGTTCGGCAACCCGGTCACGCTACCGGCCGACATGCCCGCCGCGTTGGCGCAAGGGGCGGGCGGCGGTATGGGCAACGGTGCGGCGAACGGCGCCGGCGAAGGCTCCGGCTCGCTTGTCGCAGGCGGCGGCGGATCCGTTGCACACGCGGCTTCGAACGGCAACGGCAACGGCACGGGCAGCGCGCCAGCCTACGCGAATGGCAGCACGGCGCCGAACGAGCGGACCATCGCCGGCCTACCGGCAGCTAGCTACAGCGCGCTGCAGACGGCACTCGACGGCTTGGTCGCGGACGCGGCCTCCGGCCGGCCGGACGCGCGCTCCGCCGCCATTCTCGCGATCTCGCGCGTGATCAACGGCTCGCACACCACCGGCGCCCTGCGCCGAAGCAGCGTGCGCACCATGGCCGACGAAGCGCTGGCCGCCGTGTTCGACGCGACCCGCACCGCGCCCTGCGACGCGTACCGCGGCTTCAACAAGGCCGATCTTGCTCCCAACGGCGTGCCGGAGTCGGGTCAGGTCCCGGCACCGACCGACGAAGCGCAGACCGCGGTCGTCGATGCGCGCGATTTCGATGTCGAGGGCGACGTATCCCTCGCGCGGGCCGTCGTATGGCTGCACCGCGCCGGATGGCGGCGCCTCCTGCTGCACAGCTGTCGCGGACACCGCTTCATCGGCAGCGGCCTGGGCTCCGAGACGACGGACCTTCACATCGACGTCTACGGCAGCTCAGGCGATTACCTCGGCTCGGGCATCGACGGCGCCGTGATCGTGGTCCACGGCTCCGCGCAAGACCAGCTCGCCCAGATCCAGAAACGCGGCGAGCTCGTCGTCCACGGCGATGTCGGCCAGGCCTTCCTGTACGGCGCCAAGGGCGGCCGTGCCTACGTGCTCGGCAACGCTGCCGGCCGGCCTCTGATCAACGCCGTCGGCCGCCCGCGGGTGGTCATCAACGGCACGGCGCTGGACTACCTGGCCGAGAGCTTCATGGCCGGCGACCCGCTGCGCGACGGCGGCTTCGTCGTCCTCAACGGAATGCGCTGGGACGAGACCGCAGGCTGGCTCTCCCTCGACACGCCCTACCCCGGAGGTAACCTCTTCTCTCTGGCCTCGGGCGGCGCAATCTACGTGCGCGACCCCCACCACCGCCTCGGCGAAGATCAGCTCAACGGCGGCGACTTCGCCCGCCTGACCGATGCCGATTGGGCCGTCGTCGAGCCGCTGCTGCAGGAAAACGAGCGCCACTTCGGCCTCACCCTCGCACGCCTGCTCACCGTCGACGGCCAAGCACGCCGCCCCGCCGACGTCTACCGCAAGATCCAACCGGCCAAGAACAAGGCCTTGCAAGCGGAAGAGGCGTGGGTGGCGTCGGCGGAGGTCGAGCCGGAGGGCGTGTAGGGGAGGTCGTGGGCCAACCCGACGATTGCAGCGGTGGGAAGACGGCGCTGTAGCGCAGGGCGACCGGTCCGTCTGACGTGGTAGTCTTGCTCATGCGTATCCGACGAATCCGTCCACGTTCCGTCGCCTTGGCCATGGTCTGCGCCGGGTTGTTGGTCGCGTCGATGCCTTTCGGAGTGCGGATCGGGCGAGCGGCCATGGGCCGGATTCCGGAGCTTCACTTCCTGTGGCAATGGCAGAGGGCGTATGACGACCGTGTTTCCGCAAGCACGATGCCCACAACGGCCCTGCCCTCCGGCCCATCCGCACCATCACTCGCGTTGTCAACCGCCGCGCAACGCTGGGCCGGTGAGCCTACCCGCTACGACCCACGCTACGTCTCGATCGCGTTTCCCGGCGGCGACGTGGCGCGTGACTCGGGGGTGTGCACCGACCTCGTCATTCGCGCCGTGCGCGATATCGGCATCGACCTACAGCAGCGTGTGCACGATGATATGTCCGCGTCGTTCTCCGAGTATCCGCGCCACTGGGGCGTGGACCGTGCCGATCCGAACATCGATCATCGACGTGTGCCCAACCTCATGGTTTTTCTCGCTCGCCACGGGCGCGTCCTGCCGCTCTCGGCTAGCGGAGTCGACTACCAGCCGGGGGAGATCGTGACCTGGCACCTCGGCTTCGGCAGCACGCACATCGGCATCGTGACCGCGCAGCACGATCCGACGACCGGGAACCCGCTCGTCGCACACCACGTGAGCGGCCGGCCGACGCTGGACGACGCGCTCTTTAGATGGCGGATCACCGGCCGTTTCGGCTTAGTGTTCTCTCCGTAGCCGGGCATTGCGGTTGCGTGCCGAGCGCGCATCTCTTACGCTGAACGCATGAGCGTTTCACGACATCGGTCCAAGGTCGCTACTCCCATCGCGTGCCGCTCCACGTTTCCCTACGTGCCGAGTGGTACATGGCGATGCCTCGCGTTCGCCGTAGCCCTCGCGTTCGGCGTCACAGCCCTTGGTTGCCGGTCGGCTCCGGCACCAGGCGACACCGTCGCCACGGCGACGAGCGCGTCGAGCGGAGATTCGGCCTCCCCTGCCACGGTCCTAGGCGAAGAGAAACGCACGCGTCCACCGGCCCCCATGCTCTCCACGTCCCTCACCCCTTTCGATCCGAGCGACCCCGTCGCCCTCGCGTGGGCTGCTGCACGGATGTCGCCGCTCCACGGCAGCGAGCCCGGCCTGCCGACGGACGATCTGGCCGCGCTGCGCGAGGTCATCGGCGACGCGCGCATCGTCGGCCTGGGCGAGGCGACGCACGGTACGCGGGAGCACTTTCGCTTCAAGGAACGAATCATCCGCTGGTTGGTGGAGGAAGAGGGGTTCTCGGTCGTCGCGTTCGAGGCGAACATGCCCGAGGCGGAACGCGTGAACGACTTCGTTCGCGGCGGCGACGGCGACGTCGCCGCCTTGCTGGGCGGGATGTACTTCTGGACGTGGAACACCGAGGAAGTGGCAGAGCTCGTGACGTGGATGCGGGAGTACAACATTGCTCGCGAACGCGGCGACGGGCTTGGCGGCGAGCCGGGCGGTGACGCTCTGGCCGATGACGCTCGCGCCGGTGAGGCAGTCGACGGAGGGGAGGTCGGACCACCGTTGTCCTTCGTCGGCTTCGACATGCAATCGGCCGGCGTGTCGCGTGAGATCGTCCGGGCGTACGTTCGCGACCATGATCCCGGCTGGCTCGGCGAGTTGGACGCCGCCTACGAGGCGCTCGGCGCTGCGCAACGGGGCGGCGCGTTTGCGTACGTCTTCGCAAGCCTCGAAGGAGCCAACGTAGCCGGGACAACCCTGAGCTTGCACGGCGCCATTCGCACCGAAAACGTCGTGAACGGTTGGGCCGGGCTATGGATCAGCGCTCATGCGCCGGATGGGACGGTGATTGCAAACGAGCAGATGCGGGGCAGTGGCCCAGTAGGGACCCAGCCGTGGAAAGAACATGAGATCGGCCTCGACGTGCCGCCGGAGGCTTCGTCGGTCACCTATGGCCCGCTGATCGCCGGCTCGGGCGGGACGGCGTGGTTCGACCGGATCGAGTTGAAGCGCGGCGGTGTGCCCGTGCGCCCGGCAGGCCCCTTCGACTTCGAGGATGACGATGAGGTGGCGTTCACGGGCCGGACACCCCTGCCCGGCTTCACCGACGAGGTGACCGATGAGGAGGCGTTTCACGGCGCCAGAAGTCTTCGGCTGCGCCTACCTGCTCAAGCACAGCCTTCCACCCTCAGCAAAGGGTAAGAGGCGGCGCGCGTAATTCGAGAACGTGTGGAATCCCTTGCGACCTTCAAGGAGCCTGATAATGGGGGGGATCGCCTGCACGAGCACGAGTGGGCCCTCCGCAACGCCATCGTGATCGAGCAGGAGATGCGCAAGCGTGGAACGAGCACGCTCAGCGAGCGCGACGAGAGCATGGCGGACAATGCGGCTTGGTTGGCCGATCGCTTTGCGGGCGAGCGCATCGTGATCTGGGCCCACAATGGCCACGTCACGCGTGAGGAAGGCCGCATGGGCCACTTCTTGGAGCAGGCGATGCCCGGCGCGTATCGAGCCATCGCTCTCGCCGCGGGCTCGGGCGACTACACGGCCTTTCTCAACGAGGTCCAAGCCGGCAACCCGCTGCAAGCGCCACCGGCCGACAGCCTCGAGCATGTTCTCGGCGCTCTCGATGCGCCCGCGCTCATGCTCGACCTTCGCGCAATTGGTGACCAGGAGCCGGGTGCGATATGGCGCACGCCGGCAACCCGCTTTCGGTCGATCGGGTGGTCCATCGAGGTCGAGCAGTTCACCAAACACAGCCCAGCGGCGGTCTTCGACGCCGTGATCTACATCGACGAGACGAGCTCCGCGCGGCAGCTGCCCAGTACGCCGATGCCCGCGCGGCGCTAGTCTGGCCGGAGGGCAACAACGTGTCCGAGACTTTTGCGCGCACGTGGACCTTGTCGGCGGACAAACGGCGGGAAAAGGGTCGCAACGAACCTTGCATTGCCTCCCCCGATCCCGTGATACTGGGTGGCGAGGCGCGCTGAACCGAACCGTTGCGCACTCGGGTTTAACAGTGCGACACCAGCCAACACGCGTGAGTGCCGCTGCGAAGGAAGATGGGCTGAACATGGTCGGCTGCAGTAAGTCATAGTCCGTCGTCCCCGTCCCCGCCACTAGTCAAAGGGTAGCCAGGAGGTCATCGAACCATGAGCGTTCTTCGAATTGTCGCCGTCTCGCTGATCGCAGCTGCTGTGCTGACCTCGGCCGGATGGTTGTCCCGCTTGGCTGCCGCACCGCCGGCAGCTCCGCCCGCGGCCCCACCGGCTGGCTCGGACTACGCGGTCCACGAATGGGGCACCTTCACCGCCGTTTCCGGCTCGGATGGCGTGCTGCTGCCCGGTCTCGAGGTCTCCGAGGAACCGCTCCCTCCCTTCGTGTATAGCCTCGAGGGCATGGGCAATCCCACCGGCAAGGGCTGGTTGCGCGATCTACAGGACGTCACGATCCGGATGGAGACGCCGGTCCTGTACTTCCACAGCGACGAGCCGCAGCACGTGCGCGTCGACATCGGCTTCCGCGGTGGGTCGATCAGCCAGTGGTTCCCACAGCGCAGCGGTGGCGAGCGGCCGCCCCCGCAGCGCCACGCGGACGACGGTGTTCTCGACCGCGGAACGATCGACTTCGGCGAGTCGGACGGCTACGACGGCAGCATCCAGTGGGACATCGACGTGCTGGCGAAGGGCGAAACCGACGTCGCCGACGTCTTCCGCGGCTCCGAGACTCTGGCCTGGGAATACCCGCGCCAGGTGGACGCGAACCTCGTGCGCAACGCGATGGGCGAGACGGAGCACTACCTGTTCTATCGCGGCGTCGGGAACTTCGACTTGCCGCTCCGGGTGATCGCGGACGAATCTTCCGTGTACGTGGAGAATCTCGGCAAAGAGACGATTCCCTACCTGCTGATCTTCGACCAAAGCCCGTGGCAGCCGGCGTCGGCACCGGGCCTGGGGCTAGGCACAATCACCGTCGACGGCTTCTTGCCGCAGACGCAGGCGCGCTATCAGGTAGTCGAAGAGTTGCGACCCTTCGAGTCACGTGCGATCGCACGCTCGATGCCGGGGTCAACGGACTGGCACCATCCGGTCTACACCTCGATGCGCGACGCGCTCGTGGATGCCGGCCTGTTCACCGACGAGGCGGACGCGATGGTGCGCACGTGGTGGAAGAGCTACTTCGAGCGCGAGGGCCTGCGGGTCTTCTGGATCGTCCCACGCGAGCACACGGACAAGATTCTCCCCATCGAGTTCGAGCCTCGCCCCAACGAGTTGGAGCGCGTGCTCGTCGGACGCACCGAGGTGCTGACACCGGGCTTCGAGCGTCGGCTGCGAAGCGCGTTCAACAGCACGGACAATCCGTGGATGGGCGATCGTTTCGAGCGCGCGTATCGTGCTCGTGTTGCGGAACTGGACGCGACCCGGCGCTGATGGCGGCAGGAGTGGGGTGATCGAACGGCCGAGTAGCGACCGCACGCTCGGGATCGTCCGCAACGCGCTTTGGGTTTCTCATTCCCTTGCGATCGCCGCCACCGTCACGATCCCGTTCAAGAGCAACTTACGCATTCCCCGCCTTGACCGCGCGAATCGCGAGGCAGAACGGCTGCGCCCCGAAGCTCGCGATGCCCGCCGGCGAGATGAACCCGGCCGGGACGTCACGCAGCGGTGCGTCCAACGTCGTCTCGACGACCAGACCCGCGCGCTCCACCGCACGCAGATACGCGTCTCGACTGTGCGGTTCGTTGGGGAGCAAGAAGCGGTGTCCGCCGCGTTGACAGTCCGTGCGCCAGCCGATGGCGTATGCGTCGGGGTGGAAGTCCGTGAGAATGATCGTGCCGCCGGTCGTTGCGGCGTCGGCAAGCGTGCGAACAGCCCCGTCCAGGTCGGCGACATGCGCCAGCGCGAGCGCGCAGATCACGAGATCGAAGTAGCCGCGGCGAAGTCCGTCCGGCTCGGGGAGGCTGCCCTCCCACCAGGTGATGTCCAGGCCGCGCTCGCTGCCTCGCGCTCGCGCCACGTCCAGCATCGCGGGCGACGCGTCGAAGGCCGATACGCGCCAGCCGGCCGCAGCCAGCCCGAGAGCGTGCCGCCCCGTGCCGGCGGCCGCATCGAGCGCCCGTCCGGGCAGAGCCTCGCGTTCCGCAAGCCAGCGATCGACGATCCACTGCTCGACCGCCACAAGCGGGTTGGGCTCCGCGTCGTAGATGGGCGCCCAGCGTGCGTAGCCGTCGTGCAGACCGACCTCCTCGATGCGCCTCTCCTCGTCCATGAGGACGAAGGTCGCGCTCCGATCCGGCGCGGTCTCGACCCGCAAGGCGCGGCCGTCCGATAGCGCGAAGGTCCCGAAGACCCGCATCCCGTGCGCTGCGCTAAAGCGCTGTTCCTCTAGAAGGCCTTGCGTCGCCCCGTCCCAATCGCCCTGTCGATGGCGCTCGAGGATGGCTTCCAGCGCGAGCTTCTCTACGCGCAGGCAGGCCTCCGCTACCGGTGTCACGGACACGTCGCCGAGTTCGTCTAAGAGCGCCTCCGTTGCCATCTTCGTATTCCTCCGGGGACTGCTGGAGTGCGGGCTTCACGACGGGCTTCCCAACGGGCTTCCCAACGGGCTTCACGACGGGCTTCACCGCGCGGCGAGCCAAGCGTCGGGCGTGAGCCGCGTGATGCCGGTGAGCCCGTCGAAGTCCCGGTCGTAGCTGCATATGACCCCGATTCCATGCTCGAGCGCGACGCTCGCATGCAGCGCGTCCCTTGCCGTCATAGTGGGGTGTGCGTCGAGAAGCACGCGCGCATGGTCGAGTGTCTGTGCCGTGATCGGCAGGACTTCCGGTGCGATGCGGCGCACGAGATCGAAGAGCTCGCTCCCTTCGCGCCAGCGGCCCATCGCGCGGTAGCGGTGCAAGATTTCTTGCAGAACCTCGGCATCGATGACGGCTTTCGCTTCGCCCTTTGCGACGGCGCGGACAAAGGAGAGGCTCGGAGTCCGGTGAGGGTGTTCGGCGCCCGCGGCGTACATCCAGACGTTGGAGTCCACGAGGATCACGGCATGAGCTCGTCGGGGTGCGGCAGCGATTGCTCCGCCATCTCGTCCGGCGTCCCAACGGGGAGCGCCAGCTCCGCAAGGCGCTCGACCGCAGCCAAGCGCTCGTCCACCGAATCCACCTGGTACGCGGTGGCGCACGCCTCCCGAATCAGGTGCCCGATGCTGCTACGCCTGCGCTCGGCTTCCCGCGCGAGGCGTTCGTAGAGTTCCTGCGAGAAGAGAACCGTGGTGCGGCGCGAAAGGGACATGGAGTCGCACTCCTAGGGCGGGAAGCGTCCAGCCGATTCAAGAGATCTAGCAGCGGGGCTCAAGATCTAGCGACAGGGAATGTACATGCACATGCACATATTATAGTAGGAGTGCCAAGCTCGATCCAACAACCGGG
>JAJCYU010000408.1 GCA_029262755.1 Anaerolineae bacterium
TCGGCGCCGCGGTCCAGGCGGCGCGATCAGCCGGATTTACGGCGCTCAACCTCGATTTGATGTTTGGCCTGCCGGAGCAACCCACAGAGCGATGGCGTGCCAGCCTTGACGCGGCCGTCGCGCTCGAGCCGGATCACCTGAGCTTGTACAGTTTGATCGTGGAGCCGGGCACGCCGCTTCATCAATGGGTACACGAGGGCACCGTCGTCGCTCCGGACGACGATCTGGCCGCCGAGCACTTCGAGCACGCGCGCGCGGTGTTGAAACGAGAGGGCTTCACCCACTACGAAGTATCCAATTGGGCCCGCGCGGGAGAAGCCTCCCGGCACAACCTGACGTATTGGCGCAACGGAGATTGGTTGGCGTGCGGCCCGGGAGCACATGGACAGATGCGTTCAGCCGGGCCCGAGGGGGTAGTCCTGCGTCGATACGCCAACCATCGGCCCGTCCCAGGCTACATTCGGCGTATGAGAGAGGGACACGAAATCGCGGAACGCGATGAGTTGGTCGCGCCCCGCACGGCGATGGGTGAGAGCATGATGCTCGGCCTCCGCCTGATCCTCGAGGGTGTTCCACTGGACCGGTTCGTTCGGCGCCACGGGGTGGACCCACGGGTTGTTTTCGCAGAGCCGCTT
Organism: Anaerolineae bacterium; assembly: GCA_029262755.1. Lineage (GTDB taxonomy): Bacteria > Chloroflexota > Anaerolineae > Epilineales > Epilineaceae > JAJCYU01. Next base: position 636 of record JAJCYU010000408.1, read on the forward strand.
GCGCTGCTGGCAGACTGGGGTCTGCTGCGGGTCGATACAGAGCGGGTGCTGTTGAGTGAGCGCGGTCTGCTGATGGGCAACCGCGTATTTGAACACTTCATGGAGGACACATCCGCATGATCACCGTGGCGCGACTTGGCGAACAAGACTTCAAGACGTGGCGTGCGCTCCGGCTACGCGGTCTGCGTGAACATCCCGACGCGTTCGGCATGCCGTACGAGGAAGAGGTGAACCGGTCGGAAGAGGTCGCGCGGACCCGATTCCTTCGTTCCGTCGAGGGTCCATTCTCCGGAATCCTCGGAGCCTGGGACGGCGACCGTTTGGTCGGCTGTTTCGGCTACGGTCGCTCCGACCGTGAAAAACTGAGCCATAGCGTCGACCTGTGGGGCATGTACGTCGTGCCGGAAGCTCGGCGCCAAGGCGTGGCCCGCCAACTTCTGCGCAGTACGGTCGCGGAAGCCGGCGCGATCGACGGTGTGCGCCGCGTTGCGCTGTGCGTGACGACCGAGGCGGCACACGCACTCTATGCCGCCGAAGGATTCAAGGCGTGGGGCGTCGAGCCCTGTGCGATGCAACTCGGTGAAGAGAGCATCGATCAGACGCACATGGTGTTGGACTTGGGGTAGGCCGTTCGCAGGTCGTCGCGCTGCACCGTGACCCGGTCATCCCTACGCGCGCCCTTCGGGGCATTCCGCGCCTCAGCGACCGGCCGATACGTCCTCTGCGCGCATAGGTTGGGCCATCCAACGCCCGATGCGTTCGTGACCCACCGCCCGGAAATGGCCCCAGTCACGCCACTTCGGTTCGACCGACCGCAATTGTGAGGCGACTCCGTCCAACGAGGCCGGCGCGACCCATCGGAATCCGGAGATGGCTTCCTCTGGATCCGTGACCGTAGGCTGCGCATCCGCGATGACCACCCGGAACACGTACGAAGCGAATTCCTGGTGCCGATCGTTGCAAACAAAGCGGTAGCGTATCAACCCCAAGTATGCGCACGGCGCATCGTCAACACCCGTTTCTTCCCGGACCTCACGTCGGAGCGCTCCCAATACGGATTCTTCGTAGCGGATGCCGCCGCTGAGCAAACGCCAACCGCCTACCGGATAAATCTCCTTCGTATGTAGGAGCACCTGGCCGTCCGTGCGCTCTACGACCAGTAGCACTTCGCCGCGTCGTTCGCGTTCCAACGAAATCGCAGCGTGCCAATGGGCGAACTCCGCGTCGGCCATCTCGATCTCTACGTGTTCGCGCGGAACGCTGCGTCCGGCTTCGAGTGCAACGAGTTCCAGCGGATCGACGAGCCCGCCGCCGGCGACCGACTCAGCGCTCATGCCCGACCGTCCCGTGGTGCGCCTGCGTGGCGGCAGACGATCAGCAGCATGCTTGCCATATCCGTCGGGAGCCATCGAGCGAGCGGAACGAGCAGGCGGGTCGGGTGCGCGACACCGTCGACGAGGCCCCGTACGCCACCCCTCCAATGCGAGAGATCTTCGTAGCCGAGCACACGTTCGACCGACAGTCCGGCGGCCTCGAGCAAGGCCGTCCACTGGCCGCGCGTGCCGTAGCGCTGAATGGGTTGTCCGTCGTCATGGACCTCACCATGACGCCACGCGTGCATGACCGCCCACCGCAAGCCGAAGGTATTGGGCACATGGATGCACAGGGTCCCGTCGGCCGCCATCACCCGCGCCATCTCTGCCGCGCCGGCCAGCGGGTCCTCGTAGTGCTCCAGACTGCCCATGTTCGTCACGAAATCGAAGCGGCCGTCTTCGTAGGGCAGCGATTCCCCGTTGGCCACCGCGAGTCCGAGTGCGCGCTGCGCCCGCCTTGCGCCGACGCGTAGTGCGACATCGGAGAGGTCGACGCCGTGACTCTCGAGGCCGTGCTCGCGCGCAGCGGCGACCAGCTGGCCCTCGCCGCATGCCACGTCGAGCAAGCTCATGCCGGCACGGGCATCGAGTAGGCCGAGCACGAATGCAGAGAAGCGCTCCGCGTGCCGTATTCCTTCCGCGGCATAGATGTCGTTATAAGCCGTGCGGGTCGTACCCGCGACATGGCGGATCGTGATCATGCCCGCAGTGGGGTCCGGTCGTGCCAACGTGCACCTCGTGAACTCGACGGCACGCCCGTGAGCCGAGCGCGCTCCTTCGTGCGTGAGACGACCCCGTAGAGCCGCCCCTTGCGGTCGCCGATTATAATGGCATCGTACTTTGCCTCCCCATCCCATGCCCGACGCGAGCCGAGTACCATGACCGATGCCCAGAACGTTCACGATTCGGACGAAGCAGGCTTCATCCCGCTCTCATCGGTTCGAACGCTGCCAGACCGCGGCGACGAAGAGATCGTGGCGCGCAGTCGCGCCTTTTTCGAGTTGGCCCGCCAGCGACGCACCGTACGCGAGTTCAGCACGCGCGCTGTGCCACGAATCGTGATCGAGAACGCCATGCGTGCCGCCGCTTCCGCCCCGAGCGGAGCGAACCAGCAACCGTGGCATTTCGTCGCAGTGGAAGATCCGTCGATCAAGAGCCGGATCCGGGTCGCGGCCGAGGCCGAAGAGCGCTCGTTCTACGCGGAGCGTGCACCCGACGATTGGCTTGCGGCGCTCGAGCCGCTCGGCACGGACGCCGACAAACCGTTCCTCGAGACCGCGCCGTGGCTGATCGCGATTTTCGCCCAACCGTGGGGCTTGGACGCCCGTGGCGCGCGCCAGAAGCACTACTACGTGTCCGAGACGGTCGGCATTGCCACGGGTATCCTGATCGCCGCCTTACACGATGCGGGCCTGGTCACCCTTACGCACACGCCGAGCCCCATGGGTTTCCTGCGTGAGATCTTGGGCCGGCCGGAGCACGAACGGGCATTCTTGTTGCTTGTAGCCGGCCATCCTGCGCCCGATGCACGGGTGCCCGACATCCACCGCAAAGACTTCGCTGCGGTCGCCAGCTTCCGCTAGCAGCGCGGGGGGAGGGTCAGCTTGGTCGCAGGGAGTCCGTTCCAAACACAGTGGCTCGGCCGCAGGTGACGACAGGGCGATCGAAGCCCTTCGGCATCGACAAACGTCATCTCACGAAGGAGTACGGCCCGCATGTCCGAGACGTATCGCGTGGCGCCCGGCAGCAGCGTGGATCTCTCACGTATCGACACCCGCGACGGCGCGCTCTTCGCCGGCGACAAGGCGGCCGGCAAGCTGGCGCTTCCGGCCCTCAACGAACGCTTGGAGGATCTACAAGAGAAGCTCTACGCCGAAGGCAAGCACCGGCTCCTTATCGTCCTGCAAGCCATGGACGCCGGGGGCAAAGACGGCACGATCCGCCACGTTTTCGACGGGGTCAATCCGGCCGGGGTCCAGGTCGCGGCGTTCAAGGCACCAACGCCGAAGGAGTTGGCGCACGATTTCCTCTGGCGGGTGCACGCGCAGACACCGGCACGGGGAATGATCACGATCTTCAACCGCAGCCACTACGAAGACGTCTTGGTGGTGCGCGTGAAGGGTCTTGTGCCCGAGGAGCGTTGGCGCAAGCGCTACGGGCACATCAACGACTTCGAACGCCTCCTGACGGATGAGGGCACGACCATCCTCAAGTTCTTCCTACACATCAGCAAGAGCGAGCAAGCCGAACGTTTCCAGGCTCGCTTGGACGAACCCGACAAGCGCTGGAAGTTTCGCAAAGGCGATCTCGACGATCGAGCGCTGTGGGATGAATTCCAAGCGGCCTACACCGAAATGTTGGAGCGCACGTCCACCGCGTGGGCGCCGTGGATCGTGGTGCCCGCCGACCGGAAGTGGTACCGCAATATCGTCATCAGCCGGCACATCATCGACACCCTCGAAGGGCTCGGGATTCAGGTTCCCGAACCGGAGGAGGATCTTTCGGACGTGGTCATCGAGTGAGCCGCTGCCGCCGGGAAGAAAGGAGGCCTTCCGGCAGCCCGGTCCGAGATTCTCCGCAGCAAACGTCTCGTATCGCGGAGCGGGCAGAACGTCCGACTCCCCTACGGAATCTCGGCGAGGAATGCGGCCACGATGTCCCGTGCGGCCTCTAGATCGCCAACGTCGAGCATCTCCGTCACGGTGTGCACGTAGCGCGTGCCGACCATGATCGCCACCGCGCGCGCGCCGGCAGCCGCCTGCTGCGCCGCAGCTCCGTCCTGACCACCGCGGCGCAGAATCGTCCGCTGATAGGGGATCTCCCGCTCGATCGCGATGCGCTCGATCTCTTCCACGAGTTTCGGATCGGCAATGAACGACGAGTCCTTCAGGTGCAGCCCGAAGCCGTTGCCTTGGGTCGTGACGCGCTCCCGCTCCTTCACGCCAGGCGTGTCGCAGGACAAAGTGACGTCGAGGCCGATCCCGATATCCGGCTGGACGGCGAAGCTCGCGGTCCTCGCTCCCCGTAGACCCACCTCTTCCTGGGTGGTGAACGCGACCACGATCTCGCAGGCATGACCCTCTCCCGATGCATCCAAGGCCCGAATGCTCTCGATCCCCAGCCAACACGCCACCCGATTGTCGAGTGCCTTCGAGACGATCTTGTCGCCCATGCGCAGGCATGGCTCGTCCATCACCACCGGATCTCCGACCCGGATACGCTGTTTGGCCTCCTTGGGCGAAAGCCCAAGGTCCACGTAGAAGTCGCTGACTTCCGGGATGTGCTTCCGTTCTTCCGGCGTCGCGATGTGGACCGGTTTGCCCCCGGAGTTCATCACGCCGGGCAGGTCCCCTTCCCGTGCACACACTTGGACACGCCGGCTGAACAAATTGCGCGCGTCGAAGCCGCCGACCGGATCGACCCAGCAAAAGCCTTGGGCGTCCACGTGGGAGACGAGGAAGCCGATCTCATCCATGTGGCTTAGCAACAGCACCGTCTTCGGGTCCTGCGCCGCTGCACCTTCCGCGGGTCGCGGGGCGCGCCGACAGATGAGGGAGCCCATCGCATCGGTGTGCACTTCGTCGAACATGCCGTCGATTTCGGCGCTGATCAGATCGCGCACGCGCCCTTCGTGCCCCGGGACTCCGGGTGTCTCGCATAGGCGCTTGAGTAGGTCGAAGTTCACGTGTGGTGTCCCCTCGGAGCAATAGCGGACGTCGATCCCGGCACCTCGTCGGCGTCGCGCAGCGCAACGTCGGCCACCGTCCACGTTCATGGCGCGTGGTTTATACCACATCGACCGGCGCTCGGCGCGACGCAAGGAGACGAGACGATGGCATTCCATGCGGTTCATCGACGGGGCGAGGCAACGTTGCTTCGACTCCGGTTCGAGCTCTGCGACGCCCTGCTCGAGACCGCAGCTTCGTCTCCGGTTCTAGAATAGTCGATCGGCGTCACGGGTCCGGACGCCGCCCAAGGGAGTCCTTCATGTCCACGATGTCGAGCAATCCGCCAACCGACCCAGAATTCGCTGTCCACGACCGTCCGTCCGTTGCTCCCGCCGGACCTGTCCCCGCGCCGGTCGCGGACCGGCTCCTCGCGGAGATCTTCGGCCGGCCGGAAGCGCACGCCGCGCTCGGCGAGCTATGCGACCGGGTCGGGGGTCGGACGGCGGGTACGCAGAGCGCGCGTGCCGGAGAGGATTGGGCGCTCGGCCTGCTCCGCGACTGGGGGTTGCCCGTGGTGCGCACGGAGGACTTTCCGGTCGAGGGTTGGGAGCGTGGCACGCTAGACGCGGCCGTGCTCGCGCCGATCCCTTGGACCATGACCGCGCTGGCCCACGGCTTCTGCCCGACCCAGGCCGACGTCACGGCATCCGTGCTCGACCTCGGTCACGGCGAGAGCGCGGACTACGTCGCGGCGGGTGAGCGCGTTCGCGGCGCGCTCGTCCTGTGCGACGAGGGCGCGTCGGCAGGCGCTCGCGTGCTCCACCGCAGCGAGAAGCTGGCGCTGGCCATCGAGCACGGTGCGGCCGGGTTGATGATTCTCAGTAGCGCCCACGGCGCCCTTCCGCGCACGGGTACCTGCCACGGCGGCGAGGCGCCCATTCCCAGCCTCGGCATCGCGCAGGAAGACGGGTTGCGCCTGCGGCGCATGTTGCTCGCCGGCGAAGAGCCGACGGTGCGGGTTGCGATGACCAACCGCATCGTGCAGGGCACGGCGCGCAACGTCATTGCCGATATTCCGGGGCGCGAGCTGCCCGATGAGATCGTTCTGGCGGGCGGGCACCTCGATAGCTGGGACGTTGCCCAGGGCGCCACGGACAACGGGCTTGGTTCGGCCATCGTATTGGAGGCCGCGCGCGCGCTGTCGGCCGTGGGCCTCCGACCGCGAAGGACCCTGCGCTTCGTGCTATGGGCGGCGGAGGAGATCGGCCTGCACGGCTCCAAGAACTATGTGGGCCGGCATGAAGGCACATTGGATCAGCATGCGGCCGTAATGAACTTCGACATGACCGGCGATCCCTACGGCTACTGGACCCCCGGCCACGAGGCAGGCCATCCGCTCTTGACGGCCCTCGCCACGCAGCTTGCGCCTCTGGGCATGACACGCGACCACGGTGCGCGTGCCGGCCTGCACAGCGACCATCAGCCCTTCATGCTGGCCGGTGTGCCTGTCGTGGGCTTGCTGGCCCGCCTGGCGCCGGAAGGCGGCCGCTACTACCACAGCGTCGGCGACACCTTCGAGAAAGTGCGCTTGCCTGACTTCTGCCGCGCGGCTTCGGTCGCGGCGCACACGCTGTGGGCCATCGCGGACGCCGAACGGGCGCCTTGGACGCGGATGAGCAACGCGGAGGTCCGCGCCATGGTGCGCGCTGCGGACTTGGAGGGCGCGTTGGCCGCGGACGGGGTCGCGATCTAGTACTCGGGCGCACAGCCCATTCCGGCGCTCGCCTCGCGCCCGGCACGTTCCTGCCGATCCCGCTGACCATCGGACAGCGAAGTGCGGCCGCTTGACCGGTCGACGGCGCTCCTAGCGGCAGGCTCCACCCACGGCGCCCCGCGCCACGAGGGGCGCAAAGATGACCTCCGGCAGCATCGTGGGCCGTGGTTCAGCCGTAGGGCGCGGCGGCGGGCCATCGAGGCCGATCAGCCACAACCCAGCCTCCCCAGCTGCAACGCCAACGACGCCGTCGCCGCGCGTCGCATCGCCCGCCACACCGCGCGCGACGTCGATCGTATCGACGATCGCGACCGATCGCGGCGCGCCGGCGTCGCGCACATCGACGATGCGCAACCCGCCCCGTACGTCGTCGAAGTTCAAGGCCTCGACGATGCGCGACCCCAACCAGGCGCGATCCTCGGCCTCACCCGCGTCGGGAATTGCAAGCCGGCCCACCTCGCGCGGCGCACCGAGGTTTGCTAGACCGAACATCTGCAGCGCCAGATCGCCCCCCGCGGCGCGGCCGTCGCCGCTCATCCCGCCGCCGACCAGACCGTTGCGCCAGCCGTCGACGTTGGTGAAGCCAACGGTTCGCGGCGCGCTGGGATCTTGGACGTTGACGATCTCCAATCCGTCGTGACCCGTGTCTCGTCGGGTATCGGGACCGGTGATGGCCACACAGCACGGGTCGGGAAGCAGGCTCAGGTCCGTCGCGCCTGCATTGGGCGAGAAGGAGCCCACGATGCGTGGCGCACGCGGGTTGGCGAGAGAGAGGACGCGTAGCGTGCGATCGTTCGCGACATAGATGTGGTTGTCACGTACTGCGACCGCCCAAATCGGCTCGGGCAAGAAAATCTGCCCCAGTAGCTTCGGAGTGGCGGGCGCATGAACGTCCCACACGTAGAGCATGGCGCCTACGCGGTCTCCCGGCTCACCTGCAATGAGCAAGCCGTCACCCACCCACAACGCGCGTCCCTCGATGCCGCCGGGGATCGACGCGATGACCCGCGGCGCATGCGGTTGCCGTGCATCGACCACCTGTACCACGCCCGGCACGTCCTCGGTGGGCGGCTCGTCCTCGACGTAGACGTAGCCGTCGGCGGCGGCGATCGCATCGACCTGCCCCAGGGTATCGTGTACGTCGTGACGCCCCATCGTCCGAAGCTGGTATGCGTCGAGACCGGCGCCTCCGGCAGCCAATAACAGGTGCCCTCCACGACGCGCGATAGCAAAGCCGGTGGCCGGGGCCGACGCCGTCGAGTTCGGCAGGGCCCGCGGGGCTCGCGGGTTCGATACGTCGAAGGCCCGCACGTCGCCGTGGGTCAGCAGCCACGCGGTGTCGCCGTCCATCGCGATGTCTTTGATCGGAGGCCCCACGGGATGCGATCCGATCAAGGGGCGCCCGCGTTCCGGATCTTGGATATCGAAGAGCCAAAGCTTGCCCGTACGCTGTGCTCCGGCCGGATTGTCGCTAACGCCGACGATCAGCACGTCACCGTGGACCTCGACCGCGTCCGCCCAGTCGACCATCGCCTGGCGCTCGTTGGGCGCCGTGCGGTCCTGCAGGTGGACGAGCTTCAGGTTGCGCGACACGATGAACGCCCAGTCGCCCTTCACGGCGGCGTCGGTGACCACCGCGCGGTCGTTGAAAACGCTCACGAAGCGCGGCCGCAGCGGGTCCTCTCCGCGATCGAAGATCTGGAAGCCTTCCGTTCCGGAAACGACGTACAGCCAGCGCCCGTCCAGCAACGTCTTGGTGGCGAGCCCGTTGACCGTGAAGCGCGCGAGTTCGGTCGGAGTGGTCGGTCGTGATATGTCGAGCACGAGGATGCCGGCAGCGCCGAGCGACACGTAGGCGCGCTCGCCCTCCAATGCGATGTGGCGAACCACACCCGGCAAGACGACCGTGCGCCCCAGCTCGACAAGAGCGTCGGGCGTACACGCGTCGAACACCAGCACGCGTGGCCCCACGCCGACGTAGATCGTCCGGTCGTCTGCGGCGACGGCCACCGCCTCCACGGGACCCCCGAGCTGCGCGACGACCGCCGGACCGGCCTGCTGGACGGCCTGCTGGACGGCCTGCTGGACGGCCTGCTGGGCAGCCGGCTTGGCGCCCACTGTGCGCGACGTGACGCCCATCACGCCCCGAAGTGCGGCTTGAACCGAGTCGGCCGGCCGATCGAGGAGGCTCGCAGAACTTGCGTCGTCGGGTAGCGCACGCAACGCTAGGCTGCCGTCTACACCGAATATGACGACGGCGGAGGCGATGACCGCCACGACGATCGCCAACGCGTGGCCGTGGCGCCGTACCACGCGGCGTGAGGCCGGGATCGGTGGGGCCGAATTCGGATGCGCTGCGGGCTCCGATTCTGGGTGCACGGGAGGCGGGGTCAACGGTGACGTACGGGGCATGACGACGACCTCTCGAGAAGCAAGGGCTTTTTGGCGGGCGGCAGGTCCGCACGTTGCGTATTCGCGCGACGAGAACGAGCCGAGGATTCGGTGCTCATGCTAAGGCGCAGCGTGCCCAAACGCGAGCGACCGGGATCCGGCCACGGTGCTACACTCGGCGACCGGCCGCGCCGGCTAGAGCAGACTTCGCTGCGGACGACTGAGGTTGCGATGAATCTCCTAAGGGGCCGCACGAGCCGCACCGGATGCATAGGGCGCACAGGGCGTACAGGATGGCTGCCAACCAAGACACGGGCAGCGGCGCCTATGGTTGCCGGGATCGCCGCGCTCGCGTGGATTTCAGGCTCCTGGATACTCGGGCCCTTTAGCCCGCGCACGCGTTCGGTGTCCATCGGCGCGCCATCCTCGGGTTCGTCCGTTCACGCGCTCGCCCTACTCCAGTCCGCTGCCCGCGTGCCGTCGAGCGCGGCGGACTTCGAACTGCCCGGCACGCAGCCGGGAGCGCTACTCGATCCGCTCGGCGCCGCACGCGACTGCCGCGGCTGTCACGCCGGCACGTCGTTTCAACGTACGGACCAGCGGGAGGCGGACGAGGTCGGCTTCAGCTGGGCCGGGTCCATGATGGCCCACGCGGCACGGGACCCCGTGTTTCTGGCGGCGTTGGACATCGCGAACGCGGACGCGGAGGGCGCGGGCGTCCTGTGCCTTCGCTGCCACGCGCCGCGCGCATTCCTCGCGGGGCGCGCGGATCCGCCGGGCGGCACCGCGCTGCGTGCGGAGGATCGGGACGGCATTGAGTGCGATATGTGCCACCGGTTGGTCGACCCACGTCTGCCTGACGGTCATCCTGCGCCGGATGCCCAAATCGTGGCTGCGCTGGACGCCGTCCCACTAGAGCCCGGCAATGGTGCATGGGTGATCGACCCCGCAGATCGGCGTCGTGGTCCGCGAGACATCCGGGGCGAGTGGCCGGCCAGCCCGCACGTCAACGGGGGCTTCCCGCTCGCATCGAGCTTCCATACGGACTCTGCCCTGTGCGGCACCTGTCACGACGTGAGCAACCCGCTCCTGCAATGGGACGATGAGCGCGGCTCGTATTGGCGCGGCCCGTTGAAGCAGCCCCTCGCGGAACAGGCGGGCGCGCGCCCCTTCCCGGTGGAGCGAACCTACAGCGAATGGCGCTTGTCGGCGTTCAACGAGCCGGGAGGCGTTTCGTCGCCGACCTTCGGCCGTACCGTGAGCACATGTCAGGACTGTCATATGCCCCCTGCGCCCGGGGCGGCGGGTCAATACTTCGGAGAGATGGTCGGGCGCCCGGACGTCGCGTCGCACGCGCTGGTCGGCGGCAACACGTGGGTTCCGCGTGTCTTGCTTGCGGATCCGCGTACGGCGGACGAGATCGACGAGACCGCACGATTGGCGCTGATCACCGGCACGATTCAGGCTCGCGAGATGCTCGGTCGCGCCGCGCGCATGGAGGTCGAGCGGGTCGGCCCCGCGCTCATCGTGACCGTAACCAACGAGAGCGGCCACAAGCTCCCGACCGGCTACCCGGAAGGCAGGCGCATGTGGTTGGAGGTGGAGGGGCGCGATGCGGCGGGCGCAATCGTGTTTCGCTCCGGCGCGTGGGACGCCGAGACGGGGGTGCTGCGCGGCAGCGAGGACGGGGCGAGCGCGAACGGTTCCGATGCGGATCCTCAGCTGCAGGTGTGGCAGGCCAAGCAGGGCCTCACACCTGCCTGGGCATCGGAAGTTGGTCTATCCCCCGGCGCTTCGTTCCATTTCGTGCTCAACAACGTTTGGCTGTCCGACAACCGCATCCCACCCCGCGGGTACCAGCTCGACGCGTTCCGTTCCGTCGACGCCGCACCGATCACGGGCGCCGTGGTGGACCCGGATCGATATGTGGACGGACAGCATTGGGATGTCGTACGTTATGTCATCCCGCGGCACGTCACGTTCGGAAGCGTCCGGTTGCGCTACCAGACCGCCAGCAAAGCCTACATCGATTTCCTTGCAGACGCGTCGCCGAACGCTCTCGACCCCGATGCGCGCGGGCCCCGACTGCGCCGGCTTTGGGCGCAGACAGGACGCAGCGAGCCGGTGACCATGACGCAGGCCGACTTCGGCGCCGGAGCGTCGGTTGACGAGCACCCGCTGTTCTTGCCTTGGGCGTTGCGCTAGCCCTCTGCCTGCAGTCGCCAGAGCGTGGCGTAGGTGCCATCCGCGGCGAGGAGCTCCCCGTGGCGGCCTTGCTCCACGATCCGGCCGTGATCCAGCACGTAGATCCGGTCCGCGTCCTGGATTGTCGAGAGGCGATGAGCCACGATCAAGGTCGTGCGGTTGCTGCTGAGCGTGCGCATGGCGTGCTGCAGAGCCTGCTCGGTCTCCGTGTCGATGCTCGCCGTGGCCTCGTCGAGGATCAAGACCGGCG
>JAJCYU010000409.1 GCA_029262755.1 Anaerolineae bacterium
CCAGGTGCTTCACGGAACCCCGTGCCGTCCCAGCACGAGATGCTCTGTTGCGCCATCACAAGCAGCGGATGTTCAACGGCCGGTTCGCGGGGAGCGAGCCGCTTGCGGTCCGACGTGGGTCGCTGTGTTCAGTCCAACCTCAGTCGGTGTTCCAGCCCATCATGTCGTCGAGACCCATCTTGCCGCCACCGAGGAGCGCCATCGCGGACGCCAGACCGAACAGCGCCAGCGGATACGCGTAACCGCCCTCGCCGAGAAAGCCGTTGGGAATGTGGACGAAGATGATGGCGGTCAGCATCACGATGGCCAGCAGGAAGCCGAACAATCGCGTGAAGAGACCGAGGATCATGGCGATGCCGCCCAACAGCTCGACCAGGGCCACGAAGTAGGCAAGGCCCGTGCTTGCGCCGGGAATGCCCCACGTGCCGAGCATACCCGCGAATCCTTCGATCCCCTGCAGCTTGTTCCAGCCGTTGAGGGCGAAGATCGCGCCGAGGACGAGGCGCATGATCACCGGAGCGAACTGCCGGTACGGCGCTAGGAAGTTCAGGGACAGTGCGTTCATTGGGGTGGTTCTCCTTGCGGGGGTACGAGATTCGGAACTCGGCATGAAAATCGGCCGACGACGGCCGACCTTGCACAGAGTAACAAACGCGGACGCGCCGCGCAATTGCACCTGAGCGCAGGTGCCGGTCCCGCCGTCCTAACGCCGGCCGCCGCCTTTTTTCCGCCCTGGTCAGCGTGATACCATGGGCGCCCCCCGAACGACGAGGAGCCGAGCATGCTCGAGCAGACCCGCGATGCGGCCGAACAGGCCGCCGTGCGCCTGACCAATACAACCCTTTCCCGTGATGAGATTGTCGCGGACTTCCGCCTTGGATTCCGCAGTCGACGGGCGAGCCTCACCGGGCGGCGCGAGGTGATGAGCGGCAAAGCCAAGTTCGGAATCTTCGGCGACGGCAAGGAGCTCGCCCAACTTGCGATGGCGCGTGCGTTCCTGCCGGGCGATTGGCGTAGCGGATACTACCGTGATCAGACGTTCATGTTGGCCGCCGGCGCGCACAGCCTAAGCGAATTCTTCGCGCAGCTCTACGCCGACGCGGACATTGAACGGGAGCCCGCCACGGGCGGACGTTCCATGAACGCGCACTTCGCGACCCGCCAGCTCGACGCCGAGGGCCGCTGGCTGCCGCAAACCGACCGCGTCAACGTCGCAGCCGACCTGTCGCCGACCGGTTCCCAGATGCCGCGCCTCGTCGGCCTTGCCGATAGTTCGCGCCTATACCGCGGGCTGGAGTCTCTGGCAGACCGCACCGACTTTTCGCGGGGCGGCAACGAGGTGGCATGGGGCACGATCGGCAACGCGACGTGCGCCGAGGGAATGTTCTGGGAATCGCTCAACGCGATCGGCGTACTCGGTTGCCCTGCCGTGATCTCGATTTGGGACGACGGCTATGGCATCTCGGTGTCCAACGAGCACCAGGTGACCAAGGGCAGCTTGACCGATCTGCTCGCCGGCTTCCAACGGGCGCACGGCTCGCGCGACGGCTACGACGTCTACACGGTCCGTGGCTGGGACTATCCGGCGTTGGTCGACACCTACCTTCAGGCCGCGGCGATCGCGCGCGAGGAGCATGTGCCCGCGATCCTGCACGTGATCGAGATGACGCAGCCGCAGGGCCACTCGACGTCGGGCAGCCACGAGCGCTACAAGTCGGCCGAGCGCCTGGAGTGGGAAGAAGAATACGACCCGCTGAGGATCATGCGCGCTTGGATGACGGAGCAGGGTCTGGCCGACGACGCAGACTTCGAAGCTTGGGAGGCGGAAGACCGCGCGCTGGTCGAGACTGTCCGCGAGAAGGCGTGGGATGACTTCCTGGCCCCGATGCGTGCCGAGCGCGACGAGCTCGTCGAGCGGATCGACGAGGTCGCGTCTGCGGGCGCGGCGTCCGCCGCCGCGCTTGGGGATGTGCGGGAGCGCTTGTCCGCGATGGACGCTCCTATGCGCGGGCATCTGCACGAGGCGTGCTCGGATGCGCTATTGGCGCTCTATGGCCTCGACGCGCCGGAGGCAGCCGTCCTGGTGGACTGGAAGCACGGAAACAGCGCGGAGAGCCGCGTGCGTTACAGCGCGCACCTTCACGACGAGACGGCGAGCGCGGCCACCGCGGTTGCCGGCGTGGCGCCTGCGTACGACGACAACCCGTCCCGTATCAACGGCTTCGAGATCCTCAACCACACCTTCGACGCCATCCTGACGCGCGATCCGCGGGTCATCGCGTTCGGCGAGGATGTGGGCCGCATCGGCGGCGTCAACCAGGGCTTTCGGGGCTTGCAGGCCAAGCACGGTCCGCTGCGCGTGGCCGACACGGGCATCCGAGAGACGACGATCATCGGACAGGCCATCGGCATGGCCATGCGCGGTCTACGGCCGATCGCCGAGATCCAATACCTCGACTACATCTTGTACGCCATTCAGATCCTGAGCGACGACCTTGCTTCGCTGCGTTGGCGCACGGCCGGTGGCCAGAAGGCGCCGGTCATCGTGCGTACGCGTGGCCACCGGTTGGAGGGCATCTGGCATTCGGGTTCGCCGATGGCCGGCATCTTGAACCTTGTGCGCGGCATCCACGTGCTGGTGCCGCGGGACATGACGCGCGCGGCCGGTTTCTACAACACGTTGCTCGCGGGGGACGAGCCCGGCATCGTCGTGGAGGTGCTCAACGGCTACCGGTTGCGCGAGCCGCTGCCGGCGAACGTGGGGGCGATGCGTACACCGATCGGGGTGGTCGAGGTGTTGCGCGAAGGGCGTGACGTGACCGTGGTGACGTATGGCGCGATGTGCCGGATTGTGATGGCCGCGGCGGAGAAGTTGGCCGCGATCGATATCGATATTGAGGTCATCGACGCGCAGTCGCTGTTGCCGTTTGATGTTGCGGGGGATATCGGGTTGTCGCTGAGCAAGACGGGGCGCGTGTTGTTCGCGGACGAGGACGTGCCGGGTGGCGCGACGGCCTTTATGATGCAACAGGTTATCGAGGGGCAAGGCGGTTACTTCGAGCTCGATAGCGAGCCGCGGACGCTGAGTGCGCAGGCGCATCGGCCGGCTTATGGGAGCGACGGCGACTATTTCTCGAAGCCTAGTGTGGAAGACGTGATTCAGGTTGTGGTGGACATGATGAACGAGGTGGATCCGGGGCGGTACCCGTTGTTGTTCTGAGGTTGGGGTTGGGGTTGGGGTAGGGGTTGGGCGGTGTAACGGTTGGGTTGTGGTGCCCCTCCG
>JAJCYU010000410.1 GCA_029262755.1 Anaerolineae bacterium
AGCCGCTCGCGAGACCGCTGCGAACCCGCCCGCAAGCACGTCGCAAGCCGCTCCCGAGACCGCTGCGAACCCGCCCGTAAGCACGTCACTATCCTAATGTCACGCGCGTCACGACCCCGCAAGCTGCGTACTCGATCCGCGCACGACCCGTACGCATGACGTCGGTCGAACCGCGGGGTTCGCCCGCCCGCCCGTTGTCCGTGCTTCTACCCTTGTGCTACGCTCGTTCGCGTCCCCCTAGTACCCGTCCACCCTGCCCGGGCGCGTCTTCTTGCACGCCCCGCGGTCACGGTCCGGCTCCGTGGCGTCGCCCCCGCCCGTGCCGGCTCTGGAGAGCCCCTGATGCGCCGCAGATCTACCGATACGAAGCAGAAATCAACCGCTAGGTATGCTGTCGAGCATGCCTCTTCGCGATCCTCGCGCGACCCCGACACGAGAGGTTCGCGCACCCTTCCGCGCTCGCTCGCGGCGGCCGGCGTAGCCGCTGTCGCGCTGCTTGCGGTTGCTGTTGTGAGCCGCGCCGCACCAAACACGCAGGACCAAGGCGAAGCTACGGTCTACCTGCCGGTCGTGCTCAAGGACTGGCAGAAGTCGCAGTTCAACCAGGAGCGCGGCCGCACCCCGACAACCGCCCCGCCCGGCACGGCCACGCGCGAGCCGTCGCCGACGTTGCTGCCGACCCAAACGGCCTTGCCCACCTTCACACCGCCCCCCGCGGGTGACGGCGAGATCCACGGCAAGCTGCTGGTCAACGGCGAGCCCGGCCCGGCGGGCCTTGGTGATTTCGGCCCCGGCCTGTTGCTCAAGCGTTGCAGCAGCAACGATCTAAAGGACTGCGAGCGAATCGGCCGCACCGGGGTCTATGACGAAGAAGGCAACTACACGTTTGCGAACCCGCCCGGCCTGACGCCCGGAACGTACTACGTCGTCGAATGGCGCAACGAAACCTACGACGACATCTTCGGCGACCCGCAATGGATCGGCTTCTGGCGCTCCGAGCCGATCACCGGCTACAGTGCGGGCGACGTGG
The DNA here is from genome assembly GCA_029262755.1 of Anaerolineae bacterium. GTDB lineage: Bacteria > Chloroflexota > Anaerolineae > Epilineales > Epilineaceae > JAJCYU01. Next base: position 1,031 of record JAJCYU010000410.1, read on the forward strand.
TGGCGGTGCCGGACTTCGAGCTCGGCGACACCAAGCTGACCGGCCCGTCGAAGGGCACCGGCTACGGTGGTCTACCCGTTCGCTTTACGTGGGACACGCGGCCCGGCGAGAGCGAACAGTACCACTGGGCCATCTCCGAGCCGGCTTGCCCGGCCGAGAGCCAGATCTACGACCGCGGCGACAACTGGCGCTCGCCCTCGGTCGGATCTAACGGCGCCTACGAACTGCGCAGCTACCCGCCCAACACGCGGGTAGGCAACGAGTACCGCTACTGCTGGTTCGTGGAAATCCAGACCGAGGACAACGGTTGGGGCTGGAGCCACGAGCGTTGGGCATTGTGGTTCTTCTTCCTGAGCTTCGAGCCCTTTGGCCTCGATCCCATGGACTGGATGGTGCCGATCCGATGATCCGCCAAACACGTATCCGCCCCGCGCTCGTCGCGGCCTTGTTCGTCGCTGCACCCATCATCGTCGCGTTGGTCTTCGCGGCACTACGGCCGTCGCTCTTCGCGGCCCCGGCCGCGCAGGATCAAGGCGAGGCAACGCTCTACCTTCCGCTGATCCTCAAGGACGTCGTGAAATCGTCCTTGAACCAGGCACGCCCGCGCACCCCGACGGTCACCGCGACCGCTTCGCCCACGCGCGACGCAACGCCTACCCAGAAGCCCACATTCACCCCCGAGCCCACACCCACCCCGACCGAGCTGGCCGAGACGGGCACCATCCACGGCCGCTACGTGGTCGCAGATGAGCCCATGCTGCCGGGCTTCGGCGCGCCGGGCTTCCCGCAAATCGAGCTGCGCTTGTTGGAAGGCAGCGAGCTGGAGGGCATCAAGGTCGCCAACGCGATCGTCGAAGAGGACGGCCGCTTCGTTTTCGTCAACCCACCAGCCTTGCGCGGCAACCAGGTCTACCAGGTCTGGTGGATCAACGATTCGTTGCTGGGCATCCAGGACTGGGTGGCCCGCTGGTTCAGCCGCAAGATCGTCGGCTTCGGCGACGGCACGGACGTGGACCTCGGCACGATGGAGCTCGCAGACGTCGCCCTCGGCCCCTCGCCGGGCAACGATATCCACTACTCGCTGCCCACCCTCTACGAATGGCACCCGCGCGACACGCGCCCGGACGAGATCTACAAGTGGGCGGTCTACGAATCGTGCGACGAAGCCGACCGCCGGACCGGCGCCTACTTCACGCCCTCCCTGGGTCACGTCGACGAGTTCGAGCTCGGCGGCCCGCCCCGCGGCTTCCGCATCGACACGAAGTACTGCTGGTACGTCTGGATCGAAGACGGCGAGTTCGGCACGGGCTGGAGCTTCTACCGGTGGAAGACGCTGTGGCTGCCGTAGGGGAGCGCGAGCGCTAGCGTGTGGCTTGGCTCGACGGGCCGTGTCGTATGCTGGACGCGCCTGAGCCGCCCGAAACGCTGTAGCCCCAGCGGAGCAGGAGCCGTCCGTCAGGCCCCCTCAGGTATGCGAGTGGCTCGCGCCCATCAGCGCGAACGTGCGTGGAGAAGTGTCGGCCTGCGGGCGGCAGGTGACGTGGGAGAAGTGGCAATGACGGCTTGAAACGGTGCGCGTTTGGCCACCGTTTCGTGGTCGTTCAGGGCTGCGTGATTCCATAAACGCATGCGCATTGTGGCCTGAGGACGGACCTCGTTCGCGCAGAGAGCATCGATGCCGCAATATCTCTCTGAACGCCCCAACAGCCCAGCATTCGGCCTGACCTACGACCCGAACGTGCTCTGGGCTCGTGGCGCTGAGCCCGGCCCCCTCCTCGGCGCCACGGGCAGAACGGTCGGCACGTTGGGGCCCGACGCGGATCACGGAGCCGGGCGCATCGACATTGGCGCTTA
>JAJCYU010000411.1 GCA_029262755.1 Anaerolineae bacterium
TGCAAAGCCTCGTCGGGGGCCTCTTGCTGCTTGGACTCATTGGCTGCGCTGGCCAGCGCCAGGCCGCATATGAGGCTTCTCAATACGAAGCTTCGCTTGAAAACGCCGATCCGGAGGTAGCGGCCATCTGGACCGAAGAAGCCGTGAGGCAGTTGGGCCTGCGGACCGAAGTGGCGAGGGATGACGCCATCCTTGAGGCATTCGGCGAGGACGCAGATTACCGCTTCAGCCATCTGCTCGAAACCGATGGAACGAGCATCGCCGATCCGGTCTGGGATGCGATGTGTAAGGACCTTCTCAAGCGTGAGGAGCCTGAGTGGCGTCTCTCGTCAAGGTCCAGCAGCGGCAGCGGGCCGAAGGCCAACCGGCGGGAGATCGAAACCACCTGTCGCGCATACCACGACGAACCGATCGACAAAGAGCGTGCGGCGCAGCTCACCGAGCTCGTCATCAACGAGGTCCGCGCCTATCTGGAGTCGTTCGGGTACACCTTTGAGCGCCCGGGGAACAACGTCAAATGGATGCACCTCTCCTATCAGCTCGATGACGTAGTGTCTGGGAGCATGAGCTTCAACTGGCGCTACGGAGTCAACACGGAAGGCTACATCTACGCCTATCGTCTGTTGATCAGAGAGCAGAGCCTCTCCCTTTTGTCTCCAGGCATGGACGTACCCACAGCGACGCCCGCTGCACCGTAGTCCACGGCCACGGCGATCCCGAGTCCAGATCCGCAGCCGCGCGGAGCCCATCCATGCCCGTCCCCACACCCATCCCCCCCACCACCCGCGTCCTCATCTGGAACGCCGAGCGCAAGTCCCCCCGCGGCCCCACCGGCTCGCGCATCCCCGCGGTCCTCGCCCGGTTGGCGCCCGACATCGTGCTCCTCACGGAGGGCGAGACGGGGCTCATGCCGCCGGGCGGTCATACGATCGCCGGCCGGCCGCTGCCGGATGCGCACATGGGACCGGCCGAGCGCCGGGTCCTCGCGTGGAGCCGCGAGCCGTGGACGGAGGTCGAGGACTACGCGCACTTCGAGCCGCTGCGCCTCACCGACCCCGCGGATCCCGAGGCCCACGAACCGCCCGCCGCGAGGCTCCCAGGCCGGATCGTATCCGCCACGACCGTCACCGCGCTCGGCCCCATCCGCGTCCACGCCGTGTGCATCCCGTGGCACTTCTCGCGCGTGCAATGGAACGCTGTGAAGCGCCGCCCGTGGCAGGACCATCTTGCGTTCCTCGACGCCTTCGCACCCGTCCTCGCGCGTACGCCGCCGGACGTACCGACCATCGTCGGCGGCGACTACAACCAGCGCGTCCCTCGCGGCGCAGGCTACCCCTTCGCCCCGGCCGAACGATTGGCCGCGGCTCTCGCGCCCCCGTGGACGATCGTGACCGCGGGCGCGCTCGCGCCGACGTCGGCGGACCCGGCCGATCCCGCGCCGGCGCCGCTCATCGACCATCTGGCGGTCAACGCCGTACTACGTGCGACGTCCGTGGAGGGCTTCGGCCGACATGATCACGACGGCAAACGGCTGAGCGACCACACGGGGTGCGTGGTGACGGTGGCGAGGTGAGCCATTGACATACCATTTTGGGTATAGTGCTTCCTGCCATGTGGCAGATCTACGGGGATCGCCGCGTGCCGGGACGCCTGAAGCGTCTCCGTGTTGAGATACTTCAACGTTGCGAGAAGTGGTAAAACGTCGTTCAAGTCTCGGGACCGGAGGGGCTCCGGCACATCAGAGGCTTCCGTGATGAACCGCTACGCGGGCAATGGGAAGGACACCGCTCCTCACGGCTCAATCAGCAGTATCGGGTGATCTACTCCGTGGAGGCAGCCAGGGTTCGTGTCTTCGTCATCGACCTGACGGCGCACGACTACAGAAGGAAGTGACCCATGGAATCCGAATACCGCAAAGCGAAGCGAACCATCGAGGTCACCGTCGGTGAGTCCGTCCGGATCATCCGGGAGCTACAGGAGCTCAGCCAGAACGAGCTGGCGGCCCTGACCGGCATCGCTCAATCGACGATCTCGGCCATCGAGAACGACCGTGTCAGCCTGGGCGTCGGACGGGCCAAGGTGATCGCTCGAGCGCTCAAGGTGCATCCTGCGGTGCTCGTGTTCCCCGGCTGGGACATCGACGCGGATTCGGCCGCCTGATCCACCCTAGTAGTTGAAGCTGTAGAGCACCGCGTTTGCGATCGAGCGGAACTCCCACTGGCGGTCGCTGGGGTAGGCGCAGGTGATGACGATGATGTTGCCCTCCGGACCTTGGAAGGTGCCGCTCATCTCCTGCGTGCCCGCCACCGTGCCGTCGCGCAACGTGCGCACGCCGATGAGCGTGCTGAGCGGGATGTCGTTCGTGATGCCGCTCGGGTCGGCGTACGCCTCCAGCCAGGCCTTGAGCGGCAGGTTCTCCTCGTTGGGGACGAAGCGCGTGGAGACGACCATGCCTTCCAGGGCCAGCGACGCCGGATCGGCGTCGGACGAATCTGCGACGCTCGTGACCATCAAGCCGTTCGCATCGTCGCTCAGCGTCGTCCAGTTGCTGGGGTAGGACAGGCCGAAGCCGCGCTCCGGGTTGCGGTAGCTGCTAAGCGCGGGCTCAATCCAGGTCCAACTATCTAGGATGCCGTCCCAGGCCTCGCCGCAGCGCTCCTCTGCGCCCGCGGCGTAGTCCAGGCTGAGGCTGAAGAGCATCTCGCCATGCGCCACTTGCACGCGCTCGCCGCCCGCGCCGTCCGGCGCCAGGCTCGGCGTACGCACGGCCCACGTTCCGCCCAGCTCGAAGCCTTCGGCGTTGGGGAAGCTGCGCGGCATCTGGGCCACGACGTCCACCAGCGACAGACCGAAGACGTTGTTCGCGGCCGAGATCTCCACCAGGCAACCGTCCGCGCGCATGCTGTCGCGGTTGTGCGTGCCGGGATCCAGGTCGCTGAAGCTGACCAGGATCGGCCGGTTGCCGAAACCGGTGAACCAGTCCGGCGGATACGAGGTCCGGTAACCGTAGGTCAGGTTGACGTACTCGCCGGCCGTGCCAAGCGGAAGGCTCGATACGAGGACGGTCGCGGCCGTCGCATCACGCCCCGGCGCGGGCACCACCACGATCGGCGTCGGCTCGGCCGCGGCGGCCACCTCCACCGGGGTTGGCTCGGGCGCGAGGGTCGGTTCCGCCTCGGCGTTGCAGGCGGACAACATCAGCAGGGCAGGCAGGAGGACGGGGATGACAGCTGGACGCATGAAGAGCACACCTCGGGGTGGGGCGGATCGCAAGGTCCGCCATCATCCCCAAAGGATCGCGGGGCTGTGCATCGTAGAGAAGCAATTCCTGTATCGAAGCCCGCGCGAAGCGCACCTTGGCGTCGCATTTCGTGCGCACGGGTGGGTGGCAAACGTTGCCTCGCGCTATTTTATTCTGGGCCAAACGAAGCTAGCGTTTGATCATGAACGGGCGACCGCCAAGCTCCAGCGCGCGCAGCTTGACGCATAGAACATGCGTGCTACGCTCGGGGACGCGCGGTTGACCAACTGCGGTCGGCGTCGCCTACATCGCCCCACACCCATCCCACCATCCGCGGCACCCATGCAAGGAGAAAGCACATGACGGACAGCCCAGAGTACGCACACGGACAGTTTTGCTGGCACGAGGTCGCGACGAAGGATGTCGGCGCGGCCAAGAGCTTCTACGAGAAGCTTGTCGGTTGGAGCACCCAGGACAATCCCATGCCCGGCGGCATGGAAGGAACGTACACGATGGCGCGAGTCGGCGACGGCGACGTCGTTGGTATGTACCAGATGGACGGCGAGCACTTCGAGGGCGTCCCCGCGCATTGGGCCTCGCACGTCTGGGTGGACGACGTGGCAGGCACCGTGGCGAAGGCCAAGGAGCTCGGTGGCACCGTGATGGTGGACACCATGGAGATTCCCGAAGTCGGCACCATGGCGGTCCTCCAAGATCCCACCGGTGCGGTGATCAACGTATTCAAGGGCAGCGGCCATCGGGGCGCGGCGCAGGTAGGAATGGCGGAGGGAGCGGTGGGCTGGAACGAGCTTGCCACGCCCGACGGCGAGGCGGCCAAGGCCTTCTACAGCGGGCTGTTCGGCTGGGAGGCCAATACGGGGCCGGTTCCGGGCGCCGGAGACATGGAGTACACCACCTTCAAGCTGGGTGAGCATCAGGTCGCCGGCATGATGGAGATGAAGGGCGAGGGCTGGGAGGGCGTTCCGCCCAACTGGATGCCCTATCTCACCGTGGAAGACTGTGAGGGCTGCGTCTCCAAGGCCGAGAGCCTCGGCGGGACGGTACGCGTCCCCGCCCAGACCGTCCCCGGCGTGGGCACGTTCTCGGTCCTCCAGGACCCCACCGGCGCCACCTTCTCGATCATGAAGTGGGACATGCCGGCCGAGGCATAGCAGCGCGGCGCTTCCGCCGTGGTGCGGGAGCGCGGGTGCACGGGTAGCAATACGGGGCGGCCCATGAGGGCCGCCCCGTACTTCGTGTGCGAGCGACTACCGTGTATTCGGCGTCATCGGTGTCAGCGGTGTCATCGATGCGGCTGGTTGTTGTGGGTTCCCGTCCTTCCCGTCCTTGCCGTTTGCGCCGCACAGTTTCCACCACCAGCTATGCAGTTTCCACCAGCGGCTATGCTGCCACTGGGTGACCACAACCCGCCGTTCGCCGCTTCGCATCGGAGATGGACCACAATGAGCACGAACGTCAGCCCGGCCTACCGCATGGCCGAGCAGAAATTCCGGGAGGCCACGACGCCCGAGGAGGAGCTCGCGGGCCTGCAAGAGATGCTCTCGACCATCCCCAAGCACAAGGGCACCGAGAAGCTCCAGGCCGACCTCAAGAGCCGCATCTCCAAAGCGCGGCAGGAGATCGAGAAGAGCGGCGGCAAGCCGCGCAAGAAGCCCTTCTTCCACGTCGAGAAGGGAGGCGCCGGGCAGGTCGCGCTCGTCGGGCCGCCCAACAGCGGCAAGTCGCGGCTGCTGGCCGCGCTCAGCCACGCCGAGCCCGAAGTGGCCGACTACCCCTTCACCACGCAACTGCCGCTGCCGGGCATGATGGAATACCTCGATGTGCAGGTGCAGCTGGTCGATCTGCCGGCCTTGAAGCGCGACGTCAGCGAGCCCTGGGTGCTGGGCCTCGCGCGCAACGCCGACCTGATCCTCCTGGTGCTGGACGCGCAGAGCGACGACGTGCTCAGCGACACCGAGGAGCTGCTGGTCTTCCTGGCCGAGAAGAAGCTCGAGCTCGTTCCGCCCGCGGTCGGGTCGAGCTTCCCGGCGCGGCCGGCCCTGCTGGTGGCAGCCAAGGTCGACTCGCCGCACGCCGAGGAGAACCTGGAGATCCTGCAGGAGTTCCTGCCCGAGCTGCTCGAGACCCACCTGGGCTGCGCGCTCCCGCTGCTGCCCGTCTCCGCGGAGAACGGCCTCAACATGCAGGTCCTCCAGCAACGCATCTTCGAGGCCCTGCACGTGATCCGCGTCTACACCAAGGCCCCCCACAAGCCGGCCGAGCGCACTTCTCCCTACGTGCTGCCGATCGGTGCCACCGTGGAAGACGCCGCCCGCGCCGTACACAAGGACTTCGTCGAGAACCTCAAGTTCGCCCGCATCTGGGGCGAGGGCGCCTACGACGGCCAAATGGTCGGCCGCGAGCACGTGCTCCAAGACGGCGACCTGATCGAGCTGCATACCTAAGGGCGGAAAACGAAGGAACGACGTCGCGCGATCCTCCCCCATGCCTACT
>JAJCYU010000412.1 GCA_029262755.1 Anaerolineae bacterium
AGCAAGGTCTCCAAGGACCGGTATTGGCGTACGACCTCGGCGGGGCGCCCATCCGCCGCCAGCGCGCGCATCAAATCCCGATGGGCCGGCTCGCGTAGCGGATCCGCCTCGACGGCGCGGTGTGCCACCTCGATCGCCTCGCGCACCGCTCCGTCGTGCAGCAGCCGCTCCACGAGACGCCCGAGGACGCGCAGATGGAGCCTGGCAAGGGCCTCTCGTTCAGCCTCGACCCAGTCACCTTCTGCGCCGGGCAATAGCTCGCCGCGATAGAGTGCGACGGCTGCACGCAGGGCGTCCAGGTGCTCCGATTGCTCGGGGTCTAGGCCCTTGGCGCGGTCCCATGTGCTGCGCAAGGCAGCCACGTCCGTCTCGACCGATTTCGGCGCAAGCGCCACGTGGTAGCGGTCTGTGACGAAGACCGTACCCGGCTCACCGGTTCGTTCGAAGAGGCGGCGAAGCCCGGACAATGCGCGGCTCAGGCTGTTGCGGCCCGCCCCCGGCGCGCTCTCCGGCCAGAAATGCTCGATGAGGCTCTCGCGCGTCTGGGGACGATCCGGCTCCACCGCGAGCCGCGCTAGTAGGAGTCCCGTCTTGCGCGTAGGGAAGCGTTCGACCACCTGCTCGCCACGCAGAGCGCGTAGGGGCCCAAGCAACTCGATCCGCCAGGTGTCCGCCACGGGGGAGGCCTTAGTAGGCCGATCGGCCCACGAAAGTCCGCGCGTCATGCTTGCCGGAGTCGCTCACAACGCCCCATCGCTGAACAGCGTCGCAAGATCGTCCAATGTAGAGCGGACGGCGGAGGAATGCTGGTCGGACGCCTTTCGGTCGTCCGGTATTCCGTAGTGCGCGTACCGCACTTCCGTGTGGCCGTCGATCTCACGAAAGGTGACCACCACGAATTCGTCGGCCACGTCCTGCTCGTCGTTGTAGCCGACCGAGGCGCTCCAATGCTGGGTGTAGCAAAGCCTGGCCTCGGGCTCAACCTCAACGTAGAAACCGCTGCACGCCAACGTGCTGCTCTCCCCCTTCTTGGCGTCCTTGGGCGGAGTGTGGAGGGTGAAGAGACCGCCCACCTGCAGATCCATCTCGACCTCGATGCCCTTTGCATTGCGACCCCATGCCCACGAGCCATAGGACTCCGGCACGGTCCACGCACGCCATACCCGTGCGAGCGGTACCGCGTACCGGTGGATCAACTCGTAGCTTGTTGCGCCCTTCTGGGGGTGGGACATTGACTTCTCCTTGGGGAAGACGAACCGGCGGGCTCGGTTCCGTCTCCGAGTTATGGACCCTCGGGCCCATTGTCACAAGGCAGACGAGATAGCGCCGTCGCTTCCCTACGCCCATTGTGTCTTATAGGAAGCGGCGGCGCCACGTCTTCTCCCGAGGACGCGTGTAGCCTTATCAGGTGTAGCTGTTTCGTCAGCTAGGTCCCCGTGCCGGTCCCGGTCCCGGCCCCGGCACCGTCTTCGGCGCTGTACTGCGAGCGGTACTCCTCCTGGGACACATCCCGGAGGTGTTGGGACATGTACCACTGGTTGCCTTCCGGATCCTGCACGCCGCCGTAGCGGTCGCCGTGCGCCTGGTCCGCCGGTTCCATCAACGAGGTCCCGCCCGCCGCTAACGCCCGCTCGTAGTGCGCGTCGGCATCGTCGATATACACGTACAGCATCGCGGGGACGGGTGCGGCGTCGCCCATGGGTGAGCCCATCATCACGCGCGCGTTGCCGATGCGCACCTCCGCGTGCATCACGCTACCGTCGGGACGCATCATCGGCTCCACGGTGATTTCGGCGTGGAACGTGGCCTTCACGAACGCAAGCACGGCGGGCACATCGCGTACGACCAAGTAGGGCGTGACGCTGGTGTAGCCTTCGGGGATCCGAGCGGAGGTCATGGGCGAGCGAACTCCTCGTGGTGCGTCGCGGGGACAACGCGTCGGCTGTGCGGCGTCATGATAGCGTCCGCGATCGCGGCGGCGGCGGATGCGGCGCCGTCGTCACGGGCGAGCACGTCGCGCCACGCTTCGGCGTTGCGTCGGTAGCGCGGCTCGGCTGCGACAGTCTTCATCGCTTCCAGCAGGCGCGCGGCGTCGGCTTCACGTTGCGGCACGCGCAGTGCCATGCCACGCGTCACCAATACGTCGAGTTGGGCGGCCTGCTCCTGGTTTCGCGCCACACCAACGAACGGAAGAGCGGCGCGTCCAGCCGCGAGCAACAGCTTCTGGTCGCCGTCGAGCGCGACGACACCCGCATGGCGCGCGAGGACGTGCTCTTCGAGCTCCGCCCGGCTCAGCACGTCGATCGGCCCAACGATGGAAACGGTCGACGGGAGCGCGCCGAGGTCCGCGGCTTCGGGTGGATCGCAGATCAGCGTGCGGTCGCCTTCGAAGAGATCCCACATCGTGCGAAACGGTCGGACACCGTGGCGTCGCGCCACGATGTTGGACGGACGGACGAAGCGCCGGCCACGGGCGACGTGGCGGCTATAGCACGCGTCTCGCCATGGGGCCGACAGCCAGGTCCACGGAGGCCGCTCGGCCGATTCCGGCCACCGGCCGTAGCCCGCGCGGTAGTAATAGCGCGTCCCGGTCACCGGCCGCGGGGTGATCAGCGGCACCCCTTCGGCGCGGGCCGAGATCGCGAAGGCGAGGCTGAAGCCGCCGACCACCGCCGCCGGCCGCCGCGATGCGAGCAGCGCGCGCTCGCCCGCGACACGTTGGGCGATTTCCTCCGTCGAAAAGAGCGCGTCTGCCCGGCGACGACGTTGATCGACGTCGAGCAGGCACGTGACCCGCGACGCGTCCAGCCGCGGCGCCAAGATCGTGCGCGGCCATCCCGCCGCCTCGATCTCGTGGCCGAATGGGCCACCGTAGTCGACGAAGGATGCCGTGAATCGACCGCGGCCCGCCGCTGCGATAGCCAACAAGCGTCGGGTCTCGGCCAGCCCCCACGTCGCGGGCGCGAACAGCACGTGCGGCGGAGTCGTCACCGTTGGTGTTGGCACGTGCTTCGGCGTTGTCGTGTCGGCCGTGTGCATATCGGGTCCGCGTTCTCCCTTCATCGCTGCGGTGCGCGTCGAGCTATGGTGCGCGTCGAGCTGCGGTGCGATCTCGTCGTGCGCGATCACGTACGATGCGAACATGTAAGGGCTCGTCCGTTAACAAGGTCGCCAACCGAGGGCGTTGCTGCGCCGCTGTGCTGGTTCGCTGAGACGAAGGAATAGCAGCAGCGCTATTGCTGAGGAACAGCGGGCCGGCACAGCGGATGCAGCGACGGCCGAATTGGT
>JAJCYU010000413.1 GCA_029262755.1 Anaerolineae bacterium
GGCACCGCACGCGCCTCGCGCACGGTGGGCGCCGCCGCGAGCGCTCCGCCGAGCGCGAGCCCCTGCCACGTCCCGTCCGGTGTCGCGAGGCCCTCGCGTAGGGCGGACCACCCCGCGCAGTCGTCGACAGCCGCGCTCAGCCGAAGGCACAGCGAGTCGGCGAGCGATGTCGCGCTCTCGCGGGGGCCGGATCGCGGAACGTCCGGCACGGCGAAGGCCACGCCGCTGATCGCCTCCCGATCGAGCCGGCCGATGTCGAGGGTCCAGCCGCCGCCCGTCGCAAGCAGGGGGCCGCATAGCACGCGGCTCGGGGCGCAGCTGGGGCCGTCGAGGGTCCAGGTGGCCAAGACGAGGCGCGCCGGCGTCTCCCCCGCGTGAGCCAGGTGCAAGACCGCTCGGTTGGTCGCACTGTCCTCGGCGCGGGAGAGGAGGGGCAGCCAGGTCAGGCCGGATGATAGGGCTGAGCCAGGCGCCGCTTGGAAGGTTTGGTCCAGGCGGGCGGCGGTGTCGAGCGGGTTGGGCACGCTGTGGGCATCGACCTCGTTGTGCGCGATGGCGTCGTGCAAGCCGGCCCGCGCCGGCGGCGCGAATGCGGCTTCCACGGCGGTCGCCCGTGTCTCGCGCAGACCGGCGGCGATCCCGACGCCCAAGGCGAGCAGGAACGCGAAGCGCAACGCGGATGCAGGGCGGGCGGCCGAACTCCGACGCAAGACCTTCATGGACTGTCTCCTTGGGGCATCGGGCGCACGGCATACTCGGGAGGGGCTTGAACCGACGAGCGCGCGCATCCTGGACATGGATCGACGGGGCGAAGAGATCGGGGAAAGGACACCGGGCGGTGAGGTCGATGCGAAGCCGTGAGGGCTAAGACGGGCGCCGACCGCGTCTGGGGATGGGTGGCTCCCAGTCGAAGCGCGGCCCGTGCGTCGAACCGGTATGGGCTGGCCACGGGACACAGGCGCATCTATCGGCGAGGCGGTCGCCGGAGTTAGATGGCATGTCGGGCAGGCGCGCTTGCGGCGCGCGGACTACGCGGGTGTTGCGGTGTGATACCGATCGCTGCGCGTAGTGCGGGCGGATGGTTCGCGCTGACGCGGGGGGTACTCGCTGTCGTCGTGTACGCGCTGACGCGGGGTACGCGCTATACGTCGTTCTCCGGCGGTACTGCTCTTCGCCGCGTGTTGACCGGTGGGCGCACGAATCGAATTCCGCGCGTGGCGGACGCTCTGCGTGCACCTCCGCCATGCTAGGCTTGTCCGCACGCCCCATACGCTCATTCCGTAGCCCAACGCCCGAAGGCGGAGGTGGATTATGCGCCCTATCACCCGATCGATTGCCGGAGGAGCCTTGGTGCTCGTCGTTTCGTTCTGCGTGGCGCTCGGCGCCGGTGCGAGCCTTCAGCCGGACGATGCAAGCCGGACCGTGCATGCCCAGAATGATCCTGGGTGCAGCGTGACGCCCTACAAGTCCGCATCCCCGACGCGCGTTTCGCTCGGCGAGCAGGTCACGGTCACCTTGCGGCTGGACGGCGACTGCCCGTCGACCGAGAAGAAGGCCGATGTGGTGCTCGTGATCGACCGTTCGAGCTCCATGGGGCGCGATAACAAATTCGATGACGCGAAGGCGGCGGCCACGGCCTTCGTGGACCAGATGAACGCCACGCTCGTGCAGGTTGGCGTGGTTGCCTTCGACGACGTCGTGTCGGACGTGCAGCCGCTGACCGCCGACAAGGCCCTCTTGCGGCAGGCCATTGCCGGTCTCACGATGGACCGGGGAACGAACCTGGTCGACTCGCTCGATCGCGGCCGGCGCATGGTCCTTGGGATCGGGTCGCGGCCGGACGCCCAGCCGGTGATCGTGTTCATGACGGACGGCAACCACTCTGTGACCGCTCCGCCGCTCGGGGCCTTGGACACCGTCATCGACGGGGTTCGCGCCGCGGGCATCGACACCTTCGCGATCGGGCTGGGCAACGATGCGGACGACGTGGTGCTGCGCCGTATCGCCAGCGACCCTTCCAAGTACTATACGAGCATCGGCGGCACGCAGCTGGCGGATATCTATCGGCAGATCGCGGGACGCATCGAGGCCGCGTCCGTGTTCCAGACCCTCACGATCCAGGACGTCGTGCCGGCCAACATGCGCTACATCGTCGGCTCGGCTGCGCCCGCCGCCACGTGGGACGCTACGGCGCGCACGGTGACGTGGACCTTCAACCAGGTTCCCAAGCCCGGCGTCGTGCTGACCTTTCGCGTAGAACCGACCGAGTCCGGCACGCACCCCACCAACGTAAGCGCCCGCGCCGTCTACCGCGACGGCTTCGGCAACGAGGGCGAGACGGCCTTCCCCGTTCCAGAGGTGATCGTCGAGCCGCCGGTGGGCGTGTGCGTGTGTCGCATCACGCGCCTGCGTGCCCCCGCCCACGTGATCTCGGCCGCGTTGGCCAACCCGGAGCGTATCCTGGGCTGGCGTGATCCGCTCAACCCCAACCTGCGTCCGGGTGAGCTGCCCAACCCGCGCCGACTGTGCCTGGATCTGCGCAACCGCAACATCTCTTGGCACCCGCTCTTCAACCGCGTCGTCTGGCGCGCGGGCTGCCTGATCGGTCCGGACATTCCGTAGGTGGGCGGTTGGCAACTGGGAGCTTCGGCGACCGGCAAACAATCGGTGATCGGCAAACAGCAAACGGGAGAAGAACGCGATGCGTGATGCGTTGCGGGAAGCGATGCGGGGTGCGATGCGCGCTGCACGACGACGGAGTTGCCGCGTTGGCCTGCCGTCCCTCGCGCTGACCGCCGGCTGGTTTGCCGCACACGCCACGGCCGCCTACGCCTTCACCTGCCGTCCGACGACGATGCGGCAGGAGTTCGTGACGTCGCCGGTCGTCTTTGAAGGCCTGGTCCTCGCGACGGAGCCCGTCACGCACGCCAAGCTCTTGCCGCCAATCGAGTGGCAGCGGGCGCGCTTCGACGTGCGCAGAACGTTCAAGGGGACTGCCGCGCAAACCGTGGCGGTCCACATGCCGACGACCGACTTTTGCGGTCCCTTCCTCCCGCTCGATACGGAATGGGTCGTGTTCGTCCTTCCCCAGGAACGCGACGCCGAAGCACAGCCCGATGGTCTCTGGCTGGCCGGAGTTTGTTCTTCGACGAGCCGTAGAGATCACCACGATGTCGACGAGCTTGCGCTGTGGGGCCGCCTCGTCAACCACCTGCATATGCCGCTCGCGCTGGCTCCGCGGCTACCGTAGTCGTTGCGGGCTCGCTCGCTAGCGGACGGTTCAATCGCCTCGTCGGTCGTCATTCGCCGCGACTGGCCGCCCGCTACCCCTGCCTGCTCACCATCTCGTTGATCCAGATTGGTGCGAAGGGCGAGGTGCAGCCCTTGGACACCGGGTAGTCGCGGTAGACGCCGAGCGCTTCTCCGATGGCCAGCGCTCGCGGCCGGTGGTCGGGATGCTGGATGCCGATCTCCGCCAGGGTGTTGTTCATCGTCCACTGTGTCTCGGGGACCGCCTCGGCCATCTCGGCCTCGATGCGATCGAGGAGCGCGGCGATGTCGAGCCCTTCGGGGTTCTTCGCGATCCGCTCAGCCGTGAGATTCCACCCGGCGCGGGCGGCCATCGGATCATCGTCCGCCATCCAGGCTTCGCGCAGCGCTTCCTTGGCCGGATGCTTCTTGACGATGTAGGCGTTGAGCCAGTCGGCCACCTGCGAGAACGTGGCGACGCGGACCATGGCGTCCAGCTCTTCGGGGGATAGGGCCTTGGGCTTGAGCAGAAGGATGGCCAACAGACGTGCGTCGACGTTACCGGTTGCCCACAGCTCCAACCCGAGCTCGTGGTTGGTTTTGATCGTCTTCGCGAGCTTGCGGATGTCGCCCAACTTGGCGCCGAATTGGTTGTCGCCGGCGCCATTGCGTGCGTTGCGTTCTCGGACGGTCGGGTTGCCGAGGGCTTCTAGCTGCTTGAGGATCTCAGTTGTATTCATGGCCCAAAAGGTAGTGGAATCGAGCGGCACTGGGAAGTGGAATCGGGCGGCAATCGCGTAGGCATCGTCGAAGACCGCGGGTGGGCGAATCGCGCCGGTTGGACGACAACGTGGATCGCGACACGCGCGCCGAGCGTGCGGCTCGCCGCGACCTAGCGCACGCCAAGCTCGGTTCGCAGGAAGGTCACCACCGTCGACCACGTCGCGTCGGTCGTGAACGTTGCTCCGCCGTGCCCTGCGCCCTCGTGGAAGATGAGCGTGCTCGCTGCGCCCGCGTCGCGCATGGCGTCGTGAAGCACCTGGCTCTGCAGTGGCGGGACGCTGCAGTCCTGTGTGCCGTGCATGATCAGCATGGGCGGATCGTTGGCGGATACGTAGGTGATCGGGCTCGCGTGGGCCGCGCGGTCTGGGCATTCGGGGATCGTGCAGCCGAGGATGACGCTCTCCGGCGAGGTGGGGGCGTTGTGGTCGATCGTGGTGCACGGCAGCGCGTGCTCGGCGATCCGGAGCAGATCCGAGGGGCCGAACCAGTCGACGACGGCCTGGACCGCGCTGGAAACGCCGGGCTCGCCGCGGCCGGTGCCGTCGAGCGACGGCTGGTCGCCGGCCGTGCCGAGCATCGCGACGAGGTGGCCGCCGGCGGAGGAGCCCCACGCCGCGAAGCGCTCCGGGTCGACACCGAGATCCCCGGCGTTCGCGCGCAGCCAGCGAACGGCGGCGCGTACGTCCTCGATCTGGGCCGGCCATAGGGCCTCGCGGCTCAGGCGGTACTCCACGCTCGCCACGGCGAAGCCCTCCGGCACGAGGCCGGCGGCGCGCGTCTTGTCCTTGCTCCCGGCATACCAGCCGCCACCGTGGACCCAGATGACCAGCGGTAGCGCAACGCCCTCGGTGCCCGGCGGCCGGTACAGGTCGAGCCGAAGCTCGCGCCCGGCGACGGTGTCGTAGACCAAGTCGCGTTGCACGATCGCGCCGCCCGGCGGCGTCGATGTGGCGCGTGGCGGACGGGTACCGGGGGTCGCCGTGGAGCGCGGCGGGCGCGTCGCGCGGCCGCCGGGGATCGGGGTGGGGCCGGGGGTGGGGGTGGCGCGCGCGCCGGGGGGCACGGCCAAGGTCGGGGCGGTCGTCGCGGTCGGACCGGCCGCTGGGCGCGGCGCGGGGCCGGCGCCCACGCGGGCGAGGAACGCGAAGATGGCTTCCGTCACGTCGTCGCGGAGGGCGCCGATGTCCTGGTTGATCTGGCCGTGGGTCTTCTCGGGCGCGGCGATGAGCTCCGATTGGATGCCGGCATCGGCAAGCAGTGCGGCGAAGGCTGTGCTCAGCACGCGTCGGTGCGCGCTCGGGCGCTCCGGCGCTCCTGCGCCGCCGCTGTAGGCGACGGCCATGGGCGGGATGCCGCGTTCCGGCTCGACATAATGGCTGGGCGATGCGAGCAGCCAGCCATCCGGGTCGCTCCCGAATACCTGGACGTAGACGCCGCTCAACGTCCCGCCGAGACGCTCGGCCAGCGCGGGGATGTCATAGGCTTGCGTGTCCACCGGCACCACCGCCGAAAGGTCGCTCGGCGCCATGCCGTACGCGCCGAGATAGCGCGGGTCCGTCGCGACGAGCGCCACTAGGTGGGCGCCGGCCGAATGGCCCATCAACGCGATCCGGCTACCGTCGACACCGCTGCGGCCCGCCTGCTCGCGCAGCCAGGCGATCGCAGCGGCGACGTCCTCGGCATGGGCCGGGAAGTCGGCATCGGGGCTGAGCCGGTAATTGACGGAGGCGAACACCCAGCCGGCGGCCACAAAGGCCTCGGCTTTGCGTCCTACGGCGCGTTTGTCGCCCGATTGCCAGCCACCGCCGTGGACATAGACCATCAACGGGCGCCCCTCGACGGCGCCCCGGATGTTGTAGAGATCGAGGCTGACAAGTGCGGGATCGACACCGGGTAGATCGTCACGGTACTGCAGGTCGCGTCGGACGCGCACGGCATCGGGTTGGTTCGCGGTCGCGGTCCGCGCGCGCTCGGTGCCCCGACCGACGGGAGAGAGCTCCTGACCGCTGTCCGCGTCGTAGGCCTGCAGCGCGACGGGCAAGTACAACGAGGCCCGCTGCGCGGTAGCCGGCGGCGTGGTTGGTGCACGCGCCAGGACGGCCGTGAGCGACGTGGTAAGGGCGAGCCCGGCCAAGAGCGTGCGGCAACGCGTGCTGCGTCGCCGAGGGGCCGGCAAGGGCTGCGCATTCGAATAGGTGTCCATGGCGTGCTCCCGCGGTAGCTTCCAGTACTCGGGTCCGGCGCAGAGGACCGACACCATGGACAACGGAGGGGAGGCTGCCTGGGATAGAGCGTGGGGGCGGCGCTCCGCTCGATGGCCGCCGCAATCGCAAGACTTCGCCTCTCACCACTGCTCCTACCGGCAGATCAGCTCACCGGCGATCTGCTCGTAGACGCCCGATAGATCGTCCGCTTTCGGAGCGTGGACGTACATCTCGGGCTGGCTCGCGATGCGGCGTAGAACGTGGGGCCAGTAGTCGGCGCTCGTCTGCGTCCCCGCCACGAGTCCGTGGCCGACGGTATAGACCGCGATGCCGTCCGACTTTGCAGCGTCGGATGCCGCGACCACGTTGTCGATGGAGGTTCGGTTGGGCTTGCCGTCCGAGAGCAGGACGATGACCGGCGTATTGCTCAGGATGCGCTGCTCGCTGAAGGACAGCAGCAGCTCGCGGTGACCGAACTCTAGGCCGAGGTCGATGCGGCTGCCTTCCGCGGCCGGGATGCTGTCGATGGCGGCGAAGAGCTTGGCGCGATCGTTCGTCAGCGCCGTCGCGACCCGCGCCCGATCGTTGTACCAGATGATGGATGCCTGGTCGTGGCGGTTGAAGATGTCGCGTTCGAGACGCAGGCTGTCGACGAAGGCCTTGGCGGCCTCCTGGGCGGCGGCGAGCTTCGTGCGGCCGCCCGGAGTGCGGACGAGCATCGTCGTCGAGGCGTCGATGACCAGCGAGACGTCCGTGTAGAGCTGCACACAGGCCTCGTTGAACACGATGGGCACGAACACGCGGCCGCGTTCCGGGACGGCGGTACGCGTGGACGTCGGCACCGGAATCGTCGCCGTCGGCGGCACCCCCGGCTTCGGAGTGTGCGTGGGCGGTGGGGTGTTCGTAGGCGGCGGAGTCGGACGGTCCGTCGATGTGGCACGTGGTGTCGGGCTGGGCGTGCTCGTCTCGGTCGGTGGGCGCGGCGTGCGGGTGGGGCGCGTCGTTGGGGTGATCGTGGGCGGCTCCGCGGTCGGCGACGGCGTCTCCGGGCCGACGACGACCACGTAGGGCACTGGGAAGGGGCCGATCTGCGGCTGGTCCAGGCCGTCGATTCCGTCGTAGTCGGCGCGCACGTTGGTCGGGTGGCGGCCAAGCTCGAGCGGTTGCACCCAATAGTCCATCGTGACCCCGGTGAAGGGCACGCGCTGGAAGGTCCACGTGAGGGTGCGCAGAAGCGGGTCCCATGCAGCCGGAGGTACTGCACTGTCGAGTTGGTAGGCCATGTTGTCCGGCACGATGTCCACGATCTGAACTTCGCGCATCAACATGCTGGCCGCAATCTGGCGTGCGATGGCTTCGTAGATACCACGCAGGCTGCCCGCGTCAGGCGCGAAGCGATAGAGGACCGGCGCGGTGGCGACGAGGCGCAGCAGATTCGGATCTACGTCGTCGCCCAGGCCGATGGTGTACATCGTGATGCCCGCATAGCGCGCACGGTCACCGGCGGCGACCGTCGTCATGCGGGTGTTGTTGAAGGGCACGCCGTCGGTCATGAGCACGATGATCGGCTTGACGGTGGGGTCGCCCCAGCGAGGGCTGCGCATCAGCTCGAAGACCGCGACGTCGATCCCGGCCGCGATGTCCGTGCCGCCGTCCGAGACGAGGGCCCGCGCGGCGGCGCGCACCGCGTTGCCGTCCTGCGTGAGCCCGGTATCCAGCCGTGGCTCGGACTCGAAGCTCACCATGCCTACCTGGTCGCGCGTAAGGTCCATGCCGTCGACGAACGTAACCACGGACTCCCGCGCTGCGTCGATCTTCTCGCCCGACATGCTGCCCGAGCGGTCCACGACGAGCATGATGTCGGCCTTCTCGGACAAGAGCGGACAGCTGCCGCCGAGCGTCAGGGTGACCTTCGTCTTCTCGCCGAGTTGCAGGAAGGTCGGCGCGGCGGACTTGAAGGGCACGATTTGGCAGATGGGGTCCGGCGACGGCGGGATGGACACGCCCGGATCGCCGGGGCCCGCCGCATAGATGCGAACCTGGCCACGGTCGAAGTCGGTGACATAGACCTTGCCGTCGGCATCCGCCGCGAGGTCGAGCACGTTGTGCGGCGCGCTGCCGGGCTCGGGTTCGGAGACGTCCCACGCGTAGCGCACACCGCCGTCCAACTGCAGCCAATACACCCACTCGCGATCGGTGAGCACGAAGAAGGAACCATCGGCCGCGATCGCGATACGCTCCGCCGGCACGGGCAACGGCACGTCGTGCAGCAAGGCGTTGAAGGCGTCGTAGACCTCCACCCGCGAGCGCGTGCGGTTGAGCATGTAGGCCAGGCCGTTGTGCCAGTCCATGTCCCAATAGGTGTGGGTGGGGTACTGAACGCTGAACTCTTCGCGGCGTACGCCGGCCCGGTTGAAGCCGCCGATCACGATCGAGTCGCCCACGCCGCCGCCGTCCCAGACGGCCGTCGCCCGTTCGGTCACGTCGTTGTAGGCGATGGTCGAGATGTAGACCTGGCGATTGCCGAGCCGCAGGTCGAAGGCGCCTTGAATCTGCTCTTCCCAGAAGGTTTGCCGGTTGTTGAGCCGGAAGATCGTGTTGTCCCGGACGGCGAAATAGTCGCCCCGGTCGTTGACCGCGAACTCGCGCGCACCACCGGCGGCCTGCTCGTAGACCACCGTTCCGCTCGCGTCGACCTTGCGAATATCTCGCCCGACAAGGACGTGCAGCGCCCCGTCGATGCCCGCCACGATGCGCGTCGCATCTGGAAAGCCGTTCCAGATGTCGACGAGGCCGTAGATCTCCGAATCCTGCGCCGCGACGGGCTCGGCGCCGGGTCGCGGGGCACTGCCGAACAGGGCCAAAACGAGCAGCGCGAACAGGACGGGGAGAGCCGGACCGAGGCGTCGCCCGGTCATCGATGAGCCCAAACGGCGGGGCGGACGGGCGATCGAACGAGCCAACATGCGCGGGACAAGGTTCATGGTTTCGCTCCAAGGCATTGCGCTGCAAGGGATCAGACACCCGACCACCACGGCCGGATACGCCCGATCCCGGCGGGGGGGTACAGAGGCACGCCGGGCAGCGTGGTTAGTCTAACGTTAAGCAGCCCGTGCTGCAACGGTGAATCTGCATCTTCTTGTGACGATTCGGTGACGGAAGCGCCCTCAGGCGCGGTTTGATGCGGCTGCCGCTGCAAACGCGTGCCGTGGTGATGGCGTGATGGCGTGATCGTGGCGTCGGGGTGGCGCCCGCCCTCTATCGCAGCCGCCCGTGGATCCCGTAGGCTCTGTCCATCATGTCCGCTGTCCGAATCCGCGAGCTTCTGCTCGTCGTGCTCATCAACCTCACCGCGATGGGTGTCCTCGTCTGGCGTCTGCGCGATCCGCGGGCGACGGCCGTACGCGTCGAGCCGGCGCCGACGGCCACCGCGGCGCCGAGCGCGACCCCCGTGCGGCTGCGCGTGCACGTCTCTGGCGCCGTGCGGCGGCCGGGGGTCGTCGCGCTGGGCGAGGGCGCGCGGGCGCAAGAGGCGGTCACGGCGGCCGGCGGTTTCGGCCCGGAGGCCGATCGTGCGGGGCTGAACCTCGCCGCGCCCCTTGCCGACGGCGTGCAACTCCATGTTCCGATCGAGGGCGAGGCAAGCAGGCCGGCGGCCGGGGTCGCGCCGGGCGCGGGCGGGATCGTGGCATGGGCGGGTGGTGGCACGGGAGGGGGCGCGAGCGGCGTGGGAGGCGCGTCCGGATCGGCCGGCGCTGGCGCGGCGGGCGGCGCCGGCGCGGCCATCGACGTGAACCGTGCGACGGCGGCACAACTGGAGGCGTTGCCTGGTGTGGGTCCGGCGCTCGCGGCGCGCATCGTGGCGCATCGTGAGTCGAGCGGAAGGTTCGCGACTGTCCAAGACCTGTTGCAGGTGAGCGGTATCGGCGCGAAGACGTTGGCGCGCATGGCCGATGCGGTTGTGGTGCGATAGCAGGCGCCCGACTACCATGTGCGCCGTGAATCGATCCCCGCTTGCCCGCATTCCATGGGTCGCGCTGTTCATCGCTCTTTGGGCGATTTGGCAGGCGATGCATCTGCAGGGCGTCTATTGGGACACCGACGAGGGACTCAACCTCGTCAAGGCCTGGTTGCTGCAGCGCGGCGAGCCCCTGTACGCCGCGACCTGGTCGGACCAACCGCCCGGTCTGACCGTGCTACTCGCTGCGGCATTTGACCTCTTTGGCGCGACCGTGACCGTGGCGCGCGCGGTCGCGCTCATCCATACCGCGATCGGGCTCGCGGCAACGGCGTGGATTGTGCGCGAGGCGGGCGGGGGGCGCATCGCCGCTATGTTCGCGGTTGCGGCGTTGGCATGCGCGCCCAACGTCTTCTGGGCGTCGCGTGCGGTGATGATCGGCCTTCCGGCGCTGTCGCTGTTGCTGCTCGCGCTGGCGCTGCTGCTGGCCGGATTGCGGACGGGGCGACGAGGCATGCTCGTACTCGCCGGGGTCGTGCTTGGCGTGAGCCTGCTCGAGAAGCTGCTTGCGCTCGTCGCGTTGCCTGCAATCGCGTTGGCGGTTGTAGTGGCGGTGGCGAGTTCCATGATGAGCTCGAAGTCCACCATGAGTGCAATCGCCGTCCGTGTTGCGCGCACGGGCGTGTTGGTCGTTGCCGGCACGCTCCTGCCTTGGGCGATCGCATTCGTGAAATTTGATACTGGGGCCATGTTGCCACAGGTCCTGGGCGGACTCGTCGGTGGGGCAGATGCCTACCCGCTGGACCGAGCGGACAACGCGGCCGAGCTATGGACATGGGCGTGGGGCGAGCATCGCTACCTGCTCGCGTTCGCGTTGCTCGGCGCGACCGTCCTGACGCTGCGGGGCCTGCGCGAAGGGCGCCGGTGGCCCTGGCCAGCGATGGGTCGCGCGGAAGACGCGGCACCGCAGAGCGCGATTCGCCGGACGGCGCAGGACGATACCCCCGCTACGGCCCAGCCTGGGTCTCGATCCGATTCACCAGTCCACACATCGTCGACGCGGCCGGCGAAGGTCTTGCTCCTTGTTTGGCTTGCGTTCACGCTGTGGGCGCTCATCGGACGTGCACCGCTTTGGCCCAAGCACCATTTCCTTTCGCTTGCCGTGATCCTCGCGCCGTTGGCCGGGCTTGGCGCGGAAGCCGCCTGGAACGCTGGCCGAGGCATCGTGCGTCGCAAGGCGGGAGCCGTGGCGCAGTGGCCTTTGGCCGCGGCGGGGCTCGTCGCGCTGATCGTCGCGGCCTCCGGCGCGGTGCAGACGCGCGATGCGCTCACGTTGCGGGTCGAGCCGCTGCCGTTCAAGGCGAACGGCGAGCTGCCGGAGCACTCGCAGGCGTGGCGCAGGCTGGACGAGGCCGTGGCCATGCTGCGCGACGAGGTCGATCCGGCGCAGGGCGTGATCGTCACGGATCACGTCTTTGCTGCCTTCGTTGCGGGCTATCCGGTGCCGCCAGAGCTGGCCGTGATCAGCGGCAAGCGCATCGCGACCGGCGAGCTGACGGGACGAGGAGTCATCGCGGCGATCGAGCGCGCCGCGCCGGCTGCCATCCTCCTGTGGGACAACGACCGTCTGCAGCGCATCGAGGGCGT
>JAJCYU010000414.1 GCA_029262755.1 Anaerolineae bacterium
TCCATCAGCTCCTGTGGATCTTCGGAGGCATCACGGCCAATCCGTGCGGCCAGGACTTTCACAACGAGGTCTGGCGGTTGGACATCACCGATCCGGATGCACGGTGGCAGCTTGTGCGCATCGACGGGCTACGCCCGCCTCCGCTGATCTTCCACAGCGCAACCTACGATCCGACGCGGCAGGAGATGTTGGTCTACGGAGGCCAGGATCAACAGACCAGCTGTCGCCGTGGCGGCACGACGGATCCAAAGAACCTGTGGCGGCTCGACATCGCGGATCCGGACAATGTTTCTTGGACCCGTGATTCGGTCGCGGGCAACCTCGCGCCCCGATTGGCCCACGCGGCCGTCTATGTTCCCGCCTATGACGCGCTCGTCGTATCGGGCGGCGCGGACGGCAATTTTGAGCCGCGCAACGACAACTGGGCATTGCTTCTCGGTGAGCTTCCTCCTCGTTGGGTTCGCCTGGCCAATGCTGGTTTTACGGCACGAGTCGGCCACGGATTGATCCTGGATGACCCGGGTCAGCGATTGCTTTCCTACGGAGGCCTCGACGGCAACGAACGTGCGATCAACGTACTGGACGAGCTCGACCTATCTGCCGGAATCGAGGAAGCCGATCGGTGGTTGCGCGTTCGGCCCACGAACCCCAGTGCGCCTCGCGGTCTCTTCGCCCATGCCTTCGATCCCGTCTCTCAGTTGTGGTGGATGCACGGCGGCATGCTCACGGACAACCGGTTCTTGCGGGATCTGCAGGTCTTGGATCTCTCCGGCGAAGACCCCGTCTGGACCAACACGCAGACGGTCTACAACGGTCCGCTCGATCGATTCGCGCACGTCGCCGTGTGGGATGCGCTGCAACGCCGCATGATCGTGCAAGGCGGCACGCCGGACAATCAACGGACGCTGAAGGACACGCGCGCCATGGTTGTCCAAGGCGACGAGCCGACGGCCGCGCCGACGCCGACCACCAGTGCAACGCCGACACCGACAGCCACGTCGACGACAACGAACGCGACCGCAACGCCCACGGCCACAGGCACGGCAACGCCGACCACGGATACGGCACCGACGGCGACCTCCACAACCACGACGTCGGAAACGCCAACCCCGAGCCCCACCGTTCTCGCCGACGAAGTCGTCGTACGCATCGCGGGCTTTGCGTTCGTTCCCGATCCCATCACGGTCACCGTGGGCACGACCGTCCGCTGGATCAACGATGACGACGTGCCGCACACCTCGACGTCAGGCGCGCCCGGCGCGGAGGACGGTCGATGGGACTCGCCGTTCTTGGGTGCGGGAGAGTCCTTCGCGTTCACGTTCACCGAAGTGGGTGGCTTTCCCTACTTCTGCCGCGTGCATCCGGGCATGCGCGGCCTAGTCACCGTCGTCGACCTCTCGGCTCCGACCGCCCCGGCGCCGCCTACGCCTACGACGGGCGCGAGCCCGACAGGAACCGCGACAACGGCGCCTGGTGGGGCGTCTCGTATCATGCTGCCTTTCGCGCTTCGTTCAGCTGGTATTCGCGCTGCGACCGCAACCGCGACGACTCTCGCCTCGCCGACAGAGGCCGGCGCCACCGCGGTCGCGACGGCTACCGCCTCGCCAATCCCAACGGTCGGTCCGCGGCTCGACCTCATCTCGGCCACCGGCGGAGACGCCGAACGCGTCGCCGTCGGTGGGCAGATCGCCTACTTCGCTCAGGGTCTCTCCGTGATCGCCGCCGACATTTCGGATCCAAGCGCGCCGGTTATCGTGGGTGCGGTGCGCGGTCTCCAGTCTACCGTCTACGACATTGTCGCTCGCGACGGGTTGCTCGTGATCGGTCAGGGCGACGCCGCGTACTTCTACGACACGACCGATCCGAGCGCGCCGACGCTCGTTGGCGTCGCTCCCTCGCTCGCGGGGACAGGCGCCATGGCGATCGACGGCGACCTGTTGATCGGCTCCAGTTCGTCCCGACTGCGGGTCCTCGACGTCGGCGATCCAAGTGCGCCGACGCTGCTGGCGACGGAGAACGGATTCTACTCCAGTGCACTAGCTCTAGTCGGGACAAACGCAGCGATCCTCGTCGGACCCGAATTGCGCATGGTGGACTTGAGCGATCCGACGACTCCGGTTGTCGTCGGTACCCTCGATCTCGGCGCGCAGGCCTTCGGGGTCGATCTAGCCAACGGATTGGTGGCCGCGGCACTTGCCCGCGCGGGCACGGTCGTGGTCGATGTATCCAATCCCACGGCTCCGGTGGAAGTCGGGCGGATGGCCGCGACCAGCGTCGACAATGCGGTTCGCTGGTTCGACGACGGCAGGCTGTGGCTCGCCGATAACGTCGCGTTCCATGCCATCGATGCTTCCGACCCGAGCAACCCTGTCCGCACGGCGTCCGTCACTACGAAGGGCAACGCCAGGACCCTCGACCGCGCTGGTGCTTTCGTGGTGGCAGCCGACAGCGCGGCCGGGATTCGGCTGCTCGATGCCGTGGCGCCGGACGAGGAAGGGGAAGTGGGCCAGATTGCCGTGGTTGGTCGGGCGGTTGACGTCGAGATGCAGGACGGCGTGGCGGCCGTCGCCCACTACCGCTCCGCCCTCCGAATATACGACGTGGTCGATCCGGCGCAGCCCGTGCAGCGGGCGGCGCTGTCGGAGCTGCGCTTCGCGAATTCGCTAGCGAAGAGCGAGGCGCAGCTGTGGGTCGCGGACCAGAACCGGGCTGTTGGACTCGATCTTGTGGACCCCTCGGACCCGAACGAAGTCGGGCTTATAGAAGGCACATTTCAGGCCTTGTTCATCACCGTGCACGAGGATCTAGCCTATGTCACGGACTTGCAAGGCGCCATGCACGTGTATGACGTGTCCAATCCCGCCGCTACCTCCCTGCGCTCCTCTGTGCCCGTGACGCAGGGGCAGCCGGCCGGCATCGCCATCGACACGGCGCGCTCGCTGGCTTTCGTCGCAGCCACGGCAGGCGGGGTCGTCGTGTTCAACATCGCCGATCCTGACAGCCCTACTTTGCTCGCTCACGTGGAAAGTGCGTCGCGTGTGTACCGGCTTGCCGTGATGGGGGAGCGCGTGGTGGCTGCCACGGACGGGGGAGTCGAGGTGCTCGACGCATCAGACCCCGCGTCGCCCACGTGGATTGGGTCGGCGGATATCTCCGGCCTAGCTTACGATTTGGAGGTGGTAGGAACCCGTACGTGGCTAGCTTTCAGCTCGGGCGTGGCGGTATACGACATCGCGTCGGACGGTGAACCGGTGCTCGTCGCCGAGGCTCGCCTGGGCGTACGACACTTTGGCATCGCGATCGAAGACGACCTCGTGTACGCGGCCGGCGACGCGGGCTTGCTTGTCCTACGACTGTTCACGCCTTGACTTGAACCGCACCGGACTCCATGTGCACATTCCGTCCGGCCAAGGCGACCTCGTCTTGCGGCCGCCCGGGCCGTGACCATCGCTCTATCGTACAAACTGCACCGCTCGGCGCGGAGCCGCCTGACCGCCGCCGAGAGCGCAGTCGCCGGCCCTACGACCCAATATGCTTCTCGAAGAAGGCGAGCAT
>JAJCYU010000415.1 GCA_029262755.1 Anaerolineae bacterium
TGATGACCGTGTTCTTGAAGTCGACGGTGCGCCCCTGGCCATCCGTGAGGCGGCCGTCGTCGAGCACCTGCAGGAGCGTGTTCCACACGTCCGGGTGCGCCTTCTCGACCTCGTCGAAGAGCACGACGCTGTAGGGCCTGCGGCGGATGGCCTCCGTCAATTGCCCGCCTTCGTCGTGCCCGATGTAGCCCGGCGGCGCCCCGATCAGCCGCGCCACGGTATGGCGTTCCTGGTACTCGGACATGTCGAGGCGCACGACCGCATCATCGTTGTCGAAGAGTTCGCGCGCTAGCGCACGCGCCAGCTCCGTCTTGCCCACACCGGTCGGTCCCAAGAAGAGGAAGCTTCCGATGGGGCGCGACGGGTCTTGCAGCCCGGCGCGCGCCCTGCGGACCGCGTTGGCCACGGCCGATACCGCCTCGTCCTGCCCGATCACGCGCTCGTGCAGCCGGTCTTCGAGGTGCACGAGCTTCTCGATCTCGCCTTCCATCAACTTGGAAACGGGCACGCCCGTCCAGGTGCTGACGACCGCTGCGATCTCGTCGGCGTCCACTTCTTCCTTCAGCAGCATGTCGCCGCTCTGTTGCCGGTCGATGACCATGGCCTCGCGTTGCTCGAGCTGGCGACGTAGCTCCAACAACGTGCCGTACTGCAGCCGGCTCGCCGCCTCGAAATCGCCACGCCGCTGTGCTTGCTCTATCTCGTGTTGCGTGCGCTCGATCTGTTCCTTCGTCTCGCCCAGCCCCGCGATGAGGTCCCGCTCTTGCTGAATGCGCGCTTCGAGCGCCTGGAGCTCGCCTTCCACATCCGCAATCTCGCCTTCGATGCGCGCAAGCCGCTCGCGGCTGGCCTTGTCCTTTTCCTGGCGCAGCGCCTCGCGCTCGATCTGCTGTTGCAGCAGCCTGCGCTTGAGCTCGTCGAGCTCGAGCGGATCCGAGGTGATCTCCATGCGCAGCCGGCTCGCCGCCTCGTCGACCAGGTCGATGGCCTTGTCGGGCAGGAAACGGTCGGCGATGTAGCGGTCCGACAGGGTCGCGGCGGCCAGCACCGCGGCGTCCGTGATGCGCACGCCGTGGTGGACCTCGTAGCGCTCCTTGAGGCCGCGCAGGATGGACACCGTATCGGCCACGCTCGGCTCGGGCACCGTGACCGGCTGGAATCGCCGCTCCAAGGCGGCGTCCTTCTCGATGTGCTTGCGGTACTCGTCCAGGGTCGTGGCGCCGATGGCATGCAGTTCCCCACGCGCGAGCATGGGCTTGAGCATGTTGCCCGCGTCCATCGCGCCTTCGGCCGCGCCGGCGCCCACGATCGTGTGCAGCTCGTCGATGAACAGGACGATGCCACCCTCCGCGGCTTGGACCTCGGCGAGCACGGCCTTGAGCCGCTCCTCGAACTCGCCGCGGTACTTCGCGCCCGCCACCATCGCGGCGAGATCGAGCGAGATCAGATCCTTGTCGCGCAGCGCCTCCGGCACGTCACCGCGGGCGATGCGCTGCGCGAGCCCCTCGACGATCGCCGTCTTGCCGACACCGGGCTCGCCGATCAAGACCGGGTTGTTCTTCGTACGACGGGCCAGGATCTGAATGACGCGCCGAATCTCGTCGTCGCGTCCGATCACCGGATCGAGCTTGCCCGCCCGCGCTTCGGCCGTCATGTCGCGCCCGTATTGCCCCAACGCCTCGTAGGTGCTCTCCGGGCTCTGCGACGTCACCTTCTGCGCCCCGCGCACGGCCTGCATCGCGCCGAGCAGCCGCTCGCGGTCGATGGTGTGACGCGCGAGCAACTCGTCCGTGTGGCGGTCACCATGGGCGAGCATGGACAGCAACAGATGCTCCGTGCTCACATAGTGGTCGCCGAAGGACTGGATCTGCTGGTGGGCGTCCAGGATCAAGTCGCGCAGCGCCCGGCCGACGTTGGCTTCCGCGCCGCCGGAAACGCTGGGCAGTCGGTTCACCGCCGATCGCAGCTCGAGCGTCAGCTGTTCCACGTCGACGCCGAGACGCTCTAGGATGCGCGGCACCACGCCGTCGCTCTGTTCAACCAGGGCCTGCAGCAGATGGAGCGGGCTGACGTCGGGCTGCCCGCCGCGACGTGCCGCTTCCTGCGCCGCGACGAGCGCCGCCTGCGCCTTATGGGTCAATCGATTGATATCCATCCAAACCTCCAAGGGAACGCGGACCGTACCCCTCGAAGGTACCAGATTCGTGCTAGATGGGCGCTAGATGCGTCGCGCGTCCCCGCTAATGCGACGCTAGCGAATTGGACGCAGGCGCATGGATCGTTTCGTGAACCGCTTCGCTCAACTGTTGGGCACTGAAGGGCTTGGCCAATAGGCGCATTCCGTCCTCCAGCACGCCGTGGCGCGCGACGACGTCGTGCCCGTAGCCGCTCAAGAACAGCACGCGCAGGTGCGGCACGGTTGCGCGTGCGGCTTCGGCCAGCTCCCGTCCGTTCATCCGCGGCATGACCACATCCGTGACCAGCAGCCTCGGCGGCGTAGGTAGGGCGGCAAGTAACCGCAGCGCGACCGCGCCACTGTCCGCTTGGCGAACCACGTAGCCGTCCGCCCGCAGCAGCTCCGCGGCCAGTTCCCGCACGGCGTCGTCGTCCTCCACCACCAAGATCGTCTCGCCGCTTGCCTCGGGTCCGCGGGCGGACCGGGTCTCCGTCGCCCGCCCATTGACCGATGGCTCGGCCGAGGTGCGCGGCAACAGGATCTCGACGGCCGTCCCACGTCCCAACTGGCTCGTTAGACGAATATCGCCGCCGGATTGGGTGACGATACCGTAGGCGGTCGAGAGGCCGAGCCCCGTGCCTTTGCCGCGCGCTTTCGTGGTGAAGAAGGGTTCGAGAGCCTGCACCCGCGTTGCCCCGTCCATTCCGCTGCCATCGTCGGTGACGACGATGCGCGCATAGGTGCCGGGCGCCAGCCGCGTCGGCGCACTGGGCAGCACAGGTTCGCCGAGGGTGGCCACGTCCGTGCGCAACGCAATGCGCCCACCCTCCGGCATGGCATCGCGTGCATTGACCACAAGGTTCATGAGCACCTGGTCGAGCTGGCCGCGATCCACCCGGGTCACGATCGGGTGGGACGCAAGCTCCAGTTCAATCGTGATGTCCTCGCCGACCAGCCGTCCGGCGAGGCCCTCGGGGCCGCCGATCTCGCTCACGACCTCGTTCAGGTCGAGCACCGTGGGCTGCAGCACCTGCCTGCGGCTGAAGGCGAGCAGCTG
>JAJCYU010000416.1 GCA_029262755.1 Anaerolineae bacterium
TCGACGGCGACGCCCGTGCCGCTGTTGGACCGGACGGCATTGTTGCCGCTCACGATCATGAGCGATTCAGACGCGATCGATCGCGCGATCGAGCGCCGGGCCGAGGCGAGTACCGGCGCCGCGTCGGCCGGCACGCCGGGCGCGCGCGGCCTATCGACAGCGTCCGCGTGGCCCGCCGGCGCCGCGGCCCCGACGGGAGCGCCCGGCACGCCGGCCGGACGGTCTGGAACCAGCGGCGTGCCGGCCGGCGCGACGCCCGTCGGCTCCCGCGACGCGGCGGGCTCGGCGCAGCTCGGCGTCCATGCGGATATCCCGGCCGATGCGCCCGCGTGGCAGCGTTCGCTCCTCGCGGAGCGCGTGGGCTACGGGCGCGCTGCCACGGGCGGGCTCGGCGGGCGCGTGGTGCGCGTCACGACGCTCGACGACGAGGGCGATGGCTCGATCCGCCAAGCGCTGGGCGGCTCGGGGCCGCGTTGGGTCGTGTTTGATGTTTCGGGCGTGATCGACCTGGGTGCGCCGCTGCGCGTACCATCCGACACGACGCTCGACGGACGCGGCACCTACGTTGCGCTACAGGGCAGCGGCCTTGATATCCGGGACGTGCGCAACGTCATCGTCAGCCATCTCGTGCTCGAGCGCGGCAACAAGGACGCGGTCAGTGTGCGCGCGCGGGCGCAGGACGTGTGGCTCAACCACCTCACCCTGCGCGATTTCACGGACGGTCTGATCGACGTGACGCGCGAGGCAACCAACGTCACGATCTCATGGTGCCGCTTTGAAGACCACGAGAAGGTCATGCTGGTCGGCGGCGACGGCGCGATGCCGCAGGACGCCGTGATCCGCGTCACGATGCACCACAACCTCTTCGACCACACCGGCCAGCGCCAGCCACGCCTGCGCTTCGGCCGCGTGCACGCGTTCAACAACGTGCTGGATCGGTGGGCGTCCATCGGCATGGCGGCCAACTACGGGGGCGAGCTGCTTGTGGAGCGCAACGTGTTCCTGGCCGGCCCGGATGCGGAGGAAGCCGTGCGCGCCGGCGCGGGCGAGGACGCACCAGGGCGGGTGCGTGCGGTCGGCAACCGCCTGTGGGTGCCGGACGATACCGAGGGCGCTCTTCGTCCGGCGACGGAAGCCGAGATCGCCGCGCGCATCGAGCAGCGTCATCCGGAGCGCGTATTCGATCCAGCCGCGGAGTACCCCTACCGCGCCGACCCCGCCGGCGACACGCTGCTGGCGCGCGTCCGAGCCGAGGCCGGCTGGCAGCCGGCGCCGCCGTTGCCGAGCGTAGGCGCAGCACAACGCTGAGGGCCGACAGCACAACGCAGCAAACGCCGAGGAGGCCCCCGCCGTGGGGACCTCCTCGCCTTGTTGGGGCCGAGCGTACTGCTCGGTGGACCACGATGTTGGGTCCGCCCTTTCCCTTACTGGAGCGGGATCAGCTCGGACTCCGCGAGGACCGTCAGCAGCGGAAGCAAGCCTGCCTCCAAGTCCTCTGGTTGCGCGCCCCGGATCGTGAAGATCTGATGGGCGCAGCGGCGGCCGCCGACGCACAGTCGAGCGTCACCCAGGCGATCCTGTACAAGCTCGTGTACGAGGGCACTGCGGTGCAACCGATTGCCGTGGAAGACCTGGTTGCGGCGGACGGTGTAGAGCGCGTCGGACGATCGTGCGGACTTGCCACGCATCACCTTCTGCTGACCGCGCTTTTCCACCATCGTGAACAGTACCCAATCGGAGTCGCCGAGCTTCACGCGACCATCCCGTAGGACCATGAAGGGCCGAGCGGGACCCACATGCTGGCCGATGTAGACGCGGAATCCGTCGTCATCGGGGCGGAGCGTGTACACCACGCCCGACGTCAGCATCGTCTTGCCGTTGAAAACCTGGATCTCGTCACGCGGTCCGGCCGCTTCGGCCGTCGCCGCGGCGGTAACGAGGGTCGCCGCGATCAAAAAGGTGGCCATGAGCAACAGTTTCACGGGCTTCATTGTAGGGTCTCCTTGTAGTCTCCCGTCGAGCCAAAAACGACAGCGCTGTCGATGACTGAATCCTACAGGGAAGGCCGGAAACCCGGGATGGCCTCCGTCACGTACCGAGGGTGCATTCGGTCAACGCGCGAAGGTGACCGACGTCACATCGAGCCTGGCGACGGACGTGCGAAGTCGACTCGCCGCGGGTACGTATGGAGGTCGCCAGGTCCGCGGTGCGAACCCGAACAGACGAGCGGAAGGGGCGGGGAAACCCGCCCCTTCCGCTGCTGCTCGTAGACCTTCGGTCCGCGTGGGACCTGGGTGCTACGCGTCGGTCGAACGCTCGACGGGCGGGCGAACGGATCCCTGATCAAAACCACCCTGCTGCGCTTCGCCACCGCGCATGCCGGGGCACATACCGTGCTTGCCACCGAAGCCGCGCATACCATGGCCGAAGCCACGCCGGCCGGCGCCGTCCTGGAGCGCGTCCGCCTGCTCGCGGGTGATCACGCCATCGTTGACGGCCGTATCGACGGCGGCCTCCTGGGCTGCCTGCATGCGATCGCGCAACGTGGCGCGATCGAGGTCGATGCCCTCGAAGAGCTCGCGCATCGTGCCTTCTTCGCGCGCCGCGCTCAGGTCCGCGGCGTCGATACCGAAGGCCTCGGCCATCACGGCCTCGCGGTCGATCGCGTTGCCGAGCTTACGGCCGGCGATCATGAGCTCGGCCTGCTCTGCTTCCAGATCGCCATCTTCAACTGCCTGGGCGACGCCGGCTTCGAAGGCCCGCTCTTGGGCCGAAGCTAGCTCGTCCACGGAGATGCCGAGCTGATCGGCCAAACCCTGCGCCCGATCACCGCCTCGGTTGAAGAAGCCACCCGGCCCCTGCGCTGCGGCCGGGACCGCCAATGCCAGCACTGCCACGGCCGCCAAGGCCGCGCCACCCATCCAAAGCTTCATGCGGAGGTTCATTGCTACCGTCCTTTCAAAGTTTGGCACCCTATCAATGCTTCACGTGCGGGCACCGTCGAGCCTGATACCCGGAGCATGGCGGCTGGCAGTAAGCGAAGCCTGAGAGAAATGCTACCGAAGCGTCAAACGGTTGCGTAGGAGTTGCGCAGGGGAACCGGAGGGGGCGCAGGAAGTTGCGATAGACCGGTTCGAGGCGGTCGGGATGTCACGTCTACATCGCTTGCAGTTCGTGCGAAGTACGTTCTCCTGCTCTTGCCCGCTTGCTGGGCGCGCGCTAGGGTGCGCGGCCCCCCGCCGACCGGAGATCTGCCATGTCTCATACACCAACCTCGCGTAAGACTTCGTCGCGAAGCCCTGCGTCGCGTACAACACCGTTGTCTTACTCCCTCGCCCATCTTGGTACGGTGCTTTGTTTGCTGATGCTTGCGACCGCCTGCGGGCCGAGTGCCACGCCGACGGCGCCGGCGCTCGACCTCGCGCGCAGCGCGGAAGCCACCGGCACGGCGGCCGCCGACGCGACGGGCGTGCCCGTCGTCGACGATGGTGCGGCTGCGGACGCAGTCGGCGACGCGGTGGAGCTGGACGTCGCGGTCGTACGCGACCTGCATCCGGACGTCGGAAGCCTCGTGTTCCGGCTGCTTGGAACGCCCGCCGCGGAGGACGGCGACCTGAGCACGGTCACGGCGATCGAGATCCGCGACGGCGATCTGCCGGCCGTACGCCAGGTGCTCGGCCCCCTGGAGGCGCGCGTGCGGCTGGACCCGCATGCCGGCGCGATGGATGCGTTCGGCGGCTTCTACGTCGAGGACTTCGACTTCGACGGCATCCATTACCTCCGACTCGAGCGCGACGGCTCCGAAG
>JAJCYU010000417.1 GCA_029262755.1 Anaerolineae bacterium
GACCGGATCCAGGATCATGGCGTGCGCCGCCAGATCGGGCCCGTCTTCCAGCCGCTCCCAGCGAACCTCCGGGACCTCGGCCGTGGCGGCATGCGCTTGAGGCCCGCCATCGTTCGCGCCGAGCATGATGCCGATCGCCAAGGTAACGGGTATGCCGAGTCTGCGGCACGTCGCCAAAGCGGCGATGAGACGATGTGAGCGAATGCATTCGATCGGGTGGAACATAGTGCTACTCCTGTTCTCCGAGCTCCGGTTGCAGCGGGCGAGGTGCGTCGGGTAGGACGTGGAAGGAGCGCGCGCGAAACAGTGCTGCTCCATCATGTGGACGCTAGCGATCGGCGCAACGCGAGGTATGCGGCATTGGTACACGAAGGCGCCAGGCTCCGCGAACGAAGGTCTCCTCGTTTGCGTCGGGCGCAATCCTGACCGCAGCTCGAAAGCCGATGTCGAAGATCATGGAAGGGTAACCACGTGGACATATTGAATTCGACCTTCGTGAAGCGGGCTGCATGACCGAGTGCTGCACGGTGGGCTCTCCCGTGGAAGGGTTCGTCGGCGATGTCCGGGCTGCGAGTCGACCCCAGAATAGGCGCGCTCGTTCGCGCCCTTCCCCCCGCGCGAGCGCGACCGCGCCACTCTTGTGACATCGGCGTTGCCGCGGCTCGTCGTGGGGCCTATGCTGCGGCCGTTGTGAGGCCTTCGGCGGCAGCCGGGCGACATGGGATGGGACCCAGCTACCCGCCTGCCAGATCCTGGGAGGTTGCCGTGCCAAGGACGCAAGCGCGGACCCGTCTCGCCGATCGTCGTGTTTGGCTCTTCGGCGCGCTGCGCGTCGCGGGCCCCGACGAGCCGGACCACGCGGCGCGACCGATCTCCGGCGAACGCGGCCGGGCCCTGCTGGCGTGGCTCGCCCTTCGACCTGGAACGGTCTGCCCACGGGAAACCGTCGCCGAGGCGCTCTGGCCGGACGCGGCGTCCGCGGCGTCTCGCCGTCATCTCTCCGACACGCTGTACCGATTGCGCACCCAGCTGGGCGCAGGCTGGCTCGAGGTCGGCGAAGAGCACATCGCCCTTGTCGATGCCGGGTCCACGTGGACGGACGTCGCGGCGTTTGAGCACCTGGCGGATTCCAGACACGAGCCGGACGTAGTCGCGGCGATCGCCCTTGCGCAGGACGAGCTGCTCACCGATGTATATGACACTTGGACCGTAGCCACGCGCGAACGATTGCGTGAGCTGCAGCTATCGGCGCTGGCCGCCCGTGCCCGCCTCGCGGCCGACGATGGTCGCCTCGACGACGCGATCGCGTCGTGGCGGCGCGTGTGCGCGATTGAACCGCTGCGCGAGCAGGCCTACGGCGAGCTGATGGAACTGCTCGAGCGCGCCGGTCGGCCGCTTGAAGCCCTCGCCACCTACCGACGGATGGCCGCGGTACTGCGCGAAGAGCTGGACATCGATCCGCCTTCGGACGCGGTGGCCAGGGCAGTATCTCTGGAAGCGCAGTTCGCGCAGCGGAAGTCACGGACGAAGGGGAATTCGGGGCTGCCCGCCGGCACACCTCGCGTCGTCGGACGCTTGGTGGAACGTACGAAGCTGCTCGCACGACTCGACCGCGCCGACGAGGCACGCGGAGGCGCGGTCGTGCTGCACGGCCCGTCTGGCATCGGCACGACGACCCTTCTGGACGAGTTGCGATCGACGGCAGCCGGTCGAGGATGGGCCGTCTTCGACGCGCCGCGCGAGGCCGACGCCGACCCGTTTCGAGGCGCGTTGGCGGCGGCCCTCCATCCGGATCGTCTGGCACGACTGCCCGCTACGATCCAACCCGCCTGGACCGCCCTCGCCCGTCGAGCCCTGCCCGAGCACAGCGGCGCACCGATTGGTTTATCAGCGTCCCGATTGCCGGCGTTGGACGTAGCTACGACGGCAAGGGCGCTCAGCCGCCTACTTCATGCCTTGGCCGACGAGCGACCACATTTGATCACCGTGGACACGGACAACGACGTGCCTGCGGCAACTTGGGAGCTCGTGCGAGCGATGCACGACGGCCTACTGACGAGCCCGGTGCTGTTGGTCTTTGCAAGCAGCGAGGCACCGCCTGCGGGCTTTTTGCGGCCGAGCACCGTCCGCCCGCACGCAACCGAAGGGGGCACTAGAGATTCGCGCAACGCTGCGCCGGATCTTGTGCTTGTCTCCGGCATGCCTGCAAGCGAGCTGCAAGCTCTTGCGACCGAGCACGGACACGGCAGGCTCCGCCAGGACGAGGTCGCGGAGTTGGCCGAACTCTCCGGCGGCAACCCGCAGATCGCGCTGGCCTGCCTGGCGGCCGGCTGGCGCCACGGCGTCCGACCGACCGAGGGTCTTGCTGAGCTAGAGCGGCTCCTGACCACGCGTCTCGCCGCCCTGTCCGTGGGGGAGCGGTCTGCGTTGGAAGCGGCCGCGTTGTTGGACGAACCGGTTCCCGAGGCGCTTTGGGCAGAGACGTCTGGCCTCGGCGACGACGCGGTCTCCGTGCTCCACGCTCTCGTCGGGAGCGGCCTTGTGCGCCACGATGACGCCTTTATCCGCTTCGCCAACGGCGCGATGCGCCGCCTGATCGCGGAAACCGTGGCGCCGCAGCGCCGACGCACGCTACACCGGCGTGCGCTCGCCTTCTTGGACGAACATCATGTCGACCGGCCGATGTACGCCCTGCGGCACGCGCGTGGGGCGGGCGATCATGCGCGCGTCGCGGAGCTTTCCCTGATCGCCGGTGCCCGGGCGTTGGAACGCCACGACGCCGAGGCGGCGGTCGCGGCCTTCGGATCCGCCCTCGACGTCCTTTCGGCCGACGATCGCGAGCGAAGGCTCGAGGCTGTGCGAGGACGGCTCAGCGCCTTTCGCCAGATTGGTGATCGGGAAGGCCAGGCCGAGGAGGTGCAGCGCCTGACCACGCTCGCGCACGAGGTAGGCGATTCGGCACACCGGGCGGAAGCGGCCTACCAGGCCTCGGAACTGGCGGCCGTCACGGGCGACCTGGAACGAGCGGAAGCGCTCGCAACAGCCGGCTTGGCCGACGCACGGGAAGGCGCCAATGCCCATGCGGAGGCCATGCTGCGTGAAGCTCTCGCGTATGCCGCGCGTGATCGCGGCGACATGGCTGCGGCGGCGGAGCACATCGAAGCCGCGCATGCCCTCTACCGTACCACCGACGATGCCTTTGGAATCGGCACGACCCTGGACAAGCTCGCCAACCTGGCGTACTACCGCGGTGAGGCCGCCGTCGCCGAGCGCGGTCATGCCGAGGCCGCACGGCTGTTGGAGACCGCCGGCGCTCCCGTCCAGGCGGCGAACGCGCGTAGTGGCATGGCGATGGCGATCCGGCACACCGGTCGGCTCGAGGAAGCGCGTGCCATCCACGAACAGGTCCTCGCCGTCATGGAAGACTTGGCGCTGCCGGTCTTTGCGATGTACCAACGGGTCAACCTCGGCAACCTCGACCTAGAGTCCGGCGATCCGCTCGCCGCGGTCGAGCACTACGAGGAGTCGCTGGCCCTCGCTGAACGGGTCGAGGACCCGCGCATGCGCGCCATGACGCTCAACAATT
>JAJCYU010000418.1 GCA_029262755.1 Anaerolineae bacterium
GGCCAAGCCGTGGGGCAGCGGCAGCGCGCTGCCCGGCGGGGTCAGGCCCGCCACCAGGCGTAGGCTGCGCCAGTCCTGGGTTGCAGAAACGCCCGCGACGACTTCACCCCACGGGGTGTAGCGCAGGTCGTACACGGCCTCCTGCTCGCGCTTGAGCGTGCGTTCGGGATCGCCTGCGCTCGCGCCGGCGACGTGGAACACGCCGTTGGCCGTGAAGCGCGACGTGATCCGAACGTGGCGCACGGATTCGCTCGCGTTGCCCGGGTCCCACGCTTCGGGATCCTGGGCGAAGGTCGCGCTGTAGGCATAGATGGCGTGCGGGCGCACGATCACCGGACCACCGCCGCTTTCGGCGCGTAGATCCGCCACGAGCGGCGCTCGATGCCAGCGCAGCTGCCGCACAAGCGTGCGGTGCATGTCGTCGGCGAATGCGTCCGCGGCGTCCGTGCCCGGTGCGGGCGTGACGGCCGGCCAGTCCCACGCGAGCGGCAAGGCGCCGAGGGGGTCGAAGAAGCCGGCCGCCAAACCCTCCAGGTCATCTTGCAGCCAGACCCCGTCCACGCCGAGCGGTTGCTCGAGCAAGCTCGCGGCGAGCGCGGCGCCCCAGCCGTGGCCCCACCAATCCGGCGCGCCGGGCTCGCGGTGGTTGAGCCGCTCCCAAGCGAGGGCGCGATCGCCTAGGCCGAAGGCCGCGTCGAGTCGCGCCAGCGGGCCGGGAAGATCGAAGAGGTGCGGGCCCCGCGCTTCGGGTGCGATCGGCCAATGCCAACTGTTCCACGGCGTGCTCTCGGCGCGGCCGTCTTGGTGGAAGGTCGCGCGCACCTGCGCGCCCGCGCCGAGCGCCGCGCCGCGTACGATCGCCTCGACCCAGCCGTGCTCGTCCAGGCCGAGCTCGATCGCAACGCGCTTCGCTGCGGGCACGAGCGGGGATGCGGCGCCGGGCCGCTGCACGGTGACGCTGCCCGCCGTGCTCTCCACGACCAGCCGACCGCCCCAGCGCGTGGGCACCCACAGCCGGTAGCAGCCCGGCTCGTGCGCTGCTGTATGCCAATCGCCGAGCGGGAGAACCTCGTATTCGCCGCGGCTCACGCAGTCGCCGCCGGTGGGCGTAGCGGTGGGCGGCGGCGCCGGCGTCGGCTCGATGGGCGTCGGCACGGGCGTACCGTCGGGCGGCGCCGTGCTCGGACGTTGGCCGAAGCGCAGCACGCGTGGCTGCTCGCCGGGGAAGCCGTAGACCCGCACGGTAGAGCGCGCCGCCGTCGTCGCGGACCAGCCCGTCAAGGGATCGATCGAGATCGTGTAATCGCCCGGCCGGGTGACCTCGAAGGCGAAGGCACCCTGGTCATCGCTCGTCGCGGCGCTTGTCTCCGGACCTCCGAGCCGCAGCGTTCGACCGGCGAGCGGTGGTTCGGCGTCGGGCACCGGCGGGCCGCCCGGACCCCCGTCCCATACACCGTTGCCGTTGACGTCGTGGAACACGGCGCCGGTCAGGCGCACCGTGGGCGCCACGATGGTCAGCCCGCATTCCGCGGTGGCCAACAGGCCGTCCGCGGCGGCAGTCAGGCGCAGGATGGCGGCACCCGCCGGCGGCCGCGCCTCGAAGCTGCGACGGCGCTGCGTGCCGGTCGCCACGGTCTCACGCCGTAGCACGCGCGTGTTGCCCTCCGCGTCGATCCACTCCAGCGTCAGCTCGGCACGCGGCACATCGATGCCCGATGCCTCGTAGCGCACGTCAACGGGGTCGCCGACGAGGTACACGGGTGCGTCGCCCGTCTCCCGGCAACCGAGATCCGTGGCGATCGTCGCGCTCAGCCGCCGCTCGAGACCCGGCGTCTCGCCCTCCAGCCGGACGGCGAACAGCGGTCGGCGCGGATCGTTGCTGAGCAGGATCAGGTAGTCGTCGAAGCGTCCGTCCGTCGGCGGCGAGAAGACGATGCGCAGCGTTTGCTCGCCTCCCACCGGTAGCGTGAAAGGAGGCGCATCGGCCGCCGCCACGGCAAACGCGGAGGCCGCCCGCCGCTGCGGCTCGGCAGCGCTGACCGTGAGCGGCGCCCCGCCGACGTTGCGCACGACCAACGACGCCGTCGATGCCCCGCCGGCGGCCACGGACGGCGCCGTCACGGTGGCGGGCGAGGCAGCGATCACCGGTGGCCCCCCGGTAACGACGCGGTACGTGCAGTCCGCCTCCGCATCCGGCGGGCTCCCACCTGGGCCCACGCCTGGATCCGAGTGCCAGACCGAGAGCCGCAGCTCGTGGTCACCGAGCGGCGGGCCAACTTGGCCCTGCAAGCCGTACCAGGCATCGCCGCCGATGACCTGCCGCGCGACGACCTCGCGCACCCGCCCGTCGGGGAGCGTCAACGTGACGCGGACCCAAGCCGCGGATACCCCGTCGACACGCACGCGGACCGTAAGGACTTCGCCCACCAGGACGAGGGCCGCGTCACCGGTTTGCAGGCAGCCGTGGTCGGTGGTCAGCCGCGGCTGAAGTACGGGTTCCTCGCCCGCGATCCGCCGGCCGAAGAGCACGAAGGGAACGGCCCACGGCAGGTCGGGAAAGCGGAAGGCCACCCGCGCCGGCGTGGTGGGCCGCCACCCCGGCTCTTCCAACGCCGACAGGAGAAAGCTCCCCTCGCCCTCACCCGCAATAGAGGCAACGAGCCCTGCACGGCCGTTGGCATCCGTATCGACCTCGCGGACCGCGCCGGAGGGCGCCGTCAAGCGCAGCCGCCGTCCGGCGAGGCCGAGCTCGTCCTCGTCCCAGCCGCCATCGCCGTCCGTGTCATCGAAGAGGTAGGCCACGGCCAGCCGCTCCGCGGGCCCGAGCGCGACCACGTGCAGCCGCGTGCGGATCTGGGCGCGCACCGTGACGTCCGCCTGCTCGTCCTCTGCGACAACCGTGAAGGTGATCTCCAAGGGCGCATCCGGCGCGGTCACCTGCGCGGCGCCGGGCGCAAAGCGCAAGCGTCCGGTCACGCGGGCCGTCCCGCTCACGGGCTCGCTTGCCTCGACGCCGCCGCTCACGGCCAAGAAACGCGCCCCGGCCGGCAACGGAGCAGCCTCGACGCGCAAGGGCGCTCCCGCCTGGGTCGCGGACACGACGGCCCACGCGGTCACCGTCTGCACGAACGCGGATCCGGCCAGGACGGTGCAATCCAAGGTCGGCGGCTCCGCCTGATGCAGCGCGATGCACCCCGGCGTGGACCCGGACTGGATACCGTAGCGCAGACCGGACTGCTGGAGCCCGGTGGGGGCGGCGAAGACGGAGGCGACGGCGGAGGCGACGGCGGAGGCCGTGGTGGCCGTGGTGGCCGTGGAGGCCGTGGAGGCCGGGTCGACTGGGTCGACTGGGTCGACCGGGTCGACCGGGTCGACCTTGAGGGCGAAATCGTTGCGCCGGGGATCCTGTTCGAGCGCAGGGAGAGCGTCGAGACCGCGTCCGACCGTGTTCTTGGCATCGTGGTTGTTTGGGTGAACCTGCGCATGCGCGCTTGCTCGTGCGTCAGCGCCGCTTTCGCCGGTGTTCCGTTCGCGTGCGAGATCGGAGATCGCGTCGAAACCAGTGGCTGACTCGGCCCCACGAATCGCCGGCACCGTGCCAGCGACGTCATGCGCAGAAGCGCTGTCAGTC
Source organism: Anaerolineae bacterium (assembly GCA_029262755.1). Lineage (GTDB taxonomy): Bacteria > Chloroflexota > Anaerolineae > Epilineales > Epilineaceae > JAJCYU01. The sequence continues at coordinate 3,632 of JAJCYU010000418.1, forward strand.
CCCGGGGAGATCGGCTGGGCCCTGGACGACGAAACAGGCGCGGAAGCGGCAGCCGTAAGCACGATCAGGAGAAGGACGACCAACCGAGTCAATCGGCGTACCGGTCTGAAGGAAGACGTGGCGGCCACGGGAAGGCGTGATGTACGTGCTTCGCCCGACGCGGGAACATCGCGCTGCGCGCGCCCGTAGCGGGACGCGACTGCACGACGGATCGCGCGACCGGCGGTGATCGCACCGGCATAGCCGATCGCGCCAACGGCGCGAATCGAACGAGCCGATCGCGCCACATGGTCCACGATGGCACCGCGTACCCCGCGACGCCGACGCGACTCACTGCGATCGCCGGCAAGCGCGCTGCGACGCGCCCCGGTCGCGCGACCGGCAGTCGCTTCGCCCGTCACGCTGGTTTCTTGCCGTCCGTCGTCGCGAACCATGGAACTCCTCGTAAAACAACGATCGTGGCACCCACGACCGGCCGCGCTCCCACGGTCGACCGGCGTTCGGCGACCGCAAAAAACCGCGGATCGCGTCTGCCGCAGGGCACCATTCGGCGGGACCGGGTCGCCCTTCGCCCTACGATCATCAACCTGTCGTTTCGCGACGTCCGATTCTGATCTCCCTGCGCTGCTTGGCGCAACGCGACAGGACGACCAACCACAACCATGCGCGCCGAAACCCGACCAACCAACGTTCGGCTCGTGCCTTTTGCGGGATGGGGCGTATATAATCCGCGGCGCAAGCAGCATTGTCGAGCCGGCGCCCGAGTCCCTTCTCGAGCACAACGAGATCGGACCGGGCGCGTTACGTGAGAGGAAGGTGCCAACATGGCCGAACAGGTCAGCGTGCTTCCGGCGGTATCGTCGGGCGGGCACATCACCGAGCATAAGCGCGGCGGGCTCGGCGAGTTGGCGGCCACCGCCATCTGCGGCAACGACATCACCTCATCGTGCTTGTACGTTTCGGCGCTCGCCATTCTAGCTGCCGGCGCGTGGGCGCCGCTCGCCCTGCTTGGCGTTGCGGGCGTCCTGTTCCTCTTTCGCAGCATTTACGGCGAGGTAGTCGGCGCGCTGCCGCTGAACGGCGGCGCCTACAATGCCCTGCTCAACACGACGAGCAAGTGGCTGGCCTCGATGGCGGCCTGCCTGACGCTGCTGTCCTACATGGCCACCGCCGTGATTTCCTCGCTCGAGGCGATGCACTACCTCGAGAGCTTCCTGCACGGCCTCGTCAAGCTGCCCCTGATCGGTCCGCCCGTCGCGGGCCTGTGGAACGGCATCTGGTCGGGCCTCATGTCCATCGGGCCGCTGGCGGCCGTCTTGCCGGCAGAGCCGCACTTTCCCGTGTTTTTCTTTACGCTCGTCGTGCTGGCCGTGTTCATGGGCCTGACGGTCTTGGGTATCAGCGAGTCGGCGCGGGTGGCCATCTTCATCTTCATCACGCACATGGTAACGCTCACGGTCCTGTTGGTCATTGGCCTGCTGGCACTGCTCAACGGCGGCATGGACGTGTTCCGTGCGAACCTCGCGGCACCACTGCCCGAGGCCACGAACGGCCTTGTATGGCTCGCCATCTTCTTCGGATTCTCGGCGGCCATGCTCGGTATCTCCGGCTTCGAGAGCTCTTCGAACTTCGTCGAAGAGCAAGCCGAGGGCGTGTTCCCCAAGACGCTGCGCAACATGTGGATCGCGGTGAGCGTGTTCAACCCCGCGATGGCCTTCCTGGCGCTGGCCCTGGTGCCGATCGTGGCGACGCCGGGCGGCGCAGACACGATCGTGATGCACGAAGAGTCACTCCTATCGCACATGGGGATGATCGCGGGCGGCCAGACCTTCGGTCCGTGGCTGGCATCGCTGATCAGCTTGGACGCGGCGCTTGTACTCAACGGCGCGGTGCTGACGTCCTTCGTCGGCGTGTCCGGCCTCGTGCGCCGTATGACCTTGGACCGCGTGCTGCCCCAGTTTCTGCTCAAGCAGAACCGCCGGGGCTCTACCCACCGCATCATCGTCGCCTTCTTCCTGCTGAGCGCCTCCGTGCTGTTCATTACGGGCGGCGATCTGCGGGCCTTGGCCGGTGTCTACACGCTGTCCTTCCTGGCCGTCATGATGCTCTTCGGCTTCGGCAACATCCTGCTGAAGGTGCGCCGCGCACGGCTTCCACGGCCGGAACACGCGCCATGGCTCGCGGTCATCGGCGGCATCCTGGCGGTCATGGCGGGGCTTGTCGGCAACGTCATGCTGCATCCGGAGTACACACGGGTCTTCCTCGGCTACTTCGTCCCCACCGCGTTGGTCGTCGGGATCATGCTCAGCCGGATCGGCCTGCTACGGGTGCTGCTGTTCTTCGTGCATGAGGTCTCGGAGTCCATCGGCAACCTGACCGAAGACCTAACCGCGCGCTTCCTGCGCAAGATCGACGAAATCAACTCGCAGCAGATCGTCTTCTTCACCCGCGGAGACAACGCCGCGATGCTGCACGAGGCCATGCAGTACGTCCGCAACAACGAGCACACGAACCGCATGAAGGTGGTCACCGTGGTGCGCGAGGGGGAGGAAGCACCACCTGGGCTAGAGGTGGATCTGGAATTCCTCGACCGCGTCTACCCGGACATCGACGTGGAGTTCGTGGTGCTGGAAGGCACCTTCGGCCCCGAGTTGATCCATGAACTGGCGAAGCGTTGGAACATTCCGCCCAACTTCATGTTCATCGGCTCGCCTGGCGATCATTTCCTCTACGGTCTGGCCGAGCTCGGCGGCGTACGTCTGATCGTCTGATACCCCGCGCACCAGGAGCAAGCTCGTGAAGCTGGTATTGGTCGTCCACAAGAACACGACCGCCCTCGAGGCCTTCATGCACGCGGTGCGCAAGGAGACCTTGGCCGGCGTAACGATGGTGCCCTCGACGGGCTTCGGTCGCTCGAGCGGCAAGTCCTACGAAGAGTTTCAGTTCAGCATCCCGAGCGTCTTAGCCAGCCGCTACGTGCGCAACACGACCCTGATCTCCGTCGTGGCGGATGAGCGCGTCGAGCGCATGATCGAGCTGATCTACGAGCACATCCCCGACATCGACGAGGAAGGCGGCGGCTTGTACGCCGTGTTGCCGATCGATCAAGCAGGGGGCATGGCTTGACGCCGTTTCTGGAACTGCTGCTGCTGCTGACGGTGATCGTCATCGGCGCCAAACTGGCCGGCACGCTCGCGGCCCGCTTCGGGCAGCCGAGCGTGTTGGGCGAGATCCTCTTCGGACTCGTGCTCGGCCCGAGCCTGATCGACATCGAGCACCTTCAGTTAGCGGGCGCGCTCCTCTTCGGCCACGGCGAGGTAGTCTTCGAGACCACGCACCTGTTGGCGGAGCTCGGCGTCGTGCTGCTGATGTTCCTGGCGGGTATGGAGACCGATCTGGTCGGCCTGCGCCGCGTGGGACTGCCGGCAACCAGCAGCGCCCTCGGCGGCGTGATCCTGCCCTTCTTGGGCGGCTGGCTGATCGGCGGCGCTGTGGGCCTGGAAACGATCGAGGCCGTTTTTCTCGGAACCATCCTGACCGCAACCAGCGTCTCGATCAGCGCACAGACGCTCATCGAGCTGGGCCATCTGCGCTCCAAGGAGGGCTCGACGATCCTCGGCGCCGCCGTGATCGACGACGTCATCGGCATCTTGCTGCTCTCGATCGTGATCGCCACCGCCGGCACAGGCGGCGGCGAGCCCGACCCGATCTGGTGGATCGGCGCGCGCATCGTGCTCTTCTTCGGCATCGGCCTGCTGCTCTCGCGCCCCGTGCGCGCGATGCTGCGCCGCTTCTCGCGCCTCCCGATCAGCGAGCCTTTGCTGGCCGGCGCGCTGGCGATCGTCTTCGGCTATGCCTGGGCGGCCGAGGCCATGGGCGGCGTGGCGGCCATCACCGGCGCCTACCTCGCCGGCATCATCCTGGCGCAAAGCGAGATGGCCCACACCCTCGAGGAGAAGGCCCAGGCGTTGGTCTACGGCCTGTTCGTGCCGATTTTCTTTGTCGATATCGGCTTGCAGGCCGACCTGCGCGAGCTCTTGCACGCCGGTCCGGCCATGGTCCGCCTCGCGCTCTGGGTGTCCGTGATCGCCGTCTTGTCCAAGATCGTCGGCTCCGGCCTCGGCGCGCTGCTCACGCGCTTCCGTCCCATCGAAGCCCTGCGCGTCGGAACCGGCATGGTCAGCCGCGGCGAGGTCGGCCTGATCGTGGCCAACGTCGGTATCGGTGCGGGCCTCATCTCACGCGACCTGTTCAGCGTGGTCGTGTTGATGGTCATCGTGACCACGCTCGTGACGCCGCTGCTATTGCGTTGGACCTTCCCGCCGGCACCCGAGGACGATGGCGAGGGCGCTCCGGATCGAGCACGCACTAGCGCGCCGTAGGTCCGCCCAGATCGGCGTCGCCGCGCCAGCGCAGCAAGCGCAAGCCCATCACGGTGGCGAGCACGGAAGCGCCCACGTCGGCCAGCACGGCGCCCCAGAGGGTTCCGAGGCCCACGACCGTGAGCAGCGCGTAGCCGATCTTGATCGCGATGGTCACACCGATGATTTCGCGGACGCGTCGTCGGCCGGCCTTGGCCAGGTCGATGGCCCACGGCACGCGCCGTAGATCGTCGTTCATCAGCGCGATGTCCGCCGTCTCCATGGCCTGCGCGGAACCACGCGGGCCGCCCATCGCCACGCCGACGTCGGCCACGGCCAGCGCCGGCGTGTCGTTGATGCCGTCGCCGATCATCATCACGGCGCCGTGCTTCGCGCGTACCTGCTGCACGATACGCGGCTTGTCTTCGGGCATCAGCGAGTCGTACACGTGTTCGGGCAACACACCCACGACATCCCCGACCAGCCGCGCTGCCGCAGGACCGTCGCCCGTGAGCATGACAACCGCGTCGTCGCCGAGGCGACGGCGGAGCGCCGCGACGGCCTCCGGCGCGCTATCGCGAACCGCGTCGCTGAGGTTGATGCGCCCCAGGTAGGTGCCATCCGAGCCGACGAGCATCGGCGTCAGGCCGAGCGCCGCATCGGCCTCGATGCTCGCACAAAGGGCCGCGTCGTGCGGAACCGCCTCGTCGAAGTGGCGGTGGCTGGCCACCAGCACATCGCGCGCGCCGACCCGCCCGCGCACGCCGCGCCCGGGCAAGGCCACGACCGATTCCGCGTCCGGCAACCGGATGCCGCCGCGCGCCGCCTCGGCCGCGACGACCGCCCGTGCCAGCGGGTGCTCGCTGCGTCGCTCCACGGCGCCGGCGAGCGAGAGCAGGTCGTCGCAGGCGTCACAGCGCTCGCCGTTGGTTGACGGAGTGGTCGACGGGGTGGTCGACGAGGTGGTCGATTCGTTGGAAGACCCGTTTGCCGACCCGTGTGCCGAGTCGTCCGCCGACCCGTCGCCCGATCCAATCTCGAGGTTCCCCGCCGCAGCGCTCGTCGAACCGTTCGTGGCGCCCCAGTTGGCTCCGTCGGGCGATCGGTTCGCGGTCGCGGCGCGTTCTGCGCTGGTGGAGCCCTCTTCGGGATCGCCGACGCTCCGGTCCCCCGCTCGGTTCATCGCACCAGTCGCTGACTGCAGCGCGGTGGCCGATGTGCGCCGCGGCACGGCGCAGGCCAGACCGGCCACCGCGGGCAGACAGTCCGCCGAAACGATGCCGACCACCTCGGGCTCGCCCATCGTGAGCGTTCCCGTCTTGTCGAAGGTGATGGCGTGCACGCGGGCCAGGCGCTCCATGGCCTCGCCGCCCTTGATCAGCACGCCGCGGCGCGCCGCGGCGCCGATGGCGCTGACCACCGCAACGGGGGTGCCGATGACGAGCGCGCAGGGGCAAGCCACAACGAGCAGCGCAAGGCCGCGGTAGAGCCACGCCGGGCGGCCGCCGATCTCGCCGAGCAAGGGCTGGCCGAGGAGCAGCGGCGGCAGGAACGCCACGGCGGCCGCAACCAGCACCACGGTCGGCGTATAGCGCGCCGCGAAACGATCGACGAGCCGCTCGATCGGCGCGCGGTTCGCGCGCGCCTTGGTAACCATGCGGGCGATTCGAGCGACGACGCTCTCGTCGGCCGCCCGCGAAACGCGGATCTCGAGCGCGCCCTCGCCGTTGACGGTGGCCGCAAAGACGGCGGCGCCGGCCTCCTTGATGACCGGCACGCTTTCACCCGTCACCGCCGCCTGGTCGATGGAAGAGGCACCGGCGATGACCTCGCCATCGGCCGGCAGGCGCTCGCCGGGCAGCACGAGCACCTCGTCGCCAACCATGAGCTGCGCGGCGGGCACGGTCTCGCGACCGCAGGGGACGGGCGTTGCATCGGCGCGGCGCAGCCGGACGGCCGTCTCCGGCGCCAAGACCGCGAGCGAACGGATCGCCTCGCGCGCCCGGCCGGCGCTCCAGCCTTCCAGCGCTTCGCCGACGCCGAAGAGCACCATGAGCATGCCTGCCTCGGCGAAGGCGCCAATGCCGATGGCGCCGAAGGTGGCCACGGTCATGAGCACGTGGATCGTGATCCGCCGGCTCACGGTCAACGCGCGCCACGCCGCGACCATCACGGGCACGCCCGCGATCGCGGCCGCGGCGAGGGAGCTAACGTCGACCCAGAACGATCCGCGCTGCAGGATCTCGCCGAAGATCAGCCCCGGCAGGGCCAGGGGTGCGGCGATCAGGATCAAGCGCGTCTCGGGGCGTTGCGATGTCCAGCGCAAGAAGCCCAGGATTCCGCCGGCGGCAGCCTGCTCCGGCGACGACGCCGCCTGCACCGCACCGCCTTCCGCGCTTGGCGCGGGCGCCACGAAGCCGGCAGCGCGCACCGCAGCGCGTACGGCTTCCGGGTCGGCGTCGCCCTCGTACGCCAAGGTCTCGCCCGCAAAGTCGACCGAGCAGGCCGATACCCCGTCGACGCGGCGCACGGCCGCCTCGACGGTCGTGGCGCAGGCGCCGCAGTCCATACCGAGCACGGTGAGCGGCGACGGCGCGCTCGACGTAGCCGACGCGGCCGACGAAGTCGACGTGAACTCGCGAGCCGACGAGGCGCGCTGATCCGGCTCACGTTCGGACGTGGGATCCAAACGGAGGTCCGGGTCCGACGTGAAGTTCGATCCTCGCGCCGGGCTCCGGTCCGGGCTCTTGTTGCTGTCCCGCTTTGGGTCCGACGTGGATGGCTCGTTCATGGTCCGCTCTCTTCTGTATGCGTATCTTGCGCGTGCTCTTGGCGTGGTGGAGCTATGCGACCGGTGCCGATGCTACCAGAGTGCCGCGGCCAGGCGCGGCCGATATTCTTCGGTCAGCGGATGCTCATCGCCCAGGAGATCGAACAGGGCGAGCATGTCTTGGCGTGCTTGCTCACGCGCCGCGGACGCTTCCGGCCCGGAGGGCGCGCGTCCGGCACGGGTGAGCACCTCAAGCAAGCCTTCGAGCGCGCCGCGGTGATCGCCGCGGCCGACGAGGGCTGCGGCGAGGCTAACGCGGGCATCGAGATCGTCCGGATCGGCGGAAACGCGGCGGCGCGCGGTGCTCTCGTCCGCGCTCACGCCCGCCCGCTCGCGAAATCGGGACTCGGCCAGCAGCCGGTCGGCTTCGGCTCGCTCGGGCGCGGCGACGGGGACGCGCGCAAACAACGAAGCCGCTTCCTCGGCGCCATCCCCGGCGAGCAAGACGCGGCCAAGTCCCAGCAGCGATGGCGCGTGCGTATCGTCCTCGGCAAGGGCATCGCGGTAGGCGGTCTCGGCGCCGACCGCGTCGCCGGCCGCCTCGCGGGACGCCCCTTCGGCGGCCAGGCGCTGCGCTTCGTCCGGCCGCAGCCCTTCCAGGAACTGCCGCACAGCGGGCTCCGGCTGCGCGCCCACGAACTCGTCGACGACGCGACCGTCTACAAAGGCCTTCACGGCGGGGATCCCCTGCACACCGAAGGCCTGCGCGATGGCCTGATTGTCGTCCACGTTGATCTTCACCAGGCGCCAACTGCCCGCACTCTCGGCGGCGAGCTTCTCCAAGACGGGGCCGAGCATCCGGCAGGGCCCGCACCAAGGAGCCCAGAAATCCACGAGCACCGGCGCCTCGCGGGATGCCTGCACTACATCACGCTCGAAGTCTTGCTCGTTGCTATCGATCACCCAGGTCGTGTCCATGCCGCTCATGCCTCCATCGGGTCGGTGTACCTCACGGGAATCACGTCGTCCACGCAAGCGATCGGCCACAGTATCGTGTCGGCTACCGTATCATAATATATCGACCGACATCAATCTACCAGAGCAATGTTAGCCTCGGCGAGCCGACGTTGCAGAAAGGCGAGGATGCGGGGACGCAGGGTGGCAGCGCGCGCGAAACGGGCCTTGATCACCAGCGTCAGGACCGTGTCGTCGCCGATCTCGCCGGTCTCGCTGATGACCTCCCATGGCTCGATCAGGTTCTCAATGCGCACCACCGCTTCATCCCGAAACGCATCGAGCGCCGCGAGCGTGCGTTCCAGATCGACGCTGGCTACGCGAAGCTTCACGTTGGCCATCGAGTACAGACCGCGGCTGAAGTTGCGGATGACGCGCACCTCGCCGGTGGGGATGATGAACAGCTCGCCGCTATGGGCCCGGATATGCAGGTTGGTGAGGTTGACACGCTCGACAACGCCCTCGACCTCGCCGCCGGGCAGACCCGGAAAGCCCAGCTTCTCGCCGACCGAAAAGCGATCGCCGAAGATAAACGACATGCCGGAGAAGTAGTCGCTGATCAGGGGCCGCGCCGCCAAGCCGAAACCGGCAGACAGTAGACCGACCACCCAGATCACATCATCGGCCTGAATCGACTCCGCGCTGGCGAGGGCCAGGATCGAGGCGACCACCACGGCGAGCACGCTGATCAGGTCGCTCAGCACGCCGGCGACGACCTCGCGCCGCTCGGGTCGGCGTCCGGAGTGCGCGAGCATGTGCGCCAACCGACCGGAGAGCAGATGAACCAACCACGCCCCGAAGAACAACAGGGCCACGTAGACGGTGCGCTGCACCCAGGGGGCGGTGGCAGCCCAGGTGGAACCGTTGGTGAACTGCAACCACATGTCGGACACGAAGCACCTTTGTGTAGCGAGCGGGAGCCGGACTCGGGATTGGCATCGCTATTGGTTGCACGAATTCTTCGGGGCTCGGCCATTACGGCATCCGCCGCTGCTACCCTGACCGTTCAATACACCCAACCAACAGACGAAACCACATGTGCCCGGGGGCCGTAGTATAGGGACCAGCGGCCACACCCCTGCAATGCTTTTCTGCGATCCGGAGCGACCCGATCCGCTCCCGGCGGCCGCAATCCGATGTGCCGACGCCAATTCCACCGCGCGCGCCCTCGCGCGGCCCACACCGTCTTTGGGAGCTCCTCGATGTCGACACGAATCGCCCAACCCGATCCCGACGCCATGGTCGCCGGCGTCACCGGCCTACTGGCCGGGCATACGGGACTCGACCGCAACGTGCTACGCGCAATCTTTGTAGTCGGCCTTATCCTCGAACCGATCACGACATCCATCGTCTACTTCGGCATCTCTTGCTTCCTGGAGCCTGCCGAAGCCGGCAAATTGCGTGACGGCGCGCAGGCGCGTCAGGTCGCCGCGACCGGCGCGAAGTCCTTCGGCCGCATCGCGTCTGTGGCCGGCGAGGTCGCGGTCGGCGTTGCCCGCGCCGCCGTTGTCGCGGGCCGCGCGGGCGCCTCGGCCGGCAGCGTCGCCTTCCGCACGCGCACGCCGGGCCGCCGATCACAGCGCAGGGCCTTCAAGTCCGCGCGTCGCCAAGCCAAGCTCGAGGCCCGCCTAGAGCGCCGGATCGCCAAGGCGGCGCCGGCTCCCGCGCCGCGCATGCACCACGCACGGGTCGCCGGTACCGCACGCGCGGCCACGGCTGGCCCAATGGCCGGCTACGCTCCCGCGCCGTCGCGCGGTAGGCGTACGGGTGCCTCGGCACCGTCACCGACGCGGGTTCCGCAGGCTCTTTCACCGACGCCCCCCGCCGCACCACTTCCAACGCGCGTACGGAGTCCGCTGCGCGAGCACGGCGCAGCGCCCGGTCACAGCCCCGCGCCCCGAAGCGCGCCGGCTCCTGCGACCGCGCCGTCTCGCGCACCGGAACCCAAAGCGTGGATGTCGGACGAAGAGCGCTTGGAGGCGCAGGTCCACGAGGCCGTTGCTCGCCAAGAGACCGAGGCTCGCGTTGCGCTCGCCGCAACGGAGGCCGCGGCCCAACGGGCGGTCCGCATGCGCCGCCGGCGCCGGATTCGCCGGACTATGGGCGCCGTTGCGGTTGCCGGCGGTGCGATCTGGCTGGCCGGAGAAGCCAACCTGTTCTTGGTCGACCGCGTGACCGCCGGTATCCAGGAGCCCATGACCATGGCCATCGTGCTGATGGCTGCCGGCCTCTGGCTCGTGGTGAGCAGCGTCCGCAGGCGCTAGACCCCGATCGACCGTGCGATCGCAGGGCGCTTCGTGACCGCGACGCCCCGCGATCGCGCTGCTCGTCTGCGCTACACGAGAGCGGGCTGACACGCCAACGTACGGCACGAAACCCTTGGATTGCTTCCGCCTGCATGTTATGATCCCCGGTCGCGCCTCCGCGCACGGCCGCGAACGGTTGAGCACGCCTCTTCGCCCGCGAAGGGGCGTTTGCTACGCCAGGACTCGATGTCCGGTTCGTGTGCAATCGACTAGTAGTCCAACCGGCCCCGAACGCGACCCGACCTCCAACCCGTACCGCGCACGCGACCCCAATTCGACCTAGAACGTGAACCCCCTGCGCCCTGCCCGCGTGCGCCAGCCTTCACCGGCACGCACCGGCAACCCCGGAGCCTCCCGCAAGCCCATCATGCGCACCGTCGACTGGCAGGACGAGCACGTCGTGATGATCGATCAGCGCCGGCTACCCGGAGCGCTGGAGTGGTTGCACCTGCACGACGTCCCGGCCGTGGCCGCCGCGATCACGGACATGGCCGTCCGCGGCGCACCGGCCATCGGTGCGACGGCCGGCTTCGGCCTCGCCCTCGCCGCTTCGCGGTCCACGGCCGCGAGCGTGTCCGCCCTTCGCGCCGAATTGGACGATGCAGCCCGGATCCTGCGCGCAGCGCGGCCGACCGCTTCGAACCTCGGCTGGGCACTCGACCGCTTGCTGGCCGAGCTCGACGCCGCGATGGGAACGAGCGATCCGGCCAACGACACGCACGACGACACGCACGACCTACCTCGCGTCGCCGCCGCGCGCGCGTTCGTGCTTGCCGGCGCGCGCCGCATCGCGGACGAGGATGTCGCGATCAACCGTCGGATGGGCGCCCACGGCGCCGCGTTGTTGCCCGACCAGGCGCGCGTGATCCACCACTGCAACACCGGTGCGCTGGCCACCGTCGATTTTGGCACCGCGCTCGGGGTGGTTCGCGCCGCGCATGAAGCCGGCAAGAACCTGCACGTCCTGGTCGACGAAACCCGGCCGCGCCTCCAAGGCGCGCGGCTGAC
>JAJCYU010000419.1 GCA_029262755.1 Anaerolineae bacterium
TGTCGCCCGTCTTCTACGACTACGGCCGCTTCGCGCGCATCTTCACGTTGGGGCCGTTCGAGATCAGCGCCGAACGCTTGGCCTACATTATCAACCCCATGGCCACCTTGATCGCGAACTACCGCACCGTGCTCTACGGCGGCACGGTTGATGTGCCGTTCGTCGGGATGGTGGCCACGCCGCCAGGGCCGCCGGACCTCGGCTTCTTGCTGCGCACGCTCGTCACGGGTCTCGTGGTGCTGGCCGCCGGATGGTGGTTTTTCAGCCGCCACGCGGGCCGCTTCGGCGAGGAGGTCTAGCCGTGACCTCTCCGCAATCACACCCGGCGGTGATCTTTGAAGGCGTGACCAAGCGCTTCACGATCACGCACGACCGCCCCCGCTCGCTGCAAGAGGCCTTCGTCGCGACCTTCCGCCGCGACCGCGGCCTGGAGCGCGAGACCCTCACCGCCCTGGACGCGGTCAGCTTCTCGCTTGCGCACGGCGAGTCCCTGGGGCTGGTCGGGCCCAACGGCACGGGCAAGAGCACCACGCTCAAGCTCGTCGCGCGCATCCTGGAGCCCACCGCGGGACGCGTCGTGATCGACGGCCGCGTCGCGGCGCTGCTCGAGCTCGGCGCGGGCTTCCACCCCGACCTCACCGGCCGCGAGAACGTCTACCTGAACGGATCCCTGCTCGGCCTTTCCCGGCAGCGCATGAACGATCGCTTCGAGCGGATCGTTGCCTTCTCTGAGCTGGAGAGCTTCATCGACATGCCGGTCAAGCACTACTCGTCTGGCATGTACATGCGCCTCGGCTTCGCCACAGCCATCCATCTCGACGCCGAGATCCTGCTCGTCGACGAGATCCTGGCCGTGGGCGATCAGAACTTCCAGAACAAATGCCGTGAGCGCATCGCCGCCCTGCGCAAGGCGGGCGTGACGATCCTCTTCGTATCGCACAGCCCGGAAGCCGTGCGCGAGCTCTGCGACCGCGCGATCTGGCTCGAGCGCGGCAAGGTGCTGGCCGACGGCCCCACCGACGCGGTCGTGGAGGCCTACTACGCGAGCATGGTCGAGCGCGAGTCCCACCGCCTGGCCGCGGAGGCCGCCGAACGCGGCGGCGCGCCACCCCCTTCGCCGGTCACCGGCCCGCGCGGCGCGGCCGTCGACCGCTACGGCTCCCGCGAGATCGAGATCCTCGGCGTCGACCTGCTCGACGACGCGGGTGCGCGACTGCCCCTCGCACGCACGGGCGAACCACTCGTGATCCAACTGCGCTACAAGGCGCACGAGCGCATCGAGGGTCCGGTCTTCGGCATCGCCCTGCACCGCGACGACGGCGTGCACCTAACGGGCCCCAACACCCGCGACGTCGGCCTCACGATCGACGCCGTAGACGGCCCCGGCGCCGTACGCATCCGCGTACCGCGCATGCCGCTGATGGAGGGCAACTACGAGCTCTCCGTCGCCTGCTACGACCACACCCTGAGCCACCCCTTCGACCACCACCACCGCCGCTTCCCCCTACGCGTCCGCGCCGGCGACGTCCGCGAGCGCATCGGCCTGCTGAGCCTCGATGCGGAGTGGGCGCATGCTACCGGCCCGGTCGCGCCTGTGGTCGACGAGGGCGATGTCGATGGGGGCGGAACGGACGGTCCCGCCGCCGCGCCGAATTCGGGCGATGCCGATTCCGACCGCGGCACGGCCATCGACGCGGGCGCGTCCGGCGGATGACGGTCGCGATGCAGGACTACGCGCGGCTCGATCGTGTCCGCTTTAGTTCTCGCTCCCGCTCCCGCTCCCGATGCCGTTCCTCCCGTTCCCGCTGCCGTAGCTGTTCGACCATCCATGTTGCTTGATCTGCGCACGCTGACCGCGCTGCTCGCGTTCGGCGCGGTCGCGTTGCTGCCCGGCCTCGTGCTCTGCGCGCCGCTACTGCGCGGCGAACGCGATCCGCTCGTGCGCGCCGGCCTCGCGGCGGGCGCCGGCTTGGCGCTGTGGCCCGTGCTGGCATTGTGGCTCGACACCTTCGGTTTGCCTTTCGAGTGGCCCGCGATCGTCACGGTCCTCGTGGCTTCTGCGGCGATTCTCGCGCTGCGCTTCGCTCGCCGCCGACCGGCCCATCGCCGCGCTATGCGGGTAACGGAGCACGCCCGTTCACGCGCCAACGCCAACGGAACGCCGACGTTGGCCGCGCTTCATCCGTCCCCGCGCGCCGAAGCGCTCGAGCAGGCCGAACAGGCGCTGCAGGACGACCCCGCACCCACATGGCGCCATCCCGCAACGCTCGCCACGCTCGGCCTGTTGCTTGCGCTCCTTGCGGCCCGCGCTTGGGCGGCGCGCGGCGTTACGGTGCCGCTCTGGGGCGACAGCGTGCACCACGCGATGATCGTCGCCCTCTTCGACCACCAACGTGGGCTACCCAACGACTGGCTGCCCTACGTGCCGCTGGCCACCTTTAGCTACCACTTCGGGCTGCACGCCGTCACACGCACGGTCGCTGTGCTCAGCGGCCTCGCGCCCGAGCGCGCGCTCGTCGTGACCGGCCAGGGCCTCATGGTCCTGCAGGCGCTGACCGCCTACGCGCTCGTCGCCGGCCTGACCGGCCGCCGCTGGGCCGGCTTCGGCGCGGCCCTCGCCGCCGCGGGCCTGGGCAGCATGCCCGGCTTCTACCTGAACTGGGGTCGATACACGCAGCTGGCCGGGCAGGTTGTTCTGCCGGCGGCAGCGCTGGCGACGGTGCGCTTGGCGGGGAGGGCGGGCTTGCAGGTGGTCGGATCGGTGCGAGGATCCGAAGGAGGGAGGGCGGGCGCGTCGCGGGACGAGACAGCGTCCGGTCGGGGCGGCACGCGCGGCGGGGGCGTCGAGGCTGATGGGGCCGACGAGGCCGGCAGGGCCGACACGCGAGCGACCGACGAGGACCGCTCGGCCAACCGGACCTGGACGTCGCATTTGTCGGCGAACGCGCCCCTTCTTGTCGCCGCTTTGCTGGTCGGAGGGCTAGCGCTTACGCATTACCTAGTCACGATCTTCTTCGTGCTCTTTATCGTTGCTTGGCTCGCCGTTGGCGCATGGGGCGGGGATCACGAGGACCCCGCCGGGCGCGCCGTCAATGCCGATCGACCGGGCCGCATCGCTCCTGGCGATCGCGCCGGTCGCACGGATCGCGCCGACGCCTTGGCCGAGGCGAGCTCGAACGCCGCCCGCCCTTCGGCCACCGCCGTCGCCCTGCGCCGCGCGATCGCCGCCCGCCTCGCGCCGTTGCCGCGATTGCTTGCGATCGCCGGCGTCGCGTTCCTCGTGGTGCTGCCATGGTTGCCGCGCGTCCTCGCCGGCCGGCTCGACAACCACGCGGCGGCGCTGCTCACCTCCGAGCTACCCGACGCGAGTGTCTGGGGCCTCCCTCCCCCCTCCTACGTGTGGACCAACCTCTCCGCCTTCGTCGGCTGGCCGCTCGTCGCGTTCGCCGGCGTGGGGCTTGCCTGGGCGATCTGGTCGACGTGGGCCGCGAGGTCGACGTTGAACTCACGGGCAGCAAGCGGCACCGGCCGCGCATGGGCCGGTTGGTCGTGGTCGTGGCCCACGTGGTCGTCTTGGCGAACGCGATCATCGTCGCAAGGCGAGCAGGCAGCTTCGGCCCAAGCGCCCGAGCCATCAGAGGGTCGCCGGCAACCCGTAGCCCCTCGCACCGCACGGCCCCACCACCTCCATCCATCGCGTCAGGTCCTCGCCCGCGCCGTACCCCTGCGCCGCGCGGCCGGCCTCGGCGCGCTCTGGGCGCTGCTGCTCCTCGCCTCCGCCTACCCCGCCGTAGTCGGTCTGCCGATCACAGGCCCCATCAAGGACTTCACGGTCTTCATCGGCCTCTACCTGCCGCTCGGCCTGCTC
>JAJCYU010000420.1 GCA_029262755.1 Anaerolineae bacterium
CATGATCGCGAACTGCAAGAGGTTCTCGGGCCGCACTTCCGCGTTGGCGCCGACGTCCAGCCAGGCGACCGGCCCCTTGGTGGACGGGAAGGGCAGCAGCAGCGCCGGACGGCTGACACCACGGATGCGGCCGAGCCCGAACGTGGCTGCGGTCAGCGCGGCGCCGGTGTGGCCCGCGGTGACCATCGCATCGGCGAGGCCCTTGCGCACTTGATGCGCCGCCACCGAAAGCGAGTTGTCCTTGCGCGCCCGCACGGCTTCGGAGGGCGCCTTCTCGTCCATCGCGATGTGTTCCGTGGCGTGGATCACCTCGATGCCGAGCCCTGCGCCGCCGTGGCGAGCCAGCTCTGGTTCAACGAGTGCTCGATCGCCGACGAGCTGAACTTCGACGCCCAGCTCACGCACGGCGCGCACCGCACCCTCGACGATCGCGTCGGGAGCGCGGTCGCCTCCCATCGCATCGACGGCAACTCGCATGGCGGGCGATGATATCACATGGCTTCGCGCGGAGGGGTAGACCGAGGATCGGGAGTGGACGAGGTGGCCGAAACGTCCATGGGGCCGCGTTCGTCTAGAATGGGGATTGGGATGCGGGGAACGCGTACGGGAGGCTGCACGGATGCGGATTGGGTCGAAGTGGGGCGGCGCCGTGGTCGCTGCGTTGGTGCTGGCAGCCGGCGCAATCGCCCAGGGAGGCCATAGGTTCGGGTCGGCTGAGCGCGATCAACCGGTGCCCGATGTCGCGTTCGCGCAAGGCGGTACGCCGGTGTTGCCTACGCCGACGCCGCTCGTAGTTCCCGTGCTGACACCGAGCCCGCTGTATCTGCCGTTGACGCATCAGGAATACGATCCGCTGCTTCCCGGCCCCATCGAATCACGGGCCGAAGGCTATCTCACCTCGTTGACGGCGAGTGGGAAGCGCGCCTGCGCGCCGGCGACGCATGTGTTGTTGCGTGATCCGGAGGGCAGTCGCGACAACGAAGCGCGCGCGGTGCTCAGCGCGGCCCGGAGTGATCCCGATCTCAACCTTGATCTCTACGTGGGAGAATACGTCGAGCTCACGGGCACGACCCACCTCACACCGCCGGATTGTGATGTGCTCACCTGGCGCCACATCGCGGTCGGCGCCATCCGGGAAAAAGAAGTCGGCCCCCGCTAGGCGAGGACCATGGGTGGAGCTTGGCGTGAAGAAACGCCCTACTGGACGCGTAGGGCGGGATCCACGGGGAAGCGCAGCAGGATGGAGATCGCAAAGTCGTTGTACATCGGGGCGGTCTCACGGACGACGGGAACCCACTTTGCGTCTTCCGGCAGATAGGTGCCTTCCGGGTAGAGCGTGTGCAGCAGCCCCGTGAGGTTGGTCAAGCTCTCCTCGTCCCACGCCACGTGCGGTAGCGGCCGATCGTCCATCGACAAGAATAGGCCGCCGTCCGCTACCTGCATGCCGAGGCTCGAGATGCCCTCTTGCTCGATACGCTGGCGCATCTCCTCCGGCATCTTCAGCAGCGGGACCTCGTAGCCCAGTGGCTCCATCAAGGTGCGCAGGTCCAGGGTGCTGAACTCGAAGAGCGAGGGCACCCAGCCCCCTTCGTCCAACTCCCGGTACACGACCTCGACGTCCACGGTCTGCAGCGGCGGCCGCACGGCCGCCGTGTCGCGCGCGACCTGGCGGAACACGCGGTTGGTCGGCAATGGCACGCGGTCCACCAATTCCTGGCCATCCGGACCCGTAGGCAACGGGAAGCGGATATCGACCCGCAGGTTCAGACCCTGCACGAGCGGCAGCGCATCCGAGACGGCCTTCAGCTGGTCTGCGCCGAGCAGCGCGAAGGACTCGCTGTCGTCCGTTTCGAAGCGGCGCAGCGCGAGCAGCATGTTCTCGAGGCGCTCCGCGTCCCAGGCCAAATGCGGCAGCGGGCTGCCGTTGACCATCACGTAGAGCCCGTCTTCCCGCGTGGTGACCGTGACGTGCTGAATGCCGGCGTCGCGGAACCACTCCACGTAGCTACGACCGCCGTCGTCCGCCGCGAAGAAGCGAATTCGACCGAAGAGCGGCGTGCCGTTCACGCGCTCCCACAGCCGGTCGAAATCGGCGGCTTCGAAGCCGTTGACCTTGGCGATGCGCCCGTCCTCCGCCACGTCCAACCGTACCGCGGGTAGCGCGACGGGCGACGAGGCGACCATGGCACGCAGTCGCGCCACGCCTCGATTGCCCTCGCCTTGCGCCGAAGCGGTCGACGAACAGCCGGCCACGAACCCGGCACAGGCAAGGATTAGCACCGCAAACAAGGGTCTACATGCAGGCACGCCGAAGCGTTTCATCGAAGAACCGCACCTCGGGGGAGGACCGTCGGGTCACTTAACAATACTGTAACCCCATGGTAATCCTCGCCGCCTCCCACGTCAACCCTTTGGTGCCTGCTACAATCGCTCGCTATGCCGGAACTACCCGAAGTCGAGACCTACGTCCGCGATCTGGACCGCGTGTTGCCCGGTCGAACCCTACACGGCGCACGCGTCGGCTGGCCGAACCAGCTGCCGCGCAACGCCGCCGATGAGCTCGATACGCGCGTGCGGGGCCAGTCGATTCGCTCCGTCACGCGGCGCGGCAAGTACATCGTCATCGACCTGGACACGGACTGGCTGCTCATCCACCTGAAGATGAGCGGCAGGCTTCAGATCGCGGAGAAAGACGAAGAACCAAACCCCTACGCCCACGTCGTGTTCGCGCTCGACGGTGGCGCCGAGTTGCGCTTCCACGATCCGCGCAAATTCGGCCGCGTCTATCTTGTCGATGCGTTGGACGAGGTCGTGGGCCATCTCGGACCCGAGCCGCTCGATGCGAGCTTTAGCCTCCGCCTCTTCGCCGAACGCATCGCGGGGCGCCGCGGACGGCTCAAGCCGCTCCTGCTCAACCAGACATTCGTCGCGGGACTGGGCAACATCTACGTCGACGAGGCTCTCTGGCAGGCCGAACTGCATCCCCTCCGCACCGCCGACGGGCTCAGCGAGGACGAGATCGCCCAATTGCACGCAGCTATCGTCGCGGTGCTCACCAAGGCCGTTCGGCTGCGCGGCACGAGCTTCTCGCAGGCCGGATACCGCGACCTGACGGGCAACACGGGCGAGATGCAGGGCACGCTGAACGTATTCCGCCGCACGGGCGAGCCCTGCCCGCGCTGCAGCGCTCCGATCGAGCGCAGCGTCGTGGCCATGCGGGGCACGCACACGTGCCCACGGTGCCAGCGGCCAAGCTAGGGCATGGCGCACCCCGCTCGCGCCGCCGACCCCCCTTGAACGCGAGCCGCATTGCCGTGCGATCGAACGCAGATCATCGCGCCTACGGACACGCGCGCACCCGCCCCGCCACCTGCCGGTAGATCGCGGCGAGGTCCTCCGCATCGGGCGCGAAGGCGTAGTCGCGCGGACTGCTGGCCGCCTCCTCGAGCAGGCGGCGCAGCACGTCGTCCGGCAAACCGAGGCCGATGGTGAACACGCGCGCGCCGGCCCGCTTGGCCGCCGTCGCCGCGGCCAAGACCGTGCACTCCTGGTTCGGGCAGTCGGGGCTGGTGGAACCCGGGCCGAAGGGCACGCGGTTGGGCAGACCGTCGGTCAGCAGCACCAACACCGGACGGTTCGCGGGCAAGCGCCAGGAGTCGTTCCATGCCACGATGCCTTGCTGCAGCGCCAGGTCGAGGCGCGTGCCTTCCGCGCTCTTGGCCGGCAGCGCGTCCAGCGCCTGGTCGATGCGTGCCCGATCGTCGCTGAGCGTTAGCTCCGTCCAGGCCGTGTTGTTGAAACCCACGATCGCCAGCCGGTCCTGCCGCCCATAGCCGTCGCGTTCCAGGGAAAGGCTGTCGGCGAACGTTCCCGCCGCCTCGAGCGCGGCGGCGAGCTTGGTGCGTCCCGCTCGGGTCGTGCGTTGCATGGACGTCGAGGTGTCGAGCACGAGGATCACATCCGCGTGTTGGTACTCCGGCACGCAGGGCGTGGGCGGTGGCACGTTCTTGCGGCCGCAGAAGGTGAAGGTGTCGAGGATGATCTGGTAGATCCCGGCCAGATCCTCCGGTCGCGGCGCGTAGTAGTACTGGTAGCGCTCGGACACGACCTGCAGCATCAACAGCGGGTGGATGTCGTTCGGCCGACCGAGCGCGATCGCGTAGAGGTTCGTGCCCTTGGCCTTCACTCCATCGGCCGCGGCTTGCACGGTGCACTCCTGGCTCGAACACGCAGGCTGGGTCGAATCCGGGCCGAAGGGCACGCGGTTGGGCAGACCGTCCGTCAACAGCACCACGATCGCGTCGTTGGCCAACTCCCGCTCCGGCCCGTCGAGCGGCTTGCGGCCCTCCAGGATGGCCAAGTCCAGGCGTGTACCCTCCTGGGTCTTCGTGCGGATCGTCTCGAGCGCGTTCTCGGCCGCCGCGCGGTCGTTGGTGAGCGGGACTTCGATCCACGCGTCGTCGTTGAAGCCGACGATACTCACCTGATCGTGGCGCAAGTACGGATCGTTCGGGTCCGGCTCCAACGCGAGCGTGTCCACGAACGTGCGCGCCGCCGCAATGGCGGCCTCGTTCTTCTGCTCCCCGCCCGGCTCTACGGAGCGCAGCATCGAGGTTGAGCGGTCGAGCACGAGCACGACATCGACGAAGCGCTTCTCGGGAATGCACTCGTTCTCACCGTAGGGCAGATAGATGACGTACGGCGTGGGCGTATGTGTGGCAGTGGGCGTAACCGTGGGGATCTGCGTTGCCGTGGGCGTCGCGGTCGCCTGCACCGTAGCGGTTGCCGTCGGGGTCGGCGTCGGCTGCTCCTCGCCGCACAGCAGCTCCGCGTCGCCGAGGCCGTTCGCCTTGCCGAAGCTCGGCCGCCCCGCCGGCGCAACGTAGAGCGATTCGCGCCCGACGTCGGCGCCGGTGTCCAGATCAAACCAGATCGCCCCCCCGCTGTGATAGGTCAGCGGCGACACAACGGTGTTGATCACCCGGTTGAGCGTCCGGACGCGCGCGAGGCCGCCAAAGCCCGTATCGACATGGAAGCCACCCGACGCCCTGTGCCCGCCCCCCGCATCCTGGTTGAAGAACTCCGGCCACGGCTCGATGGTGAACTGACCCGCATTCTCCTCGTCCGGCCGGGCGATCAGAATGTCCCCAAACGGATGCCCGCTCGTCTCGCCGCGCGGCAAGTTCCGGTTGCGGTCATAGAGCATCATGTCGCCGATGCGATCCCGAAATCCGAGGATCAGATCACCACCGTCCGAGAGTTCCAAGTCGGCGAGAATCGGCTGCGGGTGGATCATCGCATGATCGTGTGTCCCACGCGGCGCCACGGTCCGCGGCCCGTCGCGCCACGGCTGCCACGTAGCCGAAATGTTGGGCGGGATGCGCTGTCGAACGTAGTTGAGCCGGAACACAAGCACGGGCCGCATACCGCCGCCGTCCAAGGCGCTCGCGTACACGTACGCCCACACATCGGTCTCCCGCCGCGACGACGACCCGTCGCGCACAACCCCGTGATACAACGTGTCCTCGTGCACGAGCAGCGCAAAGGGACGCGCTTCCCGATCAGCCCAAGGCAGAGCAACCGCCCCGTGCTCGAGCGGCGCCAACCGCTCCCCCGTCGTGGTCCGATATCGCTCGATCCGCCGCGCTGCCAGATTCATCACGAACAGAATCTCACCGTCCGCGCTCAGATCGATATCGCCCAGGCTCGTCTTGCCGACATGGTCCCGCGCGAAGCGATCGGGAATGTAGTTCTGCGTGTCGTCATGCAGATCATCGCCCGCATCCGGAACGGTCACCCAGGTCCCGACATCCCCCGTTGCAAGATCGACCCGGTACACCGCTCCCGGCCCCCCCGGCCCATGCGGCGCAGCCCGCTTGTGATAGGCCGCCGCGTAGAGATGCCGCCGCGGCGAATCGTAGGCGACCCCATAGGTCGCCCCGACCTCCCCATAATCGGCCAATACGTAATGCTCACTGTCATCCGGCGTGTCATGAAATGCCACAAGCGCCGGCTCGACCGCCCGCTCCCCCAACGCATAACAGGGCGTGACAAAAAACGGATTCGGCGAATCACAAGCCGCATCGATCTCCGCCAAAGGCGCCGGATCGGCTGCCGAAGCCCGCCCCCCCACCCCCCAAATACCACTCGCAACGGCCGCAACCGCCCCCAACACCCCTAAACCAACCACTACACCCGACATCCGCCCCATATCCATGCGCTCACTCCCCCGTCGATCCGATTCGCCGCGAGCCTACCACGCCCCCGGACACCAAACCAGACCCATACATGCTTCGCAATACGGTGCACATACATGCTTCGCAAAAGGGTGCACCGCCCAAACACGGCAATCCGATCCACATACATGCTTCGCAATACGGTGCACATACATGCTTCGCAACTCGACTCCCGGGCATGCTTCGCAACTCGAACTACGTGTCCCAGAAAGAGGGTCCACCGGCCCACGGCGCCGTAGCGAGCCCGAGGACCTGGCGTCGTGGCCCGCGGCGGGTCGGCGAAGGCGTAGCAGCGCTACGTCGAGTCGTCCCGATGTGGGCCACGGCGTCTGGGACCGGGCGCAGTAGGCGCCGGGGGGCGGGGGACCCTCCCGCCTGTTAACCCCGGCGTAGCAGCGCTACGTCGAGTCCGTCCCGGGGCGGGCCACGGCGTCAGGGACCGGGCGCAGTAGGCGACGGGGGCTGGGGGACCCTCCCGCCTGTTTACAATAGGGCGCAGTAGGCGACGGGGGCTGGG
>JAJCYU010000421.1 GCA_029262755.1 Anaerolineae bacterium
AAGGCGGTGAAGGGGTTGCCGATGTCCACGACCCGGCCTTCGCGCTTCAACCAGCCGCCGAAGGCGCGCAGCTCGCTCACGCGGCGCCGGATCGAGGCCGGTACGTAGCCGGCCTCGTGCAACGTAGCCAGGTAGTGCCGCAGCCGAGATCGGTCAACGTCGGCCCAAGAACGTACGCCATCCGCGCGGAGCATGTCCAGCGCTTCCGTGATCTCGGCGCGGTAGTTGCGCACCGTGTAGGCGGACGCATTACGCACGCCGCGCAGGTAATCGAGATAGCGCCGCAGGTCGTCCGCCATGACGTCCGAGGGGCGCACGGGCAGGTCGGCCGGGCGCGATGGGGGGAGCAAGGCCATGATGGCATTGTAGCGCGGGCTTCCTGCGCCTTCCAGCCACCGTCTTAAGGTTCGCGGCGTGCCGCAGGGCAAGAAGCTGCCGCTAGCCCGGCCGCAGCGTTAACAAGGCGGGCATTTAGCGGGCCCCACAGGCGCCGCCTCGCTCACCGCGTTCGCGACCCTACAAGCGCCCGGCCTCGCCTGCGTCCTGCAAGGCGCTCACGATGTGCTTGACATCCTGCGCACGATCTTTCGGCATAACGAGCACCACGTCGCCCGTGTCGACGACGATCAGATCGCGCAGGCCTACGCCGGCCACGAGGCGGCCCCCGCCCGGGAACACGAGGCAACCCTCGACGTCGTGCCCGATGAAGCGTCCGCCTGCCGTTTCCTCGCCCGCGTCGACGACCACGGTGGCCTGCTCGTTCGCCTGCCCGTCACGCGCTTCGGCCAGTGCCGCCCAAGAGCCGATGTCGTCCCAGTTGAACGCCGCCGGCACGCAGGCCACGTTGTCGCTCGGTTCGAGAATCCCGTAGTCCACGGTCGTTCGGTCGGGAATGCGCGACCACACGGCCGGCAAGCCGGCATCGAAGGCCTCCGCACCGCGGCCGGCCAGCGCACAGAGCTCGTCCATGACGGCCAAGGTGCCCGGCAGGTGGCGACCATACGCCGCCCAGATCGACTCAACGGTCCAGACGAACATTCCGCTGTTCCAGAGGAATCGACCGCTATCCACGTAGGTCTGGGCCGTCGCGACGTCCGGCTTCTCGACGAAACGGACGACCGAACACGCGGCGTCAACATCAAGCGAGCCTACGCCTACCCCTATCCCTGCCCCTGCGCTCGTACCTGCACCATCGCCCACGCCTGGGCCCTCGTCGTCCAGCGGCGCACCGATCTCGACGTAGCCGAATCCCGTCGCGGGATGATCGGGGCGAATCCCGAAGGTCACGAGGTGCCCGGACGCCGCCGCGGCCGCCGCGCGCGCAAGCGCGGCCTGGAACGCCGCGACGGGCGCGATCACGTGGTCCGCGGTCAGCACGGCCATCGTGGCGGACGGATCGGCCGCGCGCACGAGGGCGGCGCCCAGCCCTACGGCCGCCGCGTTGCCGAGCGCCTCCGGCTCGCCGACGATCTGGGTCGGCGGCACTCCGGGCAACTGCGCACGCACGGCATCGACGTACTCCGCATTGGTGAGCACCCAGACGCGTTCCGGCGGCACGAGCCCTTCGAGGCGCGCCACCGTCTGCGCCAGCATCGATGCATCGCCGACCAGTGGTAGCAGCTGCTTAGGCCGCGCGCGTCGCGACCACGGCCACATGCGCGTGCCGCTGCCGCCGGCGAGGATCAGGGCATGTAGGGAAGACGACGACATGGCGGCAGCTCCGTGGGCAGATCGTTCGGTAGACGGGGGGGCGGGCGCACATGTCAATGGTACCGCGAACCCGCACGGCCCCCGCATCGCGTGGGGCGTGACATACATGGTTCGGCGCGCAGGCGATCCACGACGCTGGAGGGGCATGGGGTGGGATCGACGCGGCGAACGAATGCGAACACGGTCGCGAACACGGTCGCGAACATGGCGCGAGAATGCGCCAACGCAGGGCGATGCGGGCACCGTCCGTGGGTCGCGCGATCAGCGCTGAAGCATGGGACATCGCACGGGTCCCATCCAAGAGTTGTTCGATTCCCGTGCCATACGGCTCGCGGCTGTTGGGTCCGGGCGATGGGCTCTCGCGTGTTGTGTTGGCCATGACCAAGCGATGTTCCGTCAGCCGGAGGCCACGGCGCTCCTCTGTAAACGCAACCGTTCGTCGCGAAAAGCCGCGCGGCACGCACGCCCTCGTAGGGGTGTTCGCCGCGGCGGCCTGCGTGTTCCTTGTGCATGCACCGCGCACGAGTGCGATCCCACGGTCTGCGGAGCTCCCCGACGAAGGCGCGACCGCCGAGGCCACCACCGTCGCAAGATCCGACGTGGAAACATACCCAGCCGGTCTCCGGGCAGCCACCGACAGCGTCGACCAGGCAGCCCTACAACCGGGCTCGCGAGATGAACCGCTGTTTACGATCTCGGAAGGGCCAACGGGTCTCTCGAGCCGATACGGCTACCCGGTCAACGCCGCTGTAGGCAAGGACGGCCACTGGTATGTCCTCAGCAATTCCGGCGAGATCGCACGGCTGAACGCACGTGGT
Source organism: Anaerolineae bacterium (assembly GCA_029262755.1). GTDB lineage: Bacteria > Chloroflexota > Anaerolineae > Epilineales > Epilineaceae > JAJCYU01. Next base: position 2,529 of record JAJCYU010000421.1, read on the forward strand.
CAGCTCCTGGATCGGTGGAGGAGTGCGGCGCGGGGTGACGGACGTCGGGAGAACGAACCCCGGATCGCCGCGTCGCCGAGCGGCGCCGTATGGAGCATCGCGCGGGATGGCAATGTGGATGTCTTTGACGCGATCGGCGTAGCGCAAGCACGCTGGTGGTTGCCGAAGCAGACGCAAGTGCTCGATGCTTCGGGCGTCGATGGCGAGCAGCTGCTCGTGCTGGCAGAGAACGGCGAGGTCATGCGCCTGGATGTCCACGGCCGCGAGATCGACCGCTGGTCCGTGCCCGGACTTCGCCCCCGCGCGATCGCCGCTCATGAGGATTGGGGCGTGTGGTTGTTCGAGCTGCCAGGTGGCCGGATCGTTCGTACGGACCGTAGCGGGCAGGTGCTCGCCGAACGCGACGGCGTGCCTGAACCGTGGCCAGATTCCGCTCCGCCCGATCGTATGTATGCGGCTGTCAACGCAGTTGGGGCGATGATCGTGCGAGCGGGCTTGATTTGGTATGCAAACGGCCCTGAGGATTCGCTTCGCCCTGTCCAGGCCCAAAACAAGAACAGTTTTGTGTTCGACGAGGATGGGTCAGCCCTTATCCTCCACCACGCTCTCCATGGCTGGCGAGTTACATCGACGGCGGATGATGAACTGTCCGTGATCCGCTGGTTCGCACCGGGTTATCTACCGGAACCGGGACTGGACATCGCGGCGGCGAGCGACGGTCACTACGTCGTCCTCAGCCCATCGTACGTCGCAACGTTCGACCCCTTCGGCCGGTCTCTCGGGCGCGCCAGAACGCAATGGGCGCCTGCGCCGGACGCGGACGAAGCGGGGGCGGGCCGGCAATACCGGATCGCGCTGGCTCCTGACGGTTCGCGTTGGATCTGTACGACGCAGAGCCTTCTCCGTGTGTCCATCGATGGGCGTGTGCTGGGAGAACGTACGTGGGACACGTTCTTCGACACCCGTGCTCTTGGACCGGCTATGCAGGGCTGCGCCATGGACACCATCGCGGACGGCGCGGTCCTGCTGTTCTCACAGATTCACGCGCGACTCGTGCGAATCGACGAGTCGCTCCAGGTTGCCGATTCATGGACGATGGGTGCATTGGAGGGCATGGAGGCTCCCGATCTAGCCGTGTTGTCCGACGGGACCATCGCCATCGTGGAATCCAGTCTCCGATATGTCCTGCGTGTATCGGAACAGGGTGTTCGACTTCCGGACTGGCCGCTGCCGGAGTCATTCGTTGCCACGCGCGTCGCGGCTAGTCCCGCAGGTGGCGCTCTGTTCGTCGATCAGAGCCGAGCGGCCATGCTGCAGGTCGATTCCGAGGGTCGCGTGCAGTCCATGCGGCCAACGAACGCGGCCGTGACTCAATTCGCGGTGGCGGCGAACGGAGATTTCCTGACCCTGACCTCGGATTCATTCGGTCTGCGGTCGAGCGCGAACGGCCATGTACGACAGGATTGGCACTGGGACCTCGATCTGTCGCCTCTCCGATTCGGGGGCGTAGCCGTAGACAACATGGGCCGGTTGCTGGCAAGCACGGCCAGCGGCAGACTCTTGCGAAGATACGGTGGGTCTGGACAGTTGCAAGCCGTGTGGCCTGCGCAGAGCACCCCGTCGCCGATCCTTTCCGGTCAGGACATGCGCCGGCTGGAGGCGAAGGCCGCGGATTCATTCGAGGGTCTCTCCGTTTCGTCTGAAACCCTGTCTCGTCTCGCGAGCCCGCCAGCGGTGGCATTTGGGCTGGATCGCGCTTCCGACGGGCGCATTTGTGCCCCGCGGGTCGGGCGTGTCAACGCCATTCTTTGCTATGCGCCCGACGGTACGCCCGAGGAAGCCTTAGAGAGCGGCCCCCGTTCCGAGACCCTCGAGTTCATGCACTCGGGCTTCGCAGCCGACGTTGCGTTCGGCCTTGATGACACGTTGTGGGTTGTAGAAGGCGGTGCGGGCCGAATGCGGGGCTTCCGCGAAGACGGGGCGATTCTTTCGCCGCACCCACCACCCGGCGTAGCGGAAGATACCTGGTATCCCACGGGCATCGCGGTCGCACCGGACGGCACGATCGTGGTGTCGGACCAAGCAGCGCGGCCCCTTGCGCGCTACGACGCGAGAGGCCGCTATCTCCACGGTATCGGCGGTTCGGACCCCGCGCTGGGCGGTTTGCAACAGCCCAGTGGTGTATCGGTTGCCGCCGGGCGGATCGATGTCGCGGACGATCGTGCCCAACGCGTAGCGAGCTACGCGTTGAACGGCGAGTTCCTCGGTACCTGGGCCGCACGGAGCGCGTCCTGGCCGCTCGACGTCGCGCGGGCAGCCGATGGTCGCGCCTACGTAGGGCGCTTTCAGGGCGTCGATGTCTACGAGGCCGATGACGATCGGCGCTGGGCGGTGGCGATTGCGGCACACGCGTGGTCGTCCGACGATCCTGTGTGGCGCGACATGGCGGCCGATGTGCGCGTTCCCGGCCCGCAACCACCGTGGCTGCACGTCGTTGCCGACCCCGTTTGGCAGTTCCGCCGCCGCATCGTGCGCGAGCGGGACGACGGACCGCTGCGCCGCTGGCGCATCGACGCAACCGGCCGCGTCCGGCTCCGCGCGGGCGACC
>JAJCYU010000422.1 GCA_029262755.1 Anaerolineae bacterium
TGGATTACGTGCGCGAACGAAGGGCGCAGCCCAGACGCGCCGCGACCCGCCTCGTGCGCCGCTTGGCCCTCGTGCCGTTGGCGTCCGCTTTCGTAGCCTCGGCCATCGTTGCGGGCCCCATGATCCGTTGGGCGCTGGTGAAGCCGAACGACTACTTCTCGCGCCTGTCGGCCTCCGGCCTGGCACAGACCGGTGGGCTCGACAGCGCGCTGTACCACGCCGGCGGCGGAGCGGCGGGCTCGCTGCGCGTGGGCCTGCGCCAGGCCGGCGACGCACTGCTCGCCTTCGTCGGCGCACCGGCGGACCAGTTCTACTTCTCCGACTTCCCGATGCTCGACGTCACGTGGGGCGCGTTGTTTGTGCTCGGCGTGACCCTCGCGCTCGTGCGGCCCCGCGATGTCCGGCTGTCCTGGCCTCTGTGGAGCGTGGTCGTGGCCATGGCCCTGCTTGGAGCATCGATCCATAGCTCCACCAGTGCCTACCGCGTGACCGGCGTGCTGCCTTCCGCGGCGATCCTCGCCGCCGTCGCGTTGGGACTTCTGGTCGAGGGCGCCCTTCGGCCCTTCGAACGGACGCGCCCCATCGCATCCACACGGCCGACGCGCAACCTGCTGGTAGCGCTCGTTGCAGGGGGTATTGCTGGCTTCCAGCTATGGGCCTATGCGGGCGTATTCGCACCGGGTTGCACCTACTTCGATCTCAACACGGCCCGCGCCTCGCTCTTGGCCCGTGATCTTTACGCGGCGCCGGGCGCTGCGCCGCAAGCGTTCGTGTTCGGCGAACCGGCCTTTGATCCCCGCGTCTACGACAGCGTCGCGTATCTGACCGACCGGCGCGTGTTGCGGCTCGAAGAACTGTCCGCGTCCGATCCGCAGCCCGGCACGGACGAAGGGCGCGGCGCTATCTTCAGCGTGGAAGCGAACTTCGATCCGCAGAGGCTGGCCCACGCGCTCGGCCTGATCGGCGCGGAACCTTTCCGGATCTACGTGCACCCGGATCGGATCGCGGATCTCGCGCCGGTTCAACGGGCCTTGTCCGATGGCACGCATCGGTCCATCCCTCGCTGCGAATGGCCCGGCGTGGAAGTTTGGGAACGCGAGTAGGACGGGCGAAGCTCAGGTCAGCACGGCGCGCGCGACCTTGTACATCTCCTCGGCCATGTCCACGAGCTTCGCGGTCTCGAGCTGATCGACGTCGTAGCTCGGCCGAGGATCGGTGAGTTCCGCCAGCACGAGATCATCGATTTCCACCATGCCCATGGCCTTGAGCGCGCGGATGAAGCCACCCTTCATCCGCTGGCGGCGTCGGCGCAGACCGTGTAGCCAGTCGTCGTCGAACTCGACGAAGCCGATGCGGCGCATCGAAAGCAAGGTGTCGTACAAACCGCCGCGCGGCGGGACGCCCGCAACCCTCCCGGCCACCTCAAGATAGCCGCGCCGTTGCTCCTCTGGCTGCGACTCGTCCAACACGAGCAGCCGCCCGATGGTGTTGCGAACGAAGGATCGGAAGGCCGGCTCGTTGGAGCTGTCGCGCAGGGTCGGTTCGAACAAGACCGCAAGACCGGTGGTGGCCGCCGCGCCCGGAATCGTGGTGAAGATGGTGAACAGGGGTACCGCGCTGACGGCAAGCTCGGAAGGCCGGCTGACCATGGCCTGCCAGGGGTGCCGCGCCAACGTGATCCCACGCAGTACGCCCAATTCGCTGAGCGGAATCTCGCGTCGTTCCCCGGCCCCGTCCGCGAAGACGTAGCGCACGTGATCCTCCGCGATGCGTCCGCCTGTATCCGCGAAATCGATAGCAGGTCCGGTCATCACGTAATTGACGGGCACGAGCTCGGTGAACGGCACTTTGCGCACTCCCAGCCCGGCCGACCGGTACGCCGCCAGGGCCTCACGCGGTCTGGGTGCAAGCTGTTCCAATCGATTGGACGCGACGGGCAAGCCGTCTTCGTTCCATCCGATGAACAACGTTCGGCCACGCATGCCCTTCGCGGTGCTCATCACGGCGGCGGCCAACGATTCGATCGTGGGTGTGCTCACGACGATAGGCTAGCGAGGCGTAGGGATGCGGTCAACGCGGAAGGGACGAGGCCGCGTGGCCCCGTCCCTTGCTTTCTCGGCGCCCAGGAGGACACCGGTCGTGTATGGAGGCGTGAATCGCGCCGATTCGCGTGCGCTCGTGCGCGGCTACGAAGTGCGCGGCGACGCCAACCTACATCCCCGTCCGCTCGACCTCGACATCGCTGTCGCCGAAGCGCTTGTTCAGATAGGCACGCGCCACGTCGACACCGCCGAGACCGATCGCCAGACCGGCGGCCAAGGCAACGCCGAGGCTGAGCCCGTCGATGATCTCGGTGAACGCGCGACCCACGACGTCGCCGCCGATGTTGAGTTCCTGGAAGCCGATTACCGCCGCCAGCACGATCACCGCGACCTGCGCGATGCGCGCCAACGTGGCCGTGTGCTCACCGCCGATGCCACTGCCGAGCACGATGTTGCGCAGCGCGTTGGCGAAGTAGATGCCTACACCCAAGACCACCGTGGCCAGGATCACGTTGCCGCTGAAGTCGATCAGCTGCCGGATCACGTCTCCGAGGCCCTCAAAGCCCATCTGGCCAGCGGCTTCCATGGCTGCAAACAGCATGATGAACACGAGCGCGACATAGCCCGCGATCTCGGAC
>JAJCYU010000423.1 GCA_029262755.1 Anaerolineae bacterium
CATTCATCACCAGAATAAAACTTATAGGTAAAACTCTTACCAATAGAATTAGAACGCCGCACAGCCTTTATCACGTACTCTGCAAGCTGTTGAAGCTCTCTTGCCAGACAACGGACATCCTGGGTTATCAAATAGATGTCACAACCCAAATGACGATGCATTTGAAAGAAAAGAAACACCTTAACATCATAAAACTTACGGTGAAAGTAATTACCACTCTGCGCTTCATCAATAATATAAATAACATTAGAGTTCATGCAAAAGGTCTCTTGATATTTGTTATCGAAAAAAGATGATAGTCCACCAGCATCAGCAATATATTTGTCCAGGTCTTCGCCAAGTTTCATATTCTTGATATTTGTATAAACTCTAACATCAATATTCTTTTCTTTAGAAACCCAAGAGTCTAATTCATCAGACCATGTGTAATAAGATTTTAGTACATGATTAACGGCATAGTAGGTCTTACCGGAACCTATTTTTCCCTGAATTAATCGTATAGCCATTTTATATTTTCCTCACAAATCTAAGTTTCTGATTTTCAAAGTCTTTTTCATTAAAGAGAATTTCAACAGAAAGAAGCAAAATCAGCTCTGTTTTTGTTTTATTGATATCCTCAGACCTGAACATTTTTCCAAGATAAGGAATATCACCAAGAAGCGGTATTTTTCTGACTTTCTTATTCATAGAATTTTCCATTAAACCACCTACATAAATTTTCTGTCCGTCATTAATCAATGTAGTCATTTCAAGTGAGTTTTTAGTAAATGATGGTGAGTCTATTAAAGGATTCTGAACAGTTTGTATAATGTTACTAATTTCTTGACTAAGATATAATTTTACAACATTGTTTTCTTCAACATCAACCTTGACGTTAAGTATTACACCAACATCTCGATATTCGATATTCTCAGACCTTAAACCATTTTCGGATACGGAAGTACCTTTTCGAATAGGTTCAGACCTTCCAATCTTAATTACTGAGGTTTGCCCATCCTGGACTAATACATGGGGCTTCGAAAGTATCTCTACTCTGCTTTCAGAATTTAAAATGGTTATGAATGAATTTACATCTCTGTGAAATGTAAAAGCACTGAGACCCTTACCAGCTAGGCCAGTGGTTAAGGACGTTATTCCCTCTGTTAATAAAGATACTTGACCGCCTCTATTATTATTTGTATTAAAGAAGTACTCTACACCATATTGAAGCGCATCATTTAAAGTTACTTCCATAATGGTAAATTCAACCAGAACCTGTTTAGGCCGTTTATCAAAGGTTTTAATGACATCCTTAACTTTTTGATAATCGTCAATACTGGCCTTAATGATTAATACATTGATACTTCTGTTTTCAGTAATAGCAATTTCAGGAAAGACATCATTTAGTAAAGATTTAAGGTTTTCCGAGCTTTCATATTGCAGGCGATAGAGATAAACGTTCTTTGTGTCATCCGGTGAAATTTGTATATTAAGATCGTTCAGGTTTTCATTGTTATGAATCCCATACAAAGCACCATTTTTAATCAGTTGATAGTTTTTACTATTTAGAACGGTACTAACCATTTTGAGAATTTCATCTCTTTTGAATTTTCCTTTTATTTCGATATCTACGTAACCGATTAGATCATCTACTATGATATAATTCTCTTTGATAATACCCATCAAGAGACTAACAACGTCTTTGAGTTCAACTTGTTCAAATTGCATATCAACGTCAATGCCACCTTTCTTAAGTTCTGGTTTAGTCTTACCGTCTTTGACCTTCCATTGCCAGCTTTCTACATTTTTTGTTTTGGCCGTATTTGTAAAAAGTTTTTTCTCTGGTTTCTTCTTCAAAAAAGCGCATCCCGGAGTAAAAAAACATATTACAAATACTAAGGCACAAAGTTTTCTGAGCATTATTGAGACTTCCTTTTTAATATTGAAATTTCTGGAAGTAAAAAAAATCACGCCAATAAAAGCGTTTGTCATGATTTCATATACTTCCAGAAACATTTAGTTTAAAAGCATTGATAAAAAACGTAAAAGAAAAGGTATTTATGATTTTCATTTCCGTTTTTTATAACAGATCAGGGATATACGATTTCAGTGGTTGTCTATAACCGGACAAAGGGGATCATCCTGATTGCCATTCTAAAAGCAACCGCAGACATAATGAGCGAAAATCCTTCAACGATTTTCAGGTGAACGGCAAACCATGCCGTAATGCCGGTAAAATTGATTAGATAGCTATTGACGCCGTAAGTGCCATCAATAGTGTTTAACGTCCCCATAACACCTTCAATCAACATATAGATAAGACGGCTAAAAAGAACAGGTAGAACCGTTATAACTATTGTCCATATGAATAACTTCATCGCAGTGAACCGGACAACGCTATATCCTACCCAACTACCAAAGGCCGAAAGTAACCAACTTAATAATGCAGGCATTTGTTAAACTCCCTTAAATTCCCATCGCTATAAAAACAGCCCTTATGGCCATTAAACCCAATACAAAACTACCAAACAAATCGACCATCCAATCAAGTGAACAAAAATCAATACTCATACTTTTTCCAAATAACGTTAAAGGAAGTGAGCACGTTGCACCAGTAACGTTAATCTGGCTACCAGTGGCTAGAAGTACCAGAGGATTAGAGGCCAGATATCCGGTTATTAAGCCAGTCCAATCCGTTTCCCCAACATCAGTTGGAGAACCCGGAAGACTTGCATCATAGGTAGAACTATCGGCAGAGCCAATAGAACCATAGACAGTACCAACAGGAATAGAGCCTGTACTATCAAGACCTGATATGTCATCTATACCGTCTTGATTAGCATCAGTAAAATTTCCTGGAGGTTGTGAAACCGGAGTTCCAGTGCCACATACACCACCATAATCAATACCAGTTTCGTCTTGATTCATTATTCCATCAGAACAAGTCTCGGCAGGGGGGCACACAAGACCAAAGTTTAATTCACAAACTCCACCGCAATCAATACCAGTTTCATCCTGATTCTGGATACCATCAAAACAATCCGGCAATTGTGGAACATCCTCTATAAAATCGTATAAATCAACAGGATTTCCATTTATTGATCCTGAATTTACATTTCCAAGACCACTTGGCTGAATATCGAAAGGTAATTCAAAGCCTTGAGTTTCATGAAACACATCATTATAATTAGCATTTATACTGTCGGTGTAACATTTAACATTAACACTCGTACCAAAACCAGCACTCATATACTCACAATATTCATTTTGTGAACTACTTAAACTTGCATCTACATATTGTTGAGTCATTTGTACATTAGTAGCTGATACATTTATGGCCATACCCGGA
>JAJCYU010000424.1 GCA_029262755.1 Anaerolineae bacterium
TCAACAACGCGGGCATCACCGCCTACGGCCCGTGGGAGCTCACCCCAACCGACCAGCTGCGCGCCCTGCTTGAGGTCAATCTCGTCGGCGTGATGGCCGTCACCCAGGCCTTCCTACCCTCCCTGCGCGCTGGGCGCGGCCGCATCGTCAACGTCAGCTCCACCTCCGGCCGCTTCGCGCTTCCGTTTCTGGGCGCGTATGCCGCGACGAAGCACGCGCTGGAGGCGCTCTCGGACAGCCTGCGCCGCGAGCTCGCCGAATCGGGCGTGCAGGTCATCGTGATCCAGCCCGGCCGAGTGGATACACGCATGGTCCGCGAGGCGCCGATCGGCGATGTGTCGGCATACGTGGGCACGCCCTACGAGGTGGGAACCCGTCGGCTTGCGGAGCGCGTGCGGCGCCAGCCGAGCGCACCGCTGCAGCCCTCCGCCGTGGCCGCGGTCATCGCCGACGCGCTCGAGGCACGGCGGCCGCCGACCCGCGTGCTGCTCGTACCGGGCAGCCATTGGAAGGCGTGGGCCGCCGGCTGGCTGCCCGCGCGGATTCTGGACTGGGTGATCGCGCGGCGCTGAGCGACGGCGGTGGGTCGACTGCGACCCTAGGCGGTCGGAGCGGGGCGAACGTCGTGGCCGTCGCTGTCGTCGCGGTCGTCGCGACCCTCGTTGTCATCGTGACCGACATGGACATGGCGATCGGCATGGACGTCGCGAACCGCGGACGGCGCGACCTCGGATGCGGGAGCCGCGTGCGTGCCCACGCCATGCGCGAGACCGCGCAGGTGAGCGGCCAACGCGGCCGGTTGCCCCGTGCCCGCGAGTCGCAACGCGGTTGCGCCGAGGCCGACAGCGACGCGGATTCCGGCACCGGTCGCCCAGCGCGGTCCGTGGAGCCGTCGGAAGCGCAGCCGGCTACGGGTCATGTGGAAGCGGCGCAGCGCACCGGCGTGCCCACCCGTGCGGTGGCTGACCGCGTGCCAGATGCGAGCATCGGGATGCGGGTGAACGTGCATCCGCACTCCCGCCCTGCCGGCGCGGAGGCACCAGTCCACGTCCTCGTAATACAGGAAGAAGCCCGGGTCGAAGGGCCCGGCGCGACGCCACGCAGCCGGCGTCAGCAGCAGCGCCGTGGACCACAAGACGTCAACGTCCAAGCGCGGATCGCCGGCGGGTCGATGGTCCAACTCGCCCGGCAGACCGCCACGCCACCACGCGCCGGCGAACCAGGGCTCGCCTGGCGGCCGCATCCAGTGGATCTCGGGCGAACGCGCTTCCGCTTCTTCTGGCGCCGGTGCATCGGCCAACAGGGCTCGCAGGAAGCCGGGGCCGAAGCTGACGTCGCTGTTGAGCAGGAGCACCGCCGGCGCACCGAGACGCCACGCATGGGCAACTCCCTGGTTGCAAGCGGCTGCGAAGCCGACGTTGTTCGCGTTGGCGATGATCACGGCCGCGGGCAGCAGGCGCGCGAGCTGCGCCGCCGAACCATCGGCCGACGCGTTGTCCACGACGATGATGCGGCTCGGATCGTGCCCCGCGAGCAGCAACTGGCGCGCGACGGACGCGGTGAAGCGCCATCCGTTGTAGTTGACCAGCAACGTGGCCACGGTCGACGGTGCGGCCGGGTGTTCGCTCACGACGTTGATCGTGCAACGCCGCCGGCCGTCTCGGGGTCGGGGCCGGGGCTTGGGTCGGGGTCAGGGTCGAGGCTTGGGCCCGGTGGCGTTGCAATCGCTGCAAGCCGCGCTCGGACGTCCGGCGCGTGCTCGTGCAGGCGGCGGATTGCGGCCGTGATCGTGTCGCATTCTTCGACCGTCATGTCGTTGTAGACCGGCAGCGCAACGACGCGCGCGGCCACATCCTCGGCCTGCGGCAGCGGGCGTTGTCGGGGCTGCGCATAGCAACGGAGCAGGTGGCACGCAGGGCTGTAGTAGGTCCGCGCCTGGATGCGTTCGGCCGCCAGGCCGGCCACGAGCTCGTCACGGTTGAGCCCGAACGTGGTTGGATCGACGAGGATCGGGTAGTAGAGCCATGCGGGGGTCGCGCGAGATGGGGGCGCCGCCGTGCGCAAGCCCGGCACGGCGGCGAGCGCAGCCCGGTACCGGACGGCGATGGCGTTCCGGTGGTCGATGCGGCGCGTCACGTCGTCGACCTGCGCAAGGCCGAGCAAGGCGGCGAACTCCGTCATCTTGGCGTTCATGCCCGGTTCGTCACAGTCGGCGCCGCGCACCTGGGCGAAGTTGCGCAGCACGGCCACCCGCGCGACGAGCGTCGATCCGGCCGGAGCGCTCACGCAGCCGCCCTCGGTGGTCGAAAAGGCCTTCGTCGCGTGAAAGCTGAACGCCGAACCGTCCCCCTCGCCGCCGATCGGCCGCCCGTCCCACCGTGCGCCGAACGCGGGCGCGGCGTCGAAGAGCACGGGCACGCCATGCGCTTCGCCCAGCGCAACGAGGGCCTCCCGGTCGCAGGGTATCCCGTAGGGGTCCACGGCCAGGATCGCGGTCGTGCGATCGGTGATGCACCGTTCGGCGTCGCGTGGATCCAGGCCGAAGCCGCCCGGCTCGACGTCCGCGAACACCGGCGTCGCGCCGCACCACGCCACCGCGTGGGGCGTCGCGCTGAAGGTCAGCGCGGGCACGATGACCTCGCCTCCGGTCACGCCTGCCGCGCGCAGCAGGAGCATGACCGCGGATTGGCCACAGTTCGTCGCGGCCACGGCCGAAACGCCGAGCATGTCGGCCAAGCGCTGCTCGAAGCGCTGCACATGTGGACCGTGATTGGTGACATGACCGGTGGCGAGCGCCTGCTCGAGATCGTCGGCGATCTCGGCCAGCGCGGGAAAGCGCGGCCGCACGATCGGCAGGGGCTGGGCGGCCAAGGGGCGACCGCCGAGCAGGGCGGGGCGCTGCGATACCGTCATTTCGGGCTCCATCCACAACGTACGGGGCCGAAGCGACCCGAGGCAATAAGGCATCGGTGGGGGACCGATGCGACGGTCAAAGCATATCGTGCGTCGGTCGCGAAGTGCGCCCTAGGGACCTTGATTTGGTACCGTGGGCTCAGGGCTCGACCAACAATAAGCAAACCAAGTCGGGAGCCGCTGCATCCTTGGTTCGGTCATCCTGTTGTTGGTAGAGGCCTCACGGTCGCGACCCGTCGGCTCGAATAACAGGTCGGGGACCTACCCTAGCCTACCGTGACCCGCCGTCCCGGCTATCCTAGGCGCGCTCTCCGCCACCCGCCTCGCTCAGGGAGCCCGCCCCGTGTCCATCGACTGGCCCGCCTTCCTGTCCTTAGCCTTCGTGACGACGTTCACGCCGGGGCCGAACAACATCGCGGCCGCTTCGTCCGGGGTCGCCGTGGGCTACCGCCGCTCGCTGCCCTTCATTTTCGGCGTGGGATCGGGTTTCGCGCTCGTCATGTTGCTCTGCGCGACCGCCGCGTCCCTGCTCCTGCAATGGGTGCCCGCCGCGGCGCCCGTGTTGCGCGTCGCGGGCGCGGCCTACGTGCTTTGGCTGGCCTGGCGCACGTGGCGCAGCGGCTATGACCTCGCGGCCGCGGACCAGCCGACGCTCGGATTCCGCAACGGCTTCGTGCTGCAGTTCTTGAATCTGAAGATGATCGTGTACGGCCTCACGGTCTTCGCCTCGTTCTTGGCACCCTTCGCCGGCCGCGTCCCGCTGCTCGTTCTCAGCGCCATCGGCATGGCGGGCATCGCGCTCAGCTCGACGACCACCTGGGCGACGGCGGGCTCGTGGATCGGCCGCCACCTGCATCGTCCGCGGCTGCGCGTCGCGCTGAACGGCGGACTCGCGCTGCTGCTGGTGTGGACGGCGGTCGCGCTGCTGCGCGCGGATGTCCGGCTCGCGGGCGCGCAGGACGGCGCGGCGGGTTCGTCGCAGATCGTGCGCGCGGCGAAGCTCGAGACGCGCGGCGGGCTGGTTGACCGGGAGCTCGAGCGTACGGTCGAGCCGGCGGTTCAGCCTGCCGACGAGCCTGCGCTTCGGTCGGCGAGTCACTCCGCCTCCCCTGCGCAATCCACCGCCCAGCAACCCGCCAGTCCCTACGTCTGGCCGAAGGGTCCGCCGGCCGATCCGGCGTACTTTCCCATCGGCGTCTGGCTGCAGAGCCCGTCCAACGCGGCGGCCTTTCGGGCGCTGGGCATCAACCACTTCATCGGCCTGTGGCAGGGGCCCACCGACGAGCAGCTCGACGCGCTCGGCGCGGCCGGCATGCCTGTGTTCGCCAGCCAGAATGCGGTCGGGCGCGCACGGTTGGGCGACGAGACGCTGCTCGGCTGGACGCAGCAGGACGAGCCGGACAACGCGCAGTCGGACGGCCAGGGCGGCTACGGGCCGTGCATCGAACCGGCCGAGATCATCCGCCGCTACGAGGCCATGAAGGCGGCGGACCCGGATCGCCCCGTGTGGCTCAACCTCGGTCAAGGCGTCGCGTGGGACGAGGATCGGCCCTACGTCGGCCGCGGCAGCGCCTGCGCAAACCGGTGGGACCACTACCCGGAGTACATCAAGGGCGCCGACATCGTGTCCTTCGACATCTACCCCGTCACGAGCCGCTACGAGCACATCCAGGGCGATCTGACGCGCGTGGCCTTGGGTATCGATCGCCTGCGGGAATGGAGCGGCGGCGAGAAGATCGTGTGGAACGTCATCGAGACGACGCACATCAACAGCCAGGTCATGCCTTCGCCCGCCCAGACCCGAGCCGAAGTATGGTTGTCGCTGGTCCACGGCTCGATGGGCATCGTCTACTTCGTCCACGAATGGGTGCCGCGCTTCCGCGAGCCGGCGCTGCTGGACTATCCCGAGATGATGGCCGCCGTGAAGCGCGTCAACGGCGAGATCGAGCAGCTCGCGCCCGTGCTCAACAGCCCGACGCTCGACGACGTGGTCACCGTGACACCGACCGATCCGAACGCGCGGATCGACGTCATGACCAAACAACACGAAGGTTGGCTCTACCTCTTCGCCGTCGCGCCCAAGGACGAGCCGGCCGCGGTCGTGCTGCGGCCGGATCCCGCCTTGATCGGCGCAGGCGACCCGCCCATCGTCGAGGTGCTTGGCGAAGACCGCTCGATCCTCATGGAAGACGGCGCGATCCAAGACCGCTTCGACGGCTACGGCGTGCATTTGTACCGCGTACGGTCGGTCGCATCGGCCGGCCCGACGGCGACGGCCATCGCGCGTTCGACGGCGGTCGCGACGGCAACGGCGGAAGCAACGGCGACCGCGTCCGGTCCCGCGCCGACGCAACCGGTGCCGACGCAGGCGCGGCCGACAACGACGGTGCCGGACGCATCGGCGATCTACCTGCCGCGCGTTCTGCGCTAGGTCGTCGCCACCCCCGAACCGGTTGGGTAGCGAGCGTGCCGATGCGTCGTCGCCGTGCTTCGACGCGACGTTCGTCGCGCTAGATCCGCCGCGCCCGGTCCATCAGTCGTCGTCGTACCCTTCCCGACGCGCAATGCGTTCCTCCTGCGCCGCCAGATCGGCGATGAGCTTGGCGGCCATGAACTCCGGCCGCCGCTCCAGGTCGAGTTCCGCGTCCACGTAGCGCATCCAAAGGTCCTCGGCCAGGGCCGTCGCGTCACGCTCGACGCCTTGCGACGCGAAGTACTGACACACGCGCTCGACGTCGCGATCGAAGATCGCCCGTGCTTCCGGGTTGTCTTCCGGCTGTACGACCTGCGGAAAGTCGATCAAGGTGATCTCACCCTCGTGGTACAGGATGTTGTAGGCCGACAGATCTCCGTGAACGACGCCGTAGGAGAGCATAAGCGCCACGTTCTCCAACACGCGATCAAACAAGGGCTCTACCTCTTCCGGAGCCAACGCGACATGGTTGAGCGTCGTCGCGGGTCGGTCGGCGCTGCCCACGTACTCCATCAGGATCACGTTCGGACCGCGGGCGATCGGGCGCGGCACATCGGCGCCCGCCGCGTGCAGGCGCTCCATCGTCACGTACTCGTAAGACATCCACGAGGCATGCTTGAGGTCCTTGCCCATCTCGGTGCCCGTGATGATCGCGTGCCACGCCCGCTCGTCGTGTAGCTGCTTGCCCTGCTCGTCGAGGATCGTGCGGCCATGCCGATACCGGGCGTCGTTGCGCAGGTTGCGGAAGGTTCGCGGCCGGTAGACCTTGGCCGCCGCGTAGGGCGCGCCCGTGGCTTCCGGCACGGTCACCTGATAGACGCTGGCCTCTTTGCCACCCTTGATCAAGCGCAGGACATCGGTGATGTCGCCCTGGATGAAGAAGCCGCCCAGCGCATCGGAAAGCCATTGCCGCTCGTGCTTGATGGGTTTGTAGGTCAGCCCGTCGAAGCCGGTCGCCAACGTGTCGTCGTCGGCTGCGACGCGTCGCACGTCCTCGTTCGGATCATCGTGCGGAACGAGACGCGGTCGGTGCATCGCAGTACGGTGCGCCTGCCGATCGCCGCGCTCCAGATCGTGGTCGTAATGCTCGAACTCTTCGTCGAAGTCGTCGAAGGCGTCGGCATCCTCATCGGCGTCGGTGCCGGCGTCCTCGGCACCGTACGGGTCCGTGATATCGGCTTCGTCCCACGTCGAGCCGGTGTTCACATCGTCGGCTTCGGAAGGTTCGGAGTTGAGGTCGATGTCGAGGTCGAGGGTGTCGTCGCGACTCGTGTCGGCGCGCGGATTACGCCGACCTTCTTCGGACGTTCGCGCATCCGTGTCCGTTGAAGGGGGATGATCGGTCCCGCGTTGGGGATCGAGGTAGTTGTGGTTCAAGGTTTGGTTCCTCATGCGATGACGGGAGCGGCGGTCGCTTGGAGCCGCCTGGCTCGGCAAAGAAAAAAGGCCACGGGCTGCGTCGCCCCGTGACCATGGCCGGACCGTCATCGCGTCAAACAAGACGCGCTCAGATCAGCAGGTACGCACGGGCGACGCGATGTCGCTTCGAGCTTGTACGACTTGGGCACCCATGCCTACCTCCTTCCCGTTCGTGCGGACACCAGTATGGTTAGCGTCCGTGCTTGCCTGCTTCGTGGCCGCCAGCCTACCGGATCGGCCGCGTGATGTCAACGACTTCGTGCACGAGGAGCCAACCATGTGCCGCAATATCCGCACCCTGTACCACCTCGATCCCCCGACCGACGACGAGGAGATCCGGGCCGCAGCACTCCAGTTCGTGCGCAAGGTGAGCGGCTTCTCGAAGCCTTCCGCTGCCAACGAGGCGGCCTTCGCACGCGCCATCGATGCCATCGCCGCGACGACCCACGTGCTCATGGATGAACTCGTCACCGCGGCGCCGCCCCGCGATCGGGCGGAGATGATCGAGAAGGCGCGTGCGCGTGCCGCCAAGCGCTACGGCTAGCGGATCGCCCAACCATAGGATGACCAAACAGGGGATGTCGTAGCGCCGCGCTAGCCCCCGCGCTTGATCGACTGCACCACCTCGTCGAGACGCTGTAGGAAGCGCTGCCTCGGCTTCGCTCCAAACGGCGGCGGTCCGCCACCCATCTCGATCCCCTGATCCCGCAGCTGCGTCATCAGATCGCGCTGCGCGAGCGCGCTGCCGATCGACTCGTGATCGTGAACCCGCCCCCGCGGCGTAATCACGCGCGCCCCGGCATGGACGCAGCGATACGCGAGCGGAATATCGGGCGTGACCACGATGTCGTCCGTTCCGACGTGCTCCGCGATCCAATCGTCCGCCGCGTCGGGATCGCCCGCCACGAGCTGAAAGCGAATGTTCTCCTCCCGCGGCGTAAAGATCATCCGGTTCGCAACCACAACCACGTCCAGCTTGTAGCGCCGCGCCACCCGATACGCCTCCTCCTTGACCGGACACCCATCCGCATCGAGATAGAGCGTAGGCAGGGGCGCGCTGTCGTCGCCGGATGCGGTGACGGAGAAGGAGAGGGGGCTCATGCCCCCAACTCCCCCAACTCCCCCAACAAGTCCTGCAGGTCCAGCGCCATCGTGACCATCGCGAGCGTGCCGTCGGGTTGGCGCGGCCAGGCGTCGCGGGGGCGGTCCCAGGTTAGCTCAACGCCGTTTTGGTCGGGGTCGCGGAGGTAGAGGGCCTCGCTGACGCCGTGGTCCGCGGCGCCGTCGAGGGGGATGCCGGCATCCAGGAGGCGTTGGAGGGCGTCGGCGAGGGCGGAGCGTGTGGGGTAGCGGATCGCGAGGTGGAACAGGCCGGTGCTGCCGGGCGGAGGCGGAGAGCCGCCGAGGCTCTGCCACGTGTTGAGGCCGATGTGATGGTGGTAGCCGCCGGCCGATAGGAACGCGGCGCTGTCACCCATGCGCTGGGTCAGCGTGAAGCCGAGCACGTCGTGGTAGAAGCCGAGCGCGCGTTCGATGTCCGCCACGCGCAGATGGACATGGCCGATGTCTACGCCGGGATCGATCGGGTCGGGCATAGTGGATGCTCCCATGTAGGAGGGGGGCGACTCCAACGACATGCTATGGAAAGCGGAACCAGCGGCCAACCCCAACGGTGATGCCCGAGGAGGCCCGGCCCCCCTGGTATACTCGGCAGCGCGCACCTCCCGAACGGAGGTTGGACTCGATGCCCGCTATGTTCTTCGCCTTCGAATGGCCACGCTGTGTGCCATATCCGTGCCCCACGCCGATCCGCGCCGGTTCGCGGCGCGTCAAGCGCGTTGCGGCAACGCCAGGGCCGGGCAGCAGCGCCGTCGTCCGTGCCGCATGACGGACGATCGATCGGAGCTCGGCCGGCCGATTCCCTTCGGCTCTCGGCTCTCCGTAAAAGTGATCGGCTGGGTGGTCGGGATCTCGACCGTCTTGTTCACACCCTTCCTCCTGTGGACGGTCAGCTTGACGCGCGGAGCGCTGGAAGACGCGCACGTGGGTCGTGCGACCACCATCGGGCGCGCGTTGGATGCGAGCATCGCGACCGAGGCGGACTGGAACGATCAAGCGCTGCTCCAGGCCAGCGTGCGGGAGATAATGCGGATGGAGCCGGAGATCGTCTCCATCGACGCCAACGTGCCGAGCCGCGGCGGGTTGGTGACGCTGGCTTCCGATGACCCGGAGCGCGTGGGACAACCGGCGGATTGTCAATGCCGCACGGTGTTCCGCGAGGACCATATCGCGCACACCTTCCTCGAGCAGCCAGGCGGGCGCAACCTGCGGGTCGTCACGCCCGTGCATGTCGATCAGGAGGTGGTGGGTGTCTTCTCGATCGAGCTGACCTTGGCGCGCGTCGATGCCTTGATTGCCGGTCACGTCCGTAGCCGGATGTTGATCTACCTGCTGGCCGTTACCGCGTTTGCCTTCATGGTCGATCAGGTCCTGCGCTGCTACGTCCTGCGACCGATCGGACAGCTGGGCGAAGGCGTGATGCGGGTTGCCGTCGGCCATCTCGATGACCCGGTGCCCGTCGTCAGCGACGATGAACTGGGCCGGCTAGGACTCTCGTTCAACCAGATGATCGACGACCTGCGCCAGGCACGCAACGATCTCACCGACGCGAACGGGCGCCTCGCGACGAGCGCGGACACGTTGCGTCAACGGTATGCACTACAGCAGTCCTTGCACGAGACGGCGGTCCTGATGATGAACCGGCGTGCCGTGCCGGACGTGATGCATGAGGTGGTCACCAGCGCCGCCCGCCTGTGTGGGACCGAGAACGGCTTCGTGTACTTGCGCGACGGCGACGAGATTGAAATGCGCGTCGGTATCGGCGTGTTCGAGCCCTTGATCGGCTATCGCAAGCCTGCCGATCAGGGAGTCGGCGGAATCGTGTGCTCGACCGGCGAGGTTGTGGTCGTGAACGATCATGATCATTGGGAACATCGAACCGAGGAGATGTACGGCGCGGGGAGCTTCTACAGCGTCATTGGGTTGCCGCTGCGGATCGAGGACACCGTACTCGGCGCGATCGGCATTGCGTACCGCGAGCAAGGTCGAGAATTCAGCGAGACGGAGATCGAGCTCCTGAAGCGCTTCGCGGAACTGGCTTCGATCGCGCTGGACAACGCGCGCCTCCACTCCGAAGCCGTAACAGATCTCACGGAGCGCCGCGCCGTCGAAGAGGCGTTGGAGCAGGAGCGCGGCCGGCTGTCGGAGCGGGTCACAGAGAGTACGGCCGAGATCCGCAAGTCCAACGCGGCGTTGCAGGGCGCCATGAAGGCGCGCGATGAGTTCCTGGCCGGCGTCAGCCACGAGCTGCGCACGCCGCTCACCGCCATCCTGGGATTGAGCGCCGTGCTGTCGGAGGGCAGCCAGGGACCGTTGAATGAGCGGCAGGTCGAATCCATGACAATGATCGAGGACAGCGGACGTCACCTGCTCTCGCTGATCAACGACGTGCTCGACTATGCGAAGATCGAAGCCGGACGCCTGGACCTCAACTTCGTCGCCGTACCCGTGGAGAATCTCTGCCACGATGGAGTGCAGCTTGTGACCCAAATGGCGCGTGCCAAGAGTCATGAGATCGTGGTGGATGTCGATCCGGACGTACACACCATCCCAGGCGATGTCCTCCGGCTGCGGCAAGTTCTGGTGAACTTGTTGGGCAATGCCGTGAAGTTCACGCCGGAAGGCGGCGTCATCACGTTATGGGTGAGGGGCGACGCCCGGCGAGGCATGGTCGATTTCACGGTCGAAGACAACGGTGTCGGCATCCCGCAGGAGAGCCTGCCTCGACTCTTCGAGCCCTTCACCCAACTCGACAGCAGTTTGGCGCGAACCCATTCCGGAACCGGGCTGGGGTTGGCGCTTGTCTCGCGCTTCATCGAGCTCCACGGCGGCTCGGTTTCCGTGGAAAGCGAGGTCGGCAAGGGCAGCCGGTTCGGCTTTACCCTGCCCTGGCAGGAGAATTCGGACGGAGAAGCGTTTGGACATGGGGCGGTTACCGCAACGAGCATCGCGCCGGAGGTCTGGCGAACGCCACAGACCGAATGGCAGACCTCCCTCTCGGTGCTCGTCGTCGAAGACAACGAGGCAACGATCGCCGTACTCGAGGACTACCTCGGTCTGCGCGGTTGCCGGGTCGAGATCGCGCGGGCGGGCCTGCAGGCCATCGAATCGCTGGAAGGCGGCCTACCGGACGTGGTGCTGATGGATATCCAGCTGCCGG
The DNA here is from genome assembly GCA_029262755.1 of Anaerolineae bacterium. Lineage (GTDB taxonomy): Bacteria > Chloroflexota > Anaerolineae > Epilineales > Epilineaceae > JAJCYU01. Next base: position 11,085 of record JAJCYU010000424.1, read on the forward strand.
GGATGGACGGACTCGAGACGATTCGTCGGATTCGAGAACGGTCGGAGTTTGCCGACTTGCCGATCATCGCGTTGACGGCGCTCGCGATGCCGGGCGACAGGGAACGATGCCTGGAGGCCGGAGCCAACGCCTACTTGCGCAAGCCGATCCACCTCCCGGACCTGGACGACACGATCCATGCGGTCGTTTTTCCCGAGAGCGCTTCTCCGACGGACGCGTCCTGAGCGGAACTCGAAATCGAACGGGAGGAGGACACGGTGCCTAGCTTCCGATGGAACCCCCTTCCCATCGCGTTGCTGTGTGCGCTCTTCGCGGCTTCATGGCCCGACACCACGGAGGGCCAAGGCGCGAACGCGGTGAGCGTCCTTTCGCTCGAGCTCACGCCGAGCTACGAGCACGTCGGCATTCGGCTGGCTATTGATGGCGACGTGAATCGCGACGCACGGGTGACCCTACGGTTCCGGCCCGCGGACGAGACGGGCTGGCGGACGGGCCTGCCGCTGGTGCGCAGCCATCGCGGGCTGGTCGGCGAGGGCGGCGAGCGCCCGGACGAGCGCTTCGCGGGCAGCGTGTTCTGGCTCGTGCCCGGCGAGCGGGTGACGCTCGAGCTCACCGTGAGCGACCCGGACGGCGGTGGCGCGACGCTCGTCGAGAACACCGTCACGCGCAGGCCCCAGGCGCCCGCGCCGGATGCGCGTGTTCGGCATGTCGCGCCGCCCGAACCGGGAGCGGCGGCCGGCAGCGGGGACGGGTCGGTACAGGCCCCGTTCCGCGGACTCCAACGGGCGGCGGACGCAGCCGAAGCGGGCGATCTCTTTCTCGTGACGTCCGGGACCTACGCGCCGTTCGCGTTGATCGCCGGTGGCGAACCGGGGCGACCGATCGTCTTCCGCGGGCCGGCGGCGGACGAAGCGCCTGCCATCGTGGATGGCGCCGGCATCGACCGCGGCATCGTGACGATCGGACGCAACGACCGTACGACGGAGCACGTGATCATCGAGCGACTTCGCATCGAGAACGGGCGCTGGGGCATCGATGCGCAGCACACCCGCGACCTCACCGTGCGCCACGTACGGATGCGGGCCATCGACCACGGCGTCGTCAACCGGCGCGGCGAGGGCCGCGAGGCGCGTCAAACCGTGTGCGACTCCAGCTTCGAGGGACGGGTCCCGTGGCCGGGCGCGGGCATCCCCGCCGAGCAGGCCGTCCACCTGCGCGGGACAGGCAACGTGGTTTGCCACAACCGGATTAAAGACTTCGGCGACGGGGTCAGCGTGCAGCCGAGCACCGGGGATGCGTGGGGCAACGATGTCTACGGCAACGACATCTTGCGCATCGTCGACGACCCGATCGAGGTCGACTACAACAATGCCAACGTCCGGGTCTGGGGCAATCGGGTGACGAGCGGACGGATGGGCATTAGCCTGGCGCCGATCTTCGGCGGTCCGGCCTACGTCTTCCGCAACACCTTCTTCTCGCTTGCCAGCAGCGCCTACAAGATGAACCGAGAGCCCGCCGGTCTGGTGATCGCGCACAACACGAGCCTGAAGCGGGGCAACGGCATGTCGTCCCCCGCGGGTTGGCAGAACACGCAGCTGCGCAACAACATGCTGTTCGGCACGCGCTACCTCTTCGAAGAGTACGGACTGGCACGGGAATCCACCGACGATTGGGACCACGACGCCTTCGCCCGCGAGCCCGGATGTGACCCCGGCACGCCGCCCTGCTTCAAGTGGGACGACGTGCGCTATGACACCCTGGCCGACCTTCGCGCCGGCACAGGCATCGAGGCGCACGGCGTGATGGCCGCACGCGCCGATCTGCAGGACGCGCCGCTGCCCACCGACTACGCGACGCCGATCGCGCCCAACGGCTACGACCTGCGGCCGCGCGAGGGTTCGCCGCTGATCGACGCCGGCGCGAGCTTGCCCAACCTCAACGACCCTTGGGTGACGGACGATCGTCCGGACATCGGCGCCCACGAGCTCGGTGCGCCGCTACCGCACTACGGTCCCCGGCCGGAAGGCGCCGCGCTGGGCTACCTCGCAGGCGGGGCGCTCGGCCCGCCAACGGCGCCGACGAGGCCGACGGCTTCCGCGACGCCGACGGCGACGGCGCACGGGACGGCTACGGCTACAGTAACCTCCGTTCCAGCGGCCACGTCGTCGCCGGTGCCGGGCGAGACCGCAACGCCGAACGAAGCGGACACGTGGATCGCGCTGCCGTTCGCGAGACGATGACGGAGCGAGGAGCAATGCCGATGCGTGAACAAAGAGGTTGGCGACGGCGAGATGCGCGAGTACCGACCGCGGACCCAACCCCCGCAGTTTGGCGCTTGCCTTGGCTGTGCATCGCTGCGGTGTTTGTGGGTTGCGCCGCGCTCGCACTGCCCTTGTTCCCATCCCCGAGCGCCGCACCACCACCTGTCGTCGCACAGGACGAGCCGGCCGCCTTCACGCTCGTGGGCACGCATCCGCGCGCCGTGCGGCAGCCGAGCACGCGCGGGGAGACGCTCAACACCCTGGAGGCCTGGCGCGGGCGAATCTACGCCGGCTACGGGGATTACGGGGACAATACGGGCCCGATCTCGATCATGCCCTTCGATCCCGTGTCGCGAACATTCCGGCTGGACCACGTAAGCGATACCGAAGCCATCGACAGCTTCCGGGTGATCGGCGATCAGCTGTGGGCGCCGGCCACGGACCGGCGCAAGAACGCGGACTTTGCGGTCGGCGAGCCCTGGCGGGACCTGCGCCCGCTGGTCACCACCCATGCCTACGACGTAGCGACCCTCGACGGCGAGGATCTCTGGCTTTCGGGCTCGAAGGGCGTCAACGCGACGCTGTGGCGCAGCACCGACGGCGGCGAGACGTGGGCGGTAGCGCAACGAGAAGGGCCGGGGAGCGGGCTCGACAACGATTTCGCGCGCTACTACTTCATCGGCGTCCTCGACGGGCGGCTCTACGTCCAGGCCGACGACTTCTACGGCACGCCGCACGCCCGCTCGCGCGTATTCGACGGGACGCGGTGGCGCGATGGGCCCAACCTCCTGCTCGGCGGCATGGGCTGGCGGCCGGTTACCGTGGCCGGGCACCTGGTCTATCTCAGCTACGCCCTCGGCGGTTCGCTGCTGGCCTTCGACGGCGAGGTCGTACGCCGGGTCGGCGATGGCCGCGCCCGCGGCGTCACCCTGGACGAGCACGGGGTGCTCCACGTGATCTACGAACCGCCGGGCGGCGAAAGCGCCGTGCTGCTACGAAGCACGGATCTCGCACGATGGGAGCAGTTGGAGGCCGCGGTGCCGGATGGCGCGCGCAGCCTGGCGATCTTGGACGGCACGCCCTACATCGGCGCGACCGGCGCACGCCTGTTCGCGCTGACCGGCCGGCCCTCGTGGCGTCCGGTCGAGGTCGGACGGAACGCGCTGCCGACCGCGCGCCTGCGCACGCCGGCCGACGGCAGCGTATGGCGCCACGGCGCGCCGGTACTCGTGGCGGGCGACGCGCTCGACGCGGACGGCCCCGACGCGCGCCCGGATCGCGTGCAGGTGTGGGCGGGCTCCGAGCTCCTCGCGGAGCTGCGCGAGCCGCCCTACGCCATCGCGTGGACCGATGCGCCCACCGGTACCCACCGCATCGTGCTGCGCGCGATCGACGCCGAGGGCCTCATGGCCGTCGACCGCGCCACGATCGAGGTGCGGCCGCGGGCGCCGCTGCCGCGGCAGGTGCATTTGCCGCGGCTGCGGCTGCGACGATAGGACGGGGATCGGCGACGGGCGGGTCGCCGCGGAATCGCGCGGAGATCGGCGCTGCGAGAGGCGCACGGTGCCACGCTGCGACGGAACGCCTATAGCGAGTGCGAGACCTCGTTCGCCGCCGCATCTGCGACCTCCGCCACGCCGCGAATCATGACCGCGGCCACGGCGGCCGATAGCAGCGCGAGCGACGCCGCGATCCACGCGATGACGCGAAAGCCCGCGACGAAGGATTCGTCGATCACGGTGTCAACGGCCGCGTCCGTGGCGGCGTCCGTCGCGGGCGCCTGCGAGGCGCCCCAGCGATCCTGTTGTTCGCGCAGCGCTTCGACGACGGGTGCAGGAGCATCGATGGCGGCCAGGCGGCTCTCAAGTTGAGCACCGAACACGGCCGTCATGACCAGGCCCAGCGCGGCCACCTAGCGTGGCGTAACCATGGTATGCGGACCGTACGGGCACATCCATCGATACCCTAGCCAAGTCGCGCTTCGTTGCGCAATCCGACCGTCCGACGTGGGCCGATCGTGGGTCAACGACAACAGACTGCTTACACTCCGCTGTGCGCGCCCCAACACGCGTGGGGACAATAGGTGACCGTAGCTATGCCGCCGTTTGGGCGGCATCCGTTTCTCTGGAGGCAATGGTTCATGAATCGTTTGGCGTCCCCTTCTCCCCACCGCGACCGCCCCCCGTCGCATCTTCGCGGACGCTTGGCTGGTTTCCCTCGGCTCCTTGATCGCCCCCGTTCCGTGCTGTTCGCGATCGCCGTCGGTTTAGCCGGCGCGGGCCTGTTGTCGTCGCCGGACCACGCGCCCGCCGGTGCGCAGGGCGGCGAAGATCTCGTCGCCTACCGCATGGTGGACCAGTGGCCGGAGCGCACGAGCGCGGCGGAGGGTCTGTTCCAGAACCCGATCGATCTCGACGTGGCCGCCGACGGCCGCGTGTTTATCGCCGATCCGGGTGTCGGCGGCGTGCACCTCTTGCAGCCCGACGGCAGCTGGGCCACGCCCTTCGGCGTGACGGGCGGCTTTCCGCAGCAGCTCGGCCGCGTCGGCCGAATTGCCGTCCAGCCAACCCAATTGACCTCACAAGGTGGTGGCGGCGGCGGTCCGGTTCAGCCGCTCCAAGAGGAGGGCCCGGAACAACCCGCGTCCTCGCAGCGCGTCTACGTGCTCGATCCGGCCGTCGAGCGCGTGGCCATCTACGGGCTGGACGGTGGCTACCTCGACCAGTGGTCGGATATCAACGGCGAGGGCATTGCCGCTTCGGCCGACGGGCGCGTCTTCGTGCTCGACCGGGACGCCAGCACCGTGCGCGCCTTTGACGCGGACACGGGCGAGGAGCTCTTCGCCTTCGGGGAGCGCGGCTCCAATGACGGCCAGTTCTCGAACTTCGTCGACGTCGACGTCGCGCCGGACGGCAGGCAGATCGCCGTCGCCGACCGCCGCGGCAACCGGGTGCAATTGTTCGACCTGGCTTCGGAGGCCGATCTGGCGGGCGAAACGCCGCCGCCGGCCGCGAGCCATCGCCTCACCTACGATCTGGCCGATGCGCGCTTTACGCAAGGTGACAACAGCTGCAACGGCAACGGCGTCAACGCCCTCGGCGAGGACAGGGTCTTCGTCGGCCAAGGCAACGGTGCGTGCGTGCTCGACGGCCGTGAGGTGACCTTCGCGATTGCCAGCAGCGCCTTCAGCGGCACGATCTGCAAGGACACCGTTCGGCTGCCGCGGCTGGTGGCTTCGGCCCAGGATCCCCAGTACTTCGCCCTGGCCGTGAGCGACCCGAACGTGGGCAAGTGCGGCGAGAAGCGCGACGACCTGGACACGACGCCTGTCGTCGCCCAATACAGCGACGAGTCTTTGCGGCGCGTCGCCACCGTGTGGGAAGCGGCCTCCAACGAGGACAGCGACAGCCCGATCCTGTTCTCCCCCAACGACCTCTCGATGCCGACGGCCGACACGATCTTCGTCGCGGATCAGTCCGCGGAGGTGCGCTTCTTCAACCTCGAAGGGGAGCAGATCGCCAGCTCCGAGCGCCAGAGCTTCGAGGGCGATCGCAGCACCGACTTCCAATTCTTCCGAATCCTGGAGCCGGCCGGCACCGACGTCCTCGGCGAGGTCTTCGGCGGCTACGTCAAGGGCCAACGCGCGGGTGGGACCCGGCAGTTCGAGAGCGGCGTCGGCCGTTTCCGCACCGTCGAGCAGCGCACCCGCACGGGCACGGAGCGGGTGATCGAGCCGGTATGGGTGGAGCCGCAGGTCTCACGGGGTCGCCGCTTCGAGGTACCGCAGCTCGTCTGGAATCCGGTGAGCCAGGAGCTGCTGGTCGTGCGCAACATCGTCGTGGAGCAGCAGCGTACGCAAGATGTGCAGCTCCAGCGCTACACCGCCGACGGTGACATAGCCGGCGAGCCTTTCGATCTGCCGGACGACGGCAAGATCAACCCCTACAGTGATATCGGCGTCGGCCCGGATGGCCGGATCTACGCCCTGGACGACATCTACGACATCGTGCGCGTCTTCGAAGCGGACGGCACCTTCGTCTACGAGGTGCCCGTGGCCTTCGACGCGCGTTCCGTGGCGGGTGGGCCGCCGTCCGAGGACGGCCAGGTCTTCGTGATGCGCGAGCCGGGCTGGGTCGAGCGCCACGCGGAGGATGGTCGCGTCACGGCGCGGCTGGACGGGCGTCCGCTGGACTTCTCCGACCCAACCACGCTCACCGACTTCGTCGTGGACGGTGCGGGCCGTGTGTACGTTGCGGACGGCCAGACGAGCCTCATCAGCGTCTTTCAAGAAACCGACGCCGCAAACGCGATCCCGGTGCCCAACGACGACGACTGTCTCTTCCGCGGCCTGGCTTCGGTCGATCCGGCCACGATCGCCTTGGGCGAAACCGCGACCGTCACGCTGGAGCTACTCGGTAGCTGCGGCGTGGGTGAGCCGCCCACGGACATCGTGGTGGTCGTGCCCTACTTCGAGCGGCTGGAGGCGGGTGTCGATCCTTCGCTCGGCCGCATGACCAGCCTCACGCAGCTCGTCGCGCGGGTGGACTTCACCCGGCACCGGGCGGGCATCGTCTCCTACTACAATACGGTGGCCGACGAACTGCCGCTCGTCGGCGATCGCGATGCCTTCATCGACGCCGCGCGCAACGTCACGCGCTTCACGCCGCCCAACGAAGACCTCAAGGCGCGCCTGCGCGACGCGATCGAGCATGCCACGGAGATGTTCGTCGACGACGATCGGCGCAAGGTGATGGTCTTGCTCGATCCCGACTACTGCAATCCGAACGATCAGGCGCGCGCCGCCCAATGTGCGGGCTATCCGCCGGCTGAGGACGCCGCGGCCGCGGCCCGCGCCGCGGGCATCACGATGGTGGTCGTCAACGGCCGGGGTGCCTTCGATCTAGCCAGCTCCGACGAAGACGTCGTGTTCAACCAAGACGGCGCCCATCGGCGCATGGTCGCCTACGCACCGCCGCCCGCGCTTGCGACGGACATCAGTCTGGTCGATACGCTACCCGCGTCGATCGTCGCCGATCCGGCGGGTCTCTCCGGCAACGGTGCCTGGAACGCGCCGGCCATCACGTGGACGCTCGACGAACTCGGCCATGACGGCGCCGTCTTCACGGCCGTCATCGAGCCCCAAGCCGGCGGCATGCTGGCAACCGCCGCCCTGACCGTGGCAGATCTACGCGACGGCTGGGGTCAAGCTACCCGCGTGACCTTCCCGATCCCCCAGCTTGAGGTCATCGCACCGACCGGCGTGCCGACCGCGCCGCCGGCCGACACGCCGACGCCCGAGCCCACCGGCACGGCGCGCCCCCTGCAACCGGTCTACCTGCCGGTGGCGTTCAATGAGCGCTGTCTCACCCGTGCGGTGCCGGTCGAGATCGCAATCGTGGTCGACGTATCCAGCAGCATGGGCCAGCCCACGAGCGCGGACGGCCCCTCGAAGCTCGACGCGGCGCGCGAAGCGGCGACGGCCTTCGTCGACGCCCTGCGCGAAGACGACCGAGCGGCGGTCATCGCCTTCGACGCCGAGGCACGCACGTTGGCCACGTTGGCCGACGGACGGCAGGCGGCACGCGACGCGCTCGCCGGCTTGACGACGGGCGAGGGCACGGCGATCGACGCCGGCATCGACGCGGGCCTGGTCGCGCTCACCACGCGGCGCGAGGGTGCGTGGACGGCCCTCGTGCTGCTGACCGACGGTCGCCCGTCGAGCGAGGCGTACCTCGTTGAGGAAGCCGCGGTCCGCGCACGCGCGGCGGATGTCACGGTGTACACGATCGGCCTCGGCGCCGACGTGGACGAGGCCCTGCTCCAGATCGTCGCCGGCGATCCGAGCCGCGCGCTCGTAGCGCCGGACGTACAGGATCTGGCGCCGATCTTCGAGCAACTGCACGCCAACGTGGTGGAGTCCTGCCCGTAGCGTCAGCGGTCCGTAGCGTCGCGGACTCCTAGCATCGCAACGAGCATCCGTACGCGCCCCCGCCGTCTGTCGACGGCGGGGGCGCTCTGCTGTCGGCGTTCGGCTGTCGGCGCTCTGCTGTCGGCGTTCGGCTGTCGGCGTTCGGCTGTCGGCGTTCGGCGACCTTCGTCGCAGCCATCCCAAGCGCGCCCACTCTACGACACCGCGACAAGGCCCGGTGCCCGCGCTCACCGTGCACCACCATGCACCTGTATTGGCAACACTCTCGTTACATCTCGCGCCGGCGGCAGTCACATCCGGTGCCTACAATGCCGGGGCTTGGAGCTTGGTCGATGTGATCGTCGTCGCCCCGAATCGCAGGAGTGGAAGCATGGGAAAGCGCAGCCTGACCTTCGTTGCCGTCCTGATCGTCGCCGCCCTCGGCGTGCTCGGCTACCGTCGCATGAACGGCGAAGACGAGGCCGCCGCCGCCACGGCCGAGCTGCACGTGGTGCGCCCCGGCATGCTGGAAGTCACGATCGACACGGCCGGCAACCTCGCCCCGGCGCGCGAAACCGCGTTGACCTTCCTGAGCGCGGGAATCGTGGCCGAGGTGCTGGCGACGCCGGGCGACATCGTGAATGCGGGACAAGCGCTGGCCCGGATCGACGAGGCGGACCTCGTGCTCGAGCGCGATGCGGCCGCCGCGGCCCTCGCCAACGCGGAGAGCGTCTTGGCTTCCGCACAAGCGGCCTTGTCCGAGCTGGCCGACGGACCGGACGAGGTCGACATCGCCGTGTCCCAGATTGCCCTGAACTCCGCGAAGGACGGACTGTGGTCCAAGCAGATGTCGCGCGACGCCACCTGTGGCCGTGTCGATGCCGGGCGGGCGCAGGAGGTCGACTGCGATCAGGCCGAGTCGAGCGTGCTCCAAGGCGAGGGCAGCGTGCGCAGCGCTGAGCTGCAGCACCAACAGCTGCTGGCGGGAGCGACCCGCGCCGAGTTGCGCGACGCGCAGGGCCGTGTCGATCAGGCCGCCAGCCAGCTCGCCTCGGCGCGGACCAGCTTGGCACGCGCCGAGCGCGACGTGGTCGCGGCGACGGTGACCGCGCCGTTCACCGGCACGCTCATGACGCTCGACGTCACACAGGGCGACCGGGTCAGCGCAGGCCAGGCCGCGGCGACGGTCGCCGATCTCTCCGCGTTGCGCATCGAGGTGCTGCTTGGTGAATCCGACGTCGCGCGCGTAGAAGAGGGCCAGCCGGCCCACATCACGGTCGATGCCTTCCCGGACGCCACGCTGAACGGTGAGGTCATCGGGGTCTCGCCCGCGCCGGAGTCCGTATCGGGAGTCGTGCTCTACCCGGTGATCGTCGGTCTCTCCCCCGGCGACCTGGCGCTGCGCAGCGGCATGTCGGCCTCCGCGGCGATCGTCACGACACGTGAAGAGGCTGTCCTGACGGTGCCGCTACGCGCAGTGCAGACCCAGGGCGGCGTGAGCGTCGTGCGCGTGGCGGAGAACTACCCGCGACCGGATGGCGCGGGCGCTGGGTTGGAAGGCGCGGGCGACGGCGGTGTCGGTGATGGCGGTGTCGGCGATGGCGGTGCGCGAGCAGGCGGCGCGGCTCGTTTCGGTGGCGCGGACGACGGCGGCGGCGCACAGGGCGGAGGCGGGGACCCCGACGCGCGGGCGACCCGACGGGCCTCGTTCGCGGCCGGCGGTGGACCACCGGGCGGCGGGGCTCCCGGCGGTGGTCCCGGCGGTGGACCAGGCGGTGGTGCAGGCGGCGATCCCGGCGCGCTGGCCACGCGGCGCGCGCAGTTCGCGGCGGGCGGCGGTGGCACGGGTCGCGGATTCCGCGGCGCGGGGGCGCAGGCGAGCGGGCCGATCTCCGTGCCGGCGAACGAAGTGACGAGCCGGTCGGTGCCGGTGATCCTCGGCACGCGTACCGACACGCTCGTCGTGATCTCGGAGGGTCTCGCACCGGGCGATGTCATCGTTATCGAGCGGGCGGCGGCCGCGGCGGGCGGCGCCGCCGGTGGCGGGGCACCGGGCGCGCGTGTGCCCTTCGGCGGCTTCGGCGGCGGATTCCGGGGCCGATAGGATGATTGCGCTGCGCGACGTCACGAAGGTCTACCTCCTCGGCGAGGTCGAGGTCCGCGCGCTGCGGGGCGTGAGCCTCGACATCGCTAGCGGCGAGAAGGTGGCCATCATGGGTCCCTCCGGCTGCGGCAAGTCCACGATGATGAACCTGCTCGGCCTGCTCGACACACCGAGCGCCGGCACGATCACGCTCGACGGGCGCGAGGTGTCGGAGCTTGGCGAGGACGAGCTGGCGGCCGCGCGCAACGCGCGCATCGGCTTCGTGTTCCAGACCTTTCAGCTGCTGCCGCGGGTCAGCGCCATGCGCCAGGTGATGTTGCCGCTCCAATACGCACGCGGCTCGAAGGCCGAGGGCGCGACCCCGACCGTGCCGCGCGCAGAGCGCGAAGCACGTGCGCGCCAAGCGCTGGTCGACGTCGGCCTGGCCGACCGGATGGCGCACGATCCCAGCGAGCTCTCCGGTGGGCAACGGCAGCGCGTGGCCATCGCCCGCGCCTTGGTCAACGAACCATCGATCGTCCTGGCCGACGAGCCGACCGGCAACCTCGATTCCGTGTCCGGCGCCGAGATCCTGGCATTGTTCGAGCAGCTGCACGCCGAGCGCGGCATCACCTTCGTTACGGTGACCCACGACGAGGCGATCGCCGAGCGTGCCTCGCGCATCCTGCGCATGCACGACGGCCTGATCGTGGCGGACGAGCAACGATGAGCGCCTCGCGACGACGGCCCGGGCTACCCGCGCTGGATCTCGAACTCGGCGAGGCCTTCCGCGCCGCGTGGAGCGGCGTGACCGCCAATAAAGTCCGCTCGGGGCTGACCACGCTCGGCGTTCTGATCGGCGTGGCGACGGTGATCGCGCTGCTCTCCATCGGCGAGGGCGCGCAGGCTTCGATCAGTGGGCGCATCGCGGGCATCGGCACGAACCTGCTCACCGTATCGCGCGGCCGCTCCTTCGGGCGCGGCGGCGTGCAGGGCGCGGCCGGCAGCGGCGGTCCGCTCACGACCTACGACGTCGTGTCGATCGCCGATCCCGTCGGCGCGCCGGACGTTGCGCTCGTCGCGCCGGAATACCGGGGCTCGGCGCAGGTGCTCTTCGGCGCCGCGAACCTCAACGTACAGGTGCGCGGCGTCACCGCAGAGCTCGGCACGGCCTTCGACCTCGACACCACGGCCGGCCGCTTCCACGCCGAGGACGACGTACGCCGCCGCGCCGCCGTGGCCGTGCTGGGCAGCGAGACCGCGGCCGAGCTCTTCGGCGGCGCGGACCCGATCGGTCAACGCGTGTACATCGCGCTCTCGGGTGGTGGCGGTGCGGCCGGCGGCGAGAACGCCGCGCCGCGCACCGTACGCATCCCGCTGACCGTAGTGGGCGTGCTTGGCGAAAAAGGCCGCTCCGCCCTGACCGGCGACGTGGACGGCGCGCTCTTCGTCCCGCTGACCACCGCGCAGACCCGGCTCTTCGAAGGCCGCAGCGACAAGGGCGAGCCGCTGGTCAGCACGATCAACGTGATGGCGGCGCCCGAGCGCTCCGTCGACGCAGCCGCGCAGATCGACGCCCTGCTGCGCGCGCGCCGTGGCCTCACGGCCGCCGAGGACGCCGACTTCCAGATCACCAGCCAAGAGGACCTGCTCGAGCTGGCCAGCGACGTCACGGGCACGATGACGATCTTCCTCGGCGCCATCGCCATGATCTCGTTGCTGGTAGGCGGCATCGGCATCATGAACATCATGTTGGTCTCCGTCACCGAGCGCACCCGCGAGATCGGCCTGCGCAAGGCCGTGGGCGCCCGCCGCGCCGACATCCTCGCCCAATTCCTGCTCGAGGCCGTGCTCCTCTCGGTCCTCGGCGGTGCCATGGGCATCGCCGTCGGCGCCGGCATTGCGATCGGAGTAGACCGCTTCGGCCTCATCGCCACCGCGATCTCCTGGAACGCGGTCGTCCTGGCCGCCGTCTTCGCGCTGCTCGTCGGGCTCGTATCCGGCGTGTACCCCGCCCTCCGCGCGGCAACGCTCAACCCCATCGAGGCGCTGCGCTACGAGTAGGCGCGGCAGGATGAAGGCGCGGTGCTGTAGTGACGGAGCGATGGCGAAGGCGCAGAGAGTTGGCAGGGCTCGGGGGCTGACGAGTGTCGCGGCGGATTGCCGACCGGCACGGGGCTCGACCGCGGGTATGCTCTAGAGCGCGACTGCGGGCACGGCCGTCGGCTGCTTGGTCGCCGGCTGCTTGGTCGCGCGGCTACACGGTCGCCGGCGTCACGGTCGCGCGGCGCGATGCGTACGCTCCATCGCGTGTTGCTATCCAAGAAGTCAGCGGGTCGATGGGTCGCCCCAGACGTCAATAGACGTGATCGACCGGCATGGCGCATCCCCGCTATCGTCGGAAGTTGCTGTCGGGGACGTCGATTGGACGCGGACTCGCACCCGAGTTCGAGCGCAATAACACCTCTTCGTCATCGACCGATCGTGCGAGCCAACCAATGGCGCCCGTCCACTCTCGCGATCTCGCCGCGTTAAGTAACACGATGCATCTTTCGGCTGCGCGCCGACTCGAGTCGTTCGGAAGAAGCGCGTGGCTTTAGCCGGGACCGGCAAACGGAAGCCTCCATGACCTCGTTGCAGCCGCGGATTGACGACGCTCGACCGTTGCACCGCCCCTTAGTCACCGTCTCCGCCACCGCCACCGCCACCGCCACCGTCGCGGGCCCCTCGCGACCACGGCGACCACGGCGCGCACGGCCTACGCTCGTCGCGATCGTGATCGCCGGCGCGGTGGTCGCAGCGCTCGTTGCGACGCTCGCCCACGCGCTCGGGCCGATGGCAGGGCGGGCGGCCGAGCTCACAGCCGAGGCGGACGGGCGGGCGGATCCGCCGCTGCTCACCCTGGGCGCAACGGATCCGGTCGACACCTTCCGTGTGCCGCGCGGCATGGCCGCCGCGCCGGACGGCAGCGTGTACGTCGTCGACCAGGCGAACCACAGGGTCGTGCGGATCTCTTCGCGCGGCGCGGTGCTCGACGCTTGGGGAGGCCGGGGGGCGGCGCCCGGTCGCTTCGCCGAGCCGACCGGCATCGACGTCGGACGGGACGGCACGGTCTACGTCGCGGATACAGGCAACCACCGCATCCAGCGCTTCGACGGCGGGGGCACGTTGCTCGCGGTGATCGATGTGCCGAACGAGGCGCCGGATCGATCCGGGCTCGGACCGACGGATGTCGCGGTCGGCCTCGGAGGGTCATTCTACGTCGCGGACAGCGGCGACTACCTGGTGCGGCAGTACGATGCGGAGGGACAGCCGATCCGTTCGTGGTCGGCGTACAGCGAGGAGCGAGATGCGGACGCCGCTGCGGCGGCGCGGACTGGTGGCGGGTCGCGTGGCTCGGGTGACAACGGATGGACCGGCCCGACCGGGTTGGGCGGCTCTTCCGGCCCGGGCGGCGGGTCGCGGGATAGCGGGCTGGATAGATGGGGCGGGCAATCGCAATGGGGCGATCGATCTCGGCAGGACCCGCGGCGTGACGCCGGGCCCTTCGGCACGCTGGCCGGCCCGCATACCCTGACGGCCGCAGCGCCGCTCACGAGCTGGGTCGGCATCGGCTTTTTCCTCGCGACGGCTCCGGACGGCGACGTGTTCGTGTCTGGTTCCACCGTGCGACGCTACACGGCGGATGGCCGCTTTGTGCTGCGCTGGGGTGGCAGCGGCACGCGGCCCGGGTTCTTTCGTGGACCCGGACCGTCCGGAATTGCGGTGGGTCCGGATGGCACCGTGCACGTGGCGGGCGGCTACGGAGGAAGCCTGCAAGCCTTCGCACCCGATGGGACGTTGCGCGGCTATCAGGTGTTGAACGCGGGCACCCCTTGGGGCATCGCCGCAGCTCCGGACGGCGACTTGTACGCGGCGCTGCACCACGGCTCCCGCGGGTCCGTGCTCCGGCTCAGCTCTGATGGTCATCCGCTGGAACGCTACGGTCACGGGTTCCCGTCCATCGATGGCCCCGGCGATCCGCTGCCGCGCCGTATTGCGCTGCGTTCCGACCACCAGCTGCTCGTCACCGATCCGCAGGCCGATCGGCTGCTGCGCTATGACACGAATGGAACCTTCCTCGGCACGTGGGGCGGTCCTGGCACGGGACCCGGCCAGTTGGACGGTCCGACCGGTCTCGCCGTGGACAGCGTCGACGGGGTCTTCGTCGCGGAGGTAGAGAATCGACGCATCCAGTATGTTGAGCCGGATGGAACGCAGAGCCTTTCGTTCGGGTCTCGGCCCGGGGATCCGGGCGGCATGGAGCGCCCATGGGACCTTGCATTCCTGCAGACGGAATGGGACCGTGGCAAGCTCGCGGTACCCGACCGTGGTCGGAACGACGTCCTCAAGTACACGCGGTATGGGGTCCCGTGGGGCGGGATCTACGGCCTGCGCGACCTCACCCTGTCCGGCCCGTCCGCCGTCGCGAGTGACGCAACGTCGACCTGGATCGCGGACGGCGGGAACGGGCGGCTCATCGAGGTTCGCGACCTCTACCTCCAGCGGATCGTGGCTGCCGCGGAAGGCGAGGCACCGCTCTTCGGCGCGCCCGAAGGCCTCGCGCTGTCGGACGGCGTCTTGTGGATCGCGGACGCGGAGCGCGGCGTCGTGCTGCGCTATGACGGGCCGCCCAGGCGGCTGACGAGCTTCGACGGCGACGGTCTGTTCGTCGCCCCTTCGGGTCTGTCGGCCGACCCGGACGGCAGCCTGTGGATTGTCGATCGCGGGCTCCCGGCCGTCGTGCACATGGCTACGGATGGCCGCGTGCTGGACCAGTGGCCTTTGCCGGAGGCTGGGCTCGGTTCCATCGCGCATGAAGGAAAGCCCGAGATCGCCGTGGGGGCGGACGGAACGCTGGTCGTGCTCGACAGGGCGAAGCAAGCGGTGCTGCGATTCGACGCGGACGCTCGTCCGTTCGACGTGCTGCGCGACCCGGCGTGGGGAGCGGGTGCCGACATCTGGGCGCAGCATCTGGCTGTGGGGCCCGACGGTTCCACCTATGTGGCGGCCTCTACGGAAGAAGGCCCGCGGATCAGCCACTTCGGTCCAGACGGGCAGTTGCGCGCAGCGTGGCGGACCGAGCCGGGCGACCCGGATCGGAGCTACATCACGGACATGGCCGCCGCTCCGGACGGGGTGTTCCTGCTCTACTCGAGCTCCGAGCTTCGCTCGCGCTTCGTGGACTGGCACCTGCCCGATGGCGCGTTGCGGCGGCGCTTTCCCGCCGAAGACGAGAGCGGCCAGTACTGGCAGCCCGGCCAAATCGCCGCGGCGCCCGACGGCAGCGTCTACGTTACAGAACGCAACTCGGACAAGATCGTGCGCTACGGGCCGGGCGGCAGCCGGGAGTCCGCGCGTACCGTGGAGGGCGTGGATGCCATCGCGGTCGCGCCGGACGGCAGCCTCGTTGCGGCCTCCCCCAACTCCGCGTCGCTCGTCCGTTTCCGCCCGGATGGAGTGGAGACAAGGGTTCGGATGGACCGCGCCTGCGGCATTGCTCTCGAGTCTGACTACAACGTACGCGCGCGCTCGATCGCCGCCGGCGCGGATGGCCGCGTCTGGGTGGGGTCGCGCGGCGCCGGCTGCGTCGAGGCTTACGATCCGCCCGCGACGTGGCCGGCGGGTTGGCACATGGAAGTCTTCGGCAACCGCTACTTGGCGGAGCTGCCCCTTGCCGTGGCGCGGCTGGACACGGTCGACCTCGATGGCCCCTTGATCGCGGGACCGCCCACGCATGAACCCCTCGACCGGGCGGCCCGCCTCACGCGTCACATGGCGCTGGAGGAAGCGCGCACGTTGGAGCTGGAGGTCGTCGCCGCGGGCGGCCTACGTCTGTGGGTCGACGACGTCCTAGTGGTCGACGAACGGATCGGACGCGGCGTCGACGAGATCGTGCGCGTGGATCTGGACGCAGGCCCGCACGTGGTCACGGCCGAGTACGTGACCCTCGGCCGCCGCCCGCGCCTGCGGATCATCGACCGCGCGCCGGGCGCGCCCACGCGGACGCCGCGCGTCCCGACGCCCACGGTGGTCCCGTCGTCGACGCCGACGAGCGATGCGACGGTAACGGCGACGGCGACGGCGATTGTGGTGCCGCCGGGCGTGGAGCGGGTCGTCTATCTGCCCTTGGCGGACAGTGGGCCCTAAGAAGAGTGCTCGCAGCTGTGCGTCAGCCGTGCGTCGCGGGTTGCTCGACAACGGCCGATCGCGCCAGAGTGACGGGATGGGCACGGGCTTTCGAGCGTGACGGGATTGACGCGGGCATCCGATCATCCGATCGCCACGGGTGACGCGACGAACGTGCCGCGCACGCCCCGCAACGATCGTCGCTGGGCGCGCGCGTAGCGAAGTCCGGACGGACTGCGCTCGGGGGTCTTCGTCGAATCGAACGGTCGCATGGGGTGCAGCGATACGGGGTGCGACGGTGCGATCACGTCGCGAACGACGCCGCACGGTCGTTGCGGTCACGCGGTCGTTGCCATCGCGCACTCGTTGCCGTCACGCTCAGTCGTTGCCGGCGCACGGTCGTTGCCATCGCGCGGTCGGTGTCGCGGCCGTAGAATGCGATGCGCCTGGAGGTGGCCCCCCGTGAACCTGCTTCGCGTTTCTCGCTCGACACGTCCGATCCCGCGCCTGGTCCCGCTCGTCGTCGTCGCCTTTCGCGTCGGCCTCGCCGTCGGGATGCTCTCCGTGCTCACCGCGTGCGCCGTTCGGCCGGCGACGTCCGGTCCGGTCCGCGGGGCGGTCGCGCGATCGGTGGCTGCGCAGCCCGCGCTCGTCGTGCATCCGGAGCATCCGCGGCTGATCGTCGGCGGCTATCGGGGCGTGACGCGGGAGGCGCTGCGGGCGGCGTGTGCGTCGCCCGCCATGCAGGGGGAGTGCGCGCGCATCGGGGGCAGGCACATGCTCGACGATGCGATGGCATGGCTGCTCAACGAGGACGCGGTGGCGGCCGGGCGGGTGGCCGCGGCGCTGCGCGAGATACCCGGCTGCGGCGACGGCTACGAGCGCACGGCGATCGGCGGCTACGCGCTGGCCTTCGACTGGGTCCACGCAACGCTTTCCGAGGCTGAGCGGCGGCGGATCTCCGACGCGCTCGGCGCGTGCGGGCAACGCTTCGCGAGCGAGAACGGGTTGCGGGGCAACAGCCCGCATCTGTGGCACGGCTACACGAGCCAGGCGGCGGCGCTCGCGCTCGTTGCGCTGGCCGTGGACGACAGCTTCGCGGGTCGGGCGGCCTTGTTGGAGGATGCGCGTACGCTGTTTCGCGGCAACGCGCTCGAGGGATGGGCGCTGACCGGCGGCGCGTGGCCGGAGGGCTATAGCTACGAGCGCAGTCACTTCTTCTCGGGCGATCCGCCCGCGCAGTACGTGCTGGACGCATTGCGGGCGTGGGACTCCGCCGTCGAGCGGGATCATCCTGCGCATGCGAGCCTGTTCGAGACGATCGCCGAAGAAGAGGGTGATTGGCTACGCGGCATCGGCTATCACGTGCTGTACGGCACGCTGGACGGCTACGGCGAGGTCAGCCAGCGCACCTTGATGCGGGGCGGCGATATGCCGACGGGGCAGGCGAACCCGCACAAGCAGTTCCGGCCTTGGGTGGATGCCATCGCGCGGATCTACGCCGACCCCGCGCTGGCCGACTGGGGCGCATCGCTCGATCGCGATTGGTCCTTCGTGGGCGGCACGGGCACCTATCACTCGATCCACCGCTACGCGCTGCCGCTGAACCTACCGGTCGATGTCGTGGCCCAGGCGCCGGCGGAGCTAGGGCTGCCGACGGCGTGGATCTGGAGCCGTGACGATCTCGGCTACGTCTTGCTGCGCTCCGATTGGCAGCCGGGCGCGACCACCATCGGCTATCGGGCGGGGGCATGGCTGACCGGGCATCAGCACATGGACCAGGGGCACATCGACATCTGGCGCAAGGGGCCGCTGGCGGTCGACGCCGGCGTCTACGCCAACTGGGGCACGGAGCACCGCGAGGCCTTCTACATTCGCAGCGTGGCGCACAACACGATCCTGGTGCACCGCGACGGCGAGGACTTTGACGAGCATCCCGGCTTCGGCGAGGACGTAAACGACGACGGGCAACGGGTGCATACCTATACCTCTGCTGGATGCTCCCAGTGCATGCAATCCGTGGACGAGTGGCGCTCGCACGTCGGGGACGGGATGCACTTCGAGGGCGGCGCGATCGAAGCCTATGCGCACGACGGCACGCGGACTTGGATCGCAAGTGATCTCACCGGCGCGTACAACAGCACGCGCTTCCGCACGCCGGGCAACGTGGCCAAGGTAGAGTCCGTCCAGCGCGACGTCGCCTATGTGCGGCCCCATTGGCTCGTGGTGATCGACCGTGTGCGCACGACGCCGGACAGCGGTCCGCCGCGCTTCACGCTCAACCTGCCGCAGCGCCCGAGCGTCGAGGGGCTGCGCGTGATCGAGGGCAGCGCGCAGGACGGCATCCTGCGCGGGGCCGCGGATCGGTTCCGGATCGACAACGATGGTGGTGGCCGGCTGATGGGTTGGACCATCACACCGGAGGATCCGACCGTGACGCTCACCGGCGGTCCGGGTCACCGCTACTGGGTGGACGGCGCGAACCGCGACGACGGCGCCGCCGCGCACGAGGGCCCGCCCGCCGAGCCCGGCGGTTGGCGGCTCGAGGTCGCGCCGACCTCCCCCGAGCGGGACACGCTCCTGGCCCACGCGCTGTTGATCGGCGATGCCGACG
>JAJCYU010000425.1 GCA_029262755.1 Anaerolineae bacterium
TGGGGTTTGGCCCGTACACGCGGGTGGGGTATGGGTAGTAATGGCGTGCGGGGGTGTAACTAAACCGTGCGGCCGGCGCTCACGCGCCGGCCTCTCGCGATTCCATGGCCTGGATTCACGCTGGGATCGGCGGCACGAACGGCCCCCACACCAGCGTGAACGCTTCGTCTCGTCGCTGCTCGTCGATCTCCTACATGCCAGATGCCCGCGAAGCATACTTCGCTGAGGTGCTCGCACAGGGAGACGGCGTCCTCCGCTCTGCGCGCCCGTGAAGACCTCGCCGGCGCTGTACGGGCTGAAGATCATGAACTACGCGCCGTAGGAGCGAACGCCCTCGGCACCGTCTCTGGCCGTCGTCGCTCCTTCCCCGCCGATGGCGACCATGTCGACGCCTCGTCAACCGAGCGCCCTCAGATGCTCCACGGTCCTGATGCCCTTGCTGCAGGCCGTCTCGTCACGCCGTGACGGAAAGGGGGTCACGCCGTGAGACAGCTCCTGTCACGCTGTGGCGGCAGCTTGATCACGCCTTGGCACGAACCCGGGAACGTCATGGTCTAGGTGACTTCAAACCGCGATACCTCCGGGTTGCGCCGCGGGAGGGAACCGGACGCGCGCCACAGGCGTTCAGCGATCGGCAAGGGGGAGCAACAGCATCGTCCTTGCACCCATCCGCTCCGCCCCGCCTCTCCATCACCGGCGCGCATCTTACCCTAGCGCGCCATTCAGCCACCAGGAGTGCGCCATGGCCACCGAGATGTCCGCTCTTTCCGCCTACCGCCCCCGCGTCGTCGCCAAGCAAACCGTGGGCCTCGACGAGCTGGCCGAGCGCCTTGCGCGCGGCAGCCTCTTCGGGGCGTCCATCGCCCGCATGGTGCTCGAGGACCTGTGCGAGGCGACACACACCGCCCTACGACGCGGCGAGGCCGTAACACTGCCCGGTCTTGGGCGCATCAGCTTCGACGTGAAGCTGGACGGGCGCATGCGCCCCGTGGTGCGCGTGGACGGCTCGCTGCGCCGCGTCGTCCGCCGCGCCGACGACTACGCGGGGACGATCACGAACCGCGAGAGCATCGGGCGTAGCAGGGACGAGCTCATCGCGCGTTGGAACGCCGAGCATCCGGAGGATCCGGTGAGGGCATCGTAAGCTCCTCCAGCCGAGAGTCGCGGCGATGGCAGCCCTTGTTACGCGGCATCAGACGTGGCGGAGGGGCGGTCCGGTGGGACCGCCCCTCCTGCAGTCCGGCATTGGTTGGGTGAGATGCGAGGCTGCGATGGATACCGGGGTGCTGCCTACGCTCAGTGCGCGATGCGTTGGGCGGCTGTGCTGATCGCCGTGCACATCGCTACGGCCGATGTACCTTGATGTTGCCGCCACCGATGACGGTACCATCGTAGCCGGTGTCGTTGCTGCCGAGCTTGTTGTCGTAGACCACGCCGTTGCCGGCGTCCTTGTCCCAGATCTTGATGCGGTAGGTGTCGCCACCGCTCGCACCGTTGCCGTTGTCGACGACCGTCAGCATGAAGCCGTAGTCGCCGCCGCCGTTGATCGTGCCGGAGCCCTTGAACTTGCCCTTGTTGTGGCCAGGCGTAACCAGCCATTCGTACACGGTGGCCCTGAACTTCAGGTCGCCGGCCTTGAACTGGAACTCGGTGCTGCCCACGGGCACGTTGGCGCCGTTGTGGTACTTGGCCACGAAGCCGAAGGTCGCCTTGCCGGTCAGGTCCTCGTCGGCCACGTAGGCGCCGGCCGGCGAGTCGATCCAGCCGCCGCCGGTGACGAAGCCGCCGTCGGGGTTGTAGACGACGACGTATAGCGTGACGGTCAGCACGTCGACGTTGTCCTCGCTGTCCGGATCGGGCTCGGTCAGGGTGAGCGACACGACGTATACGCCGGGCTCGTCGTAGGTGTGGCTGCCCGTGACGCTCTTCCCGTTCGACTCTTCCGAATTCCTGCGCTTCCGCGGGGAAACGCCACCCAAACTCGACCGCATGACGACGTCGGACTCGGCGAAGCTCCAGTCCCAGCTCGAGCGCTTTCTCCGACTCGGTGGCATTCCCGATCCGCTGAAGTATCCGGAGCTCGCGCTGCGGCAGACGCTGTACGATGACGTCCTCTACCGCTACATCGCCACGCGCCACCGAATCGCCGAGGTTTCCGCCCTGCGCGAGCTCGCGTTCTTCTTGATGAGCAACCCAGCGAGCCGGATCTCCTACAACAAGCTCAAGCGACGCCTCGAGCTCGGCAGTGTCAACACCGTCATGAGTTATGTCGAGCACCTGCGGGACAGTTGGCTGCTGTTCACCACGAACGTG
Source organism: Anaerolineae bacterium (assembly GCA_029262755.1). GTDB lineage: Bacteria > Chloroflexota > Anaerolineae > Epilineales > Epilineaceae > JAJCYU01. The sequence continues at coordinate 2,314 of JAJCYU010000425.1, forward strand.
TACGACTTCTCTGTCAAACGGCAGCAGATCGCGCCCAAGAAGGTCTATGCCATCGACAGGGGCTTGGCGGACACCGTCGGGTTCTGCTTCTCCCCGAACACCAGACGACTGCTGGACAACCTGGTCTTCCACGCGCTCCGCCAGCGCTCACCCCAGGTCTACTACATCTCCGGCCCAGGCAATACCGAGGTCGACTTCTACGTTCAAGACCAGCAGCTCCTAATCCAGGTCGCCCAACAGATCGACCAGGACCAGGTCGAGACGCGCGAGCGCGAAGTCCGTGCCCTCCGCGACGGTATGCGTCAGCTCGGGCTGAGCGAAAGCCTGCTGCTCGCCGATCGCAACCAGGATCCCATCGAGGCCGATGGACAGGTGATCCACGTTCGATCGATGGCTGAGTGGTTGTTGGGGGCCTGAGCTCCAGGAATCGGTCGGCCGCTCGCTGCCGGAACTAACGGGTCACACCTACTGCACGTCGAAGACGTCGTCCACGCTCACGCTGAATTCTACGAGCAGTTTCGAGTGCGCCTGCTCACCTCTGCCGGATTCCCCAAACGTTCGGTAGGCCTCGCCATCCAGCGTCAAAACCGTGATTCGCTCTTCGAGCGGATTGACGATCCAATACTCCGGAATACCCGCCGCGGCATAATCCCGCGGCTTCTCCACCGTGTCTCGTTCCGGTCGATCGGGGCTCACGATCTCCACGACCAGGTCAGCGCCGCGCCAGTACGCGTCCTGGTAGCGTGGATCGCTGGCGTCGAGAAGCATGAGAATGTCGGGCTCGCGAAATGCCCCCGGCCGCACCTGTAGTCGCAGCGGTGCAACCAGGACCTTTCCGCCGAGTCGTTGGATCGCGGCCTTGAAGTGCTCGTAGAGCAGCAGGAGCATGGACTGATGAGCGCTCGTCGGCCTGGGCAGGACCTCGATGGCGCCGTCTACGAATTCGATCAGGTGGTTGCTCTGATTCGTGAGCTCAATGTATTGCTCCTCCGTCCACAAGCCCTGCAGCGGCAGCAGATCGATCTCAATGCCGTCCGCCCGCCGGACGAGCTTGAACTCGAGCAAGTTGGCATTGCTGGGCATGTGTGTCTCCTTTGCACCGCGGTCGTCGACGGACGGAGTCTCAGTATAGCCCGCTACGTCTCGATCGATCTCTGGCGCTGGAAGGCCGCGATCGTCGAGCGACTGGCGACGCTGCGCCCGACGGCCCACGAGCGGTCCGCGCAGGTGATGCCGGCCAAGGGCGGCGTGCCGTGGCTCGGCTTCGTCGTCCATCACATGCACCGGCGCATCAAAGCACGCAACGTGCGCGGCTTCACGCGCCGACTGCGGCAACGCTGGGCGGACTACGCGGCCGGTCGCATCAGCTTCGCTGAGCTCGACGCCACCGTGCGGGGCTGGGTGGCGCATGCACGGCACGGCGACACTTGGGGGCTGCGGCGGCATCTGCTCACCAACGAGCGGTTTGTCGTGCACGCCGTTCCTGGCGGCTATGGACTGCGCTAGACTGTCCAGCACCCACGTGCCCGAGCGCAGAGATCGAGGGATGCATATGGATTGGAAGGATCACATCGCGATCGACACCGAGGTGCTTGCGGGCAAACCAGTTGTCCGGGGCACCCGCCTCTCCGTGTCCCTGATTCTCGGACACCTGGCTCAGGGCTGGAGCATCGAAGACCTGCTCGACAGCTATCCGAGGCTCACCGAACAAGGCGTCCGTGCTTGCCTCGCCTACGCTCAGGACATTCTGGAGCAGGAGATCGTGTTCCCCATGGTCAGCTAGCACGGTGCACCTCCTGGCAGACGAGAACGTGCCCCTCGGGCAAGCGACGGACCGGGCGAGCATCGCTCGACCTAGCCACGCCGCTCAAACCACGCCACATCGGCGCCTGTGGACCTGGTAGCAAACACAACTCACCACGGATTGAAGGCCACCGACGTTGGACATCCCTGAACTTACGGATGAGCCTTTACCTGGCGCTCTCGGACAGTCGGCGTATGCGATCTCGGACGAACGGGCATCGAAGATTCCTGGAGCTCCCGCGTCCTGCTCGATGCGAACCTGCAAGCGGCTCCTCCGACACCTTCGACAACCGGCCGCTCTCTCCGCGGCACGCGTGCCCAGCGCGCGGATAGTATCATCTCGACAGGATGGGCTTACCTCGACAAGCTCGGCGTCCGCCTGACCAAGCTGAGCGAAGAGCAAGCCGAGTACATCGGCGTGAAGGCGGAAGGCCCGTACAAGCCGGAGGGGTATCGGTACTAGGGCGTAAGGCGAGCGACCGGGCGTGATGAGCCCGGGGCCGCTCTGCGCGATTCGGTCGCGGTACACCGCCACAATACCGTAGATTACAAGCGAGAGTGCCGATGCGCCGAAGCTGCGGCGCATCGGCTCCCGAGCCTCCACGATAGGGAGACGGTGTGCTATGGCCTAGGTACGGCGTACGCGCCGTCCGCCGACAGCTGCAGCCGGACCACGGTCAACCCTCTACCGTTTGAGACCGTGGTTTCCCAGTAGTAGGCGACCGGCACCGGTGGGGCGGCGGTTGCCTGGCCTCCCCGGATCTCGCGGATGAAGAGGCTTGGCAATCCCATCCGGAGCCACGCATGGCTAGGGTCGTTGAAAAATTCCAGGACGTCTCTGTCCACGAACCGGACAGGATCTGAGCCGGCATGTACGCGCAGCGTGGCGACCAGGGACTCCCCACCGTTGGGGGGTGAATCGAATCCCGATAGCGAGCGAAGCTGGGCCTCGAGTTCGCCTCCACGATGCCGGGGTACGTGAAGCACGGCGTACCCCTCCGCATCCGTCGCGGAGCTCGCCAGCGTGAGCGTCGTGGCATCGATAGACGAATCCGGGCTCCAGATTCGCGGTGGTACCTGAGCATCGGGATGCCGGCTCGCCTC
>JAJCYU010000426.1 GCA_029262755.1 Anaerolineae bacterium
GATGCCGACGGAGGTTCCGGCCACTGAGATACCGAGCCCGACCGAGGCGCCGGCCACGGCCGTCCCGACCGAGCTGCCGTCCACGGAAGTCCCGCCCACCGAAGTGCCCGCAACGCAAGCGCCGGCCTCCCCGACCCCGCAGCCGACCATCGGCACGCCGCGGGCGGATATCCAGCCGACGCCCGTGACCGCGCGCTTCCTCTACCTGCCGATGCTCCTGCGGCGCTGAGCTCTCCGTGCAGCCCGCAGCGCCGGAGCCGGCGGACTCCCGGTCCGAGATTCCTTCTCCCAATCCAGATTTGCATCGCCGCTCGACGTCGCGCCTTCTTGGCGTGCCGCGAGCCGGCGCCGTGCCACGCAATACACCGCCGGGCGATGCGGAGCCGGTCACGGCCGGGCCGCCATCGGAGACAGGGGCGGAAGGCGCTGCCCCCGCGCCACGAGCGTCGCACCGGATGCAGCCGTCGCGACGCAGCGTGAACGCGGCCGAATCGCAGACACCGCGTTCTTCCGCACCAATTTGGGCCGCGGCGGGATTGTTGGCGATGGAGGCCGTCGCCCTTGCCGCGCTGATCGGCTACGGCTTGCTCGGGACACAGTGGCGCCCTGCGTGGCCGCTGCCCGGTCCGGAGACGATCCGGACCGCCGTTGCCCTCACGTTGCTGCCTGCCGCGGTTCTGTCCGCGATTTCCGCGGTCATGATCCTCGTACAACGCCGCGGTGGTTGGCTGCTTGCCATGATGGCGCAGGGAATGCTCCTCTCCGTCTGCCTAGCCCTTCACGCGATGCGCGACGGCGCGATCGCCGACCTCTCGCAGGCCACAGGCACAGGCTTCGTGCTGCCGCTAATGGCCTATGGCGTGCTTACCGTGTTGCATCTAAACACACGCCACGTCAGGGCTGCCGTCTACGACCGCACGGCACACGAGGGCGAGGATGGGGATGACGGCAACGGTGCTGCGGTGCGCGTGGCAGAGCGGGGCGGCGAGCCGGATCCGGAATCTGCACCGCGGCCGTCGTCCACGGAGCTACTCTCCGCCGAGCCACCCTCCGCCGGCCCCTCGCCTTCGTCGTCCCCACCCGCGCGATGACCGCTACCGTGCCCGAGCCGGCGCTCGAGAACACCGATCGCGACCTGCTGCGACGCTTTGAGCCCATCTTGTGCTTCACCAAAGGTGAGAGCTTCTTTCCGTTGGATCCGGCCGATTACGTTGCGTGCTCCAGCCTGTGGGTGAAGCGCCCGGGCCGCGCATCGGAGCGTTTAGCCGCAGCGGGCGCGTTGACGCTCGACACCCTGGGCATGCCTCGTCGTGACGTGTTCGGCGCCGTCCACTTTCTGCGCTACGGACACAGGGAGACGAAGGCCCTTGCCGCGCAGGCCGCCTTGCGCTTCCACCGCAGCGTACGGCGGCGCTTCCATGCCGGTCCCGGACGGCTGGCACGTGTCGGCTACGTGTCACGCTTTATCGACGCCTTGTTCACGCTCGTGCTGCTGCTGCGCGGCCGATTGCCGGGTGGAGCGGCGGCCAGCGCCTTCGACTCGTACGCATGCTCGCCGGATGCGCAGCGGCGATTCTACTGTGGCCGGGTCGTGCGCACGCAGGATTGGGTTGCGCTGCAATACTGGTTCTTCTACGCATACAACAATTGGCGATCGGCGTTCTTCGGCGCCAACGATCACGAGGCCGATTGGGAAATGGTCACGGTCTACCTCGCCCCCGACGAGGCGGATTTATTGCGACCGGAATGGGTGGCGTATGCCAGCCACGACTTCAGCGGGGATGACCTGCGGCGTCATTGGAGCGATCCGGAACTCGAGCGCCGCGGCGGGCACCCTGTCGTGTACGCGGCCGCGGGATCCCATGCCAGCTTTTTCACACCCGGTGAGTACCTGACCGAGATCGAGCTGCCCTTCCTGCGCCCCCTGTCCCGTCTCGCGCAGGCCGCGAGCGTCGTTTGGCACGGGTTGCTCCGGCAGTACCGGGTGCCCGACGAGCTGGAGGCCGCGCGCGCCGTGGGGCCAAGCGCCTCCGCCGTGCCGGAGCATGGAGCCGGCGGTGATGCCGGAGCGACGGAAGCTGGTCGGATCTTCCGGGTACCGTTCGTCGACTATGCGCGTGGCGATGGGCCGACGATCGGCCCCGGCGGCGACGAGCCTTGGGAAGAGCCCCGCCTTTTGACGCCCGATGCCGGCTGGGCAACGGACTACCGAGGCCTTTGGGGGCTGTACGCGGAAGATCCCTTCGCCGGGGAGGACGCGCCGGCCGGTCCACGCTTCAATCGGGACGGGAGCGAGCGCAGGGCCTGGCGGGATCCCGTCGGCTGGGCGGGGCTCGACAAGGTTGTTCCGCTCGCCGAACGCTTGACGCGCGCCCGCGCGCAACGCGATGTCGTGGCCGGGCGCCTACATGCCGTACGTGCGGACATCGACGCGGCCGATGAAGCGCTCGAGGCCGTGAGCATCGAGGTCGAGTCCATGCGTGGGCGGCCGCACCTGCGTAGCGCCTACCAAGAGGGCCGTGCCGCGATCGCCGCCCAGTCCGATGCGCAGGCAACCCGCCACGCGGAAGCAGCGCGCGAGCACGCGGTCATGGAGGCCCTCGATGACCTCGTGACCCGGCTCGAAGGCGGCGAAGCGCCCCCGCCGCGCGCGCATCTACGCAGACCGATGCGGCCGGCACCCCGCACCCGACTTCGCCTCGACCGGTGGGCCGAGCTGTGGGCGGCGGTGAGCATCGGGCTGGCGATGATTACCGTGGTCGCGATTTGGACGGTCCTGCCCGCGTTCCGCGCCGCCGGCTTGGTGGCCGCGATCGGTCTGTTCTTCTTCATCGAGGCGGGCTTCCGCGGCCGTCTCACGCGCATGGTGACCAGCACTACGCTGGCATTGACCGTGGTTTCGGCGCTCGTGCTGCTCTACGCCTACTTCTGGCAGGTCGTGATCGCCGCCGTGCTGATCACCGGTGCGTACATCATCTGGGAGAACGTACGGGAGCTGTGGGTGTAGGTAGGTTGCCAAGCCGCCCTGCCGTCTGGTGCTCGGGCGCAGCCGTGGCCGAACCTGCGAAGCCTATAGGTCGAGCAGCCCGGGCAGCGGATCGACGCGGATGAGCCCTGCTGCGACGTCCACCGCGACGAGGACGTCCTTGATCATCGGCAGCAGCACTTCGCGGCCATCCTCGCCGGTGACGACGAGCACGTCCGTGGCGCCGGTCTCCAGCAACCGGACGACGGCGCCGAGCGGCACGCCGTCTACGGTCTCTACCCGCATGCCGATAAGCTGGTGGACGTAGTAACTGTCTTCTTCGAGCTCGGCCGCTTCTTCGACGGGGATCCACACGCTCTGTCCGCGCAATCGGTCCGCGCCGGAACGGTCTCGGACGCCCGCAAAGAGAACGAGCATCCGTGAGCCGTGACCCCGCGCCGTCTCGATCTCGGTCGCGACGGGGGCGCGGCCACGCGCGGGGTCCAGGCCGAGCCAGACGACCGCTCCGGGCGCAAACCGTGCCTCCGGATGGTCGGTCAGCACCTCGACCTGGACCTCACCGTTGAGGCCGTGGGGGCGTCGGATGCTCCCCACGGCCAGGTAGTCGGGTGTGCTCACTTCAGTCGACGATCTCGAGCTTCCACTGCTCGTCGCCCGGTGCGGCGTCGAGCAGGGCGCGCACCGCGTTCGCGACGCGCCCATCACGGCCGATTACGCGGCCCATGTCGCCTTGCGCGACCTTGAGCTGCACGATGTGTACACGCCCGCGGCTCTTCTCGGAG
>JAJCYU010000427.1 GCA_029262755.1 Anaerolineae bacterium
CATGACATTTGACTCTGCTGTTAATCCTACGTGGGCGCAGCACGCATCCAATGACGTTGATGCTTGGTGGGCTATTGTATATAACTTCACTGACGCAGGTAAGGATGCAGTAGGGTTCTTAGAGCTAGGCGGCCCAGTAGATATGACAGCAGGAGCGCTTACTATTACTTGGAGCGCTACAGGCATCTTTACTATTACATAAGCAGCTATACAAGGAGTCTACACAGGTGATTCAATCTAAGTCTACTATTCTACTACTGACTGTACCAAGGAACGGGACTCATTTCATTTATGAGTTTCTGTTTCATGGTGTGGGTAGAATAGTAGATACATCATGTGAAGACTGGCTTGCTGGCACTAATCCTATTAGCTATGATCCTGATCATGTATTAATCTGGGGGCATTTTCATCCTTCCCGTAGAGGTATTATTAATCAGGTAATTACTGAAGGCGGTGATAACGTTAAGATTGTGATTCCAATGGTTAGCCAGATGGACGCAATGATTAGCGCGCAGGTTATGGGGCATAAGGGTTACTTCCCCGGACTCGATGAGTTTTTAGCTACAGTTGATCTGCTGCCACCACATTTCAAATTCAGGTTGGATGCACCGGGGCTGATTGACCAGTCGTTACGTGACATGCTGGCTTTCTGCGGTATTGAAAAACATGCACAGTTTCAGAAGTATGCGAATAGACCAGTTATTAACTCTGCCGGGGGTGATAGCGCAGAGAAGAAAGTACACCTTGATGATTTAAAGGCTGACCGTGTTGCTAAACGCTTTGGTAATTTACGCACTAAACTAGGTAAAGATTACGACGAGTTGTTAGCAAGAAAGACGCTTATTGATCAGAAACTAGCAGCTTTCGGTTTTGAGGCTGAATCATGGACGTAATGGTGGCTGTCGCAAAAGTAGCTGTAAACGGCTCATTCATAGGCGATATCACGGCAGCGTATCCGCATGAGTCGCTTGCACTTAACCCTAATTACAAACCTCATAAGGATGTGTATTTTCTAACGCTTGCTAATGCACCGTTTGACACACTGGAAGATTTCAAGAAGCAGTACGTCGTACCTATTAAGGACGTGTCCACTAATCCTGATCGACCTAGCATTAAGACTCGCAGATACAGGTACAGCATCATGCAGTCTTACGATCAACTGATACCTCGTGTTGTACCGTTTAGCTTGGTCACAATTACGGACAACGCATAATGGCGTTACTGTCCGCTTACTATGTTAATGGCACATCTGGAAGTGATACTACAGGCACAGGTGCTATTGGTGCGCCGTTTGCTACGTTACAAAAAGCCCTCGACACTATAGGAACTGAGTCATCTAATAATCTGGTAACTGCTGCCAGTGGTGAGCTGCCCGTATATTTAGTAGCAGGTAATTGTGGTGCTGATGAAAATCTATCAGGCATCACCGATGATGCTACCAACTACATTAAAATCATTGGCGAAGTTCACGCCACCAAAGTAATGTGGGATACGGGCAAGCCATACATTCAATGTAGTGGGGCGAGTAATGAATCAGCGCTAGATAATAGCCTTAATTACACCCGCCTAGAATCAGTGCAGATAGAGGTGATTGACGGTTCTGGTGTCATAGGTATTTATAATACAGGCACCGATTGTATCCTCGACAGGGTTATGGTGCGTGGCCCTGATGATGGTACTAACGGAAATATAGTAGGTATTTACACGGTTAATGCTTCTGGTACTAATAAAGTTAGAAACTGCGTGGTCTATGGGATTGAAGCCACCACAGGATATAACTCTAACTTCCGACATACGGGTGCTGGCTCAGTAGATTGGCAGAACTGTATTGGTGCAGGCGACCCCGCCGCAGCAGGTTATCTTTACGGCTTTCGCGGTGCAGGTAATGCAACTAACTGTTATTCAAGTGCGGACGCAGCTTATAGCGGCGTTACTTCTATTACAACTTCTGCCGCTCATAATACAGAAGGCAGCCCAGCGGCACTAGATACAGTCACGCTGACTACTACTAACTTTACTGATCCGCTTAATGCGACTAGCACAAGCCGTGATTTCACTCGTGTGACAGCTTCCGCGATGACTGCGGCTGGTACAGACTTAACGGCACAGTTTCCTAATGATTATCTAGGTAACCCTTACTCAAGTGGTAGCCCTGACGTGGGTGCAAATGCTGAGATTGCAGGAGGAGATACCACCGTAGTATCTACTACTGAGGAACTGGTACTAGCAGAGCAGGCAGCAGCAGTAGCGTTTGATATAAGCATAACATCTGTAGTGGGCGCACTAGCAATAGCTACACCTACAGCCTCAGTGACACTAGATACAGGTGTCACATCTGTAACAGATGCGCTTACACTATCAGAGTTAGCTGCCTCAGTATCTCTTGATATAGATATAGTATCTGTCACAGACACACTAGATATAGTTACGTATCCTGCTAGCTTAGCCGCTGATACAGCTATAACTTCCGTAGTCTCTGCTCTGACGCTTACTACGTACCCTGCTTCTCTTACAACAGGTGTTACTGTAGAAGCTGTTACTACCTCATTAACCTTAGCTGAGTTATCAGCAGGCATAGCAGTAGACAGAGATGTAGCTTCTGTAACAGCCAGCTTAGTTGTAGCTACACCTGCTTCCAATGTAGCGCTAGATAGAGATATCACTTCTGTCGCTGATTCCTTAGTTATAGCTACACCTACTGCCACTATAACATTAGACACAACTATAACCTCAGTTACAGATTCACTTACATTAGTTGAGTTAGCTGCTAATGTATCAGCTGACAACAGCTTATCTGCTGCAACCAGTGCGCTAGCTATAGCTACACCTGCGGCAGTAGTCTCACTAGATGTAGATATAACATCAGTAACAGCAGCTCTGGTACTTACTGAGAGTGCAGCTACTGTATCATCTGGCACTGCGATAGTATCAGTGACAGCTCCGTTAGTTATAGCTGCACCTACGGCTAGTATATCTCTTGATGTAGCTGTCTTATCAGTAACAGAAGCCTTAGCTATAGCTACATATACAGCTAGCGTAGCATCTATACTAGCTGTAGATTCTGTTACAGAAGCCTTAGATATAGCTACTTACCCTGCTGTGATATCTTATGACGTAAATGTCACTGCTGTAACTAAGCCTCTTGTTATAGGTACATATAAAAGCATAGCGTCATTCAGGTTATATAATGCGGCTCCTGTTAATACATCTAACAGCTTGCTTGATCTTAATCTGGATAACATACCGCAAGTAGAAGACCAGGGTACATATGAGGCTATGCTTCAGATTCACTCTGCGTTTGATATATTATTAAAGAAGATAGAAGAGTTAGAGCCATAGAGGTAGGAATTCCTTATAGCGTTTTTATAACTTACTCTGTATAGTAGACGCATAGACACATATAATTTATTGGAGGTACAGCATGTCAGCATCAGCAGCCAACCTAGGATCAGCAGCAGCCGACTTTACTAGCGCACTAGGGGATGTCTTTGGTACCAGCGGAACCAGTTCAGGTTCAGGTACAGGATCATCCAGCTCTAAAACTCTTGCTACTGAGGCGGGTTCTTTTGTAGAGCAGTTAGAGATATCAGAAGAGGGTATACTTAAGATTCTTAACGATATCTTAGGTTCAGAACAAGGATTAGCTAATGTTTTCTCTGAGGAGAATGTAGCAGGTATATTTAATTCCACTGTCAGTAAGCAGGCGGCAGGCGATCTGATTACGAACCTAGCTGGCGAGTTAGCTAAACTGACAGCTAAGAAAACACAGTCGTCTATTAAGGATACTGCTTCTTCTACTGAAGGGGAGAGTGAGAGCACATCTTCTGGTACTCAAGGCACTGATGGGTTGTTAGAGCAAGACATAGTAAGCGATGTTATTAGCACTCTGTCATTCGGTTTATTCTAGCATCTACTCCTTACTCCTTACTCCTGCCTTATCTATACAGGTAACTAATTATGGCTGAGAACGCACAAGAACAGATGCAGGTTAACCCTATACTTCAGGCAGCTAATGCTATACAGAAGTCTGCAAGGGAGACTGAGACATTAAAAGATCAGCAGCGGCTAAATGAGCGTGAGTCTACTGCTGCCTCTAGAGTTATAGAGGAGTCAGTACAAGATAAAGCTAGAGACCAGCAGCTTATAGCGTTAACGTCTCAGCTCGCTGATATGAAAGCACAGAATGACAGGATAGCTGCGTTTGAATCAGCAGGCGGTATAGACTTCCTTAAAGAGCTTAACGCTGAGTTAGCGTCTACTACGCGGGAGATGATTGCAGCGCAGAACGAAGTAGAGTCTATTACTGAGAATGCTCCTAAAGGTATGCTAGGTGCGATAGCTCAGGAGTTTAAGCTTCTCGGCCCTACTGTTAAATTAGATGCCGCGCAGAATAGAGTCAGAAACTTGCAAGGAGCTATAGCAGGTATCACTAACTCTCAGGAATCTATAAGCCGCGCGGTAGCTACAGCTAAGAAGAGTGTGACTACTGGCTCTATAGATGCAGGCCAGAGAGCTATAGCTGAGCAGGCTAACATAGATGCAGCTAACGCAAGACTGGATGCTATAAGAGAGAATGGATCTAATATAAGACTTAGCATGAGCCTGAGTGCAGCGGACGTAGCCTCTAAATTAGAGATGGCTAAGCTGAGAAACACTGAGACTAATCAGGCTGCTAGAGAGAAAGAACATACATTGCAGGTAGCTGCTATGGAGCAAAGATCAGCTCAGTTTGAAGAAGGCCGCGTAGCTAGAGAACTTGCACTAGAGCGGGCTACTGAAGAACTAGCAGACGTCCGTGACCCTAAGAGAAAGGCGTTACTTGAAGCTCAGAGAGATGCAGCACTAGCAGATATACAGGATAAAGAGGCGCTTCGTGCTTCTATCGTAGCAGATGTACAGGTAGGGCAGACTGTGACAGGTAATCCTGTAGAGCAGCCTGCTGTAGTTATGCAGCAAGTACAGAAAGCAGATGTAGCAACTAAGCGTAAGTATAATAAGTTGCGTCAGGTAGCGCTACGAGAGGATCACGCATTCGGCTTATCTCCTGCTGATGCATTAGAGACTGTAAGTATCACTGGTGCTGATCCTAAGCTACCTCCTATACAGTTACTATCTAAGCTTAATACTAGCTACATGAAAGATATAGCTTCTGACCCTGCCCGCTCTACTCCTAAGACTCAGGAAGCCTATAACCAAGAATTCGATGCGCATGTTAAACCTATAATCTCTGCATGGAAGAGGGAGATAAAAGAAGGTGATGCTAGTAATCCCTTTCAGGCTCCTTCTATGGTAGAGCTTCGTGAGCGCGCAGACGTTAAAAGCACTGAGCTATTTAAGAAGTTCCCCGCATTTCAGGAGATGAAAGAGTTTGCACCTAGAAGGTTATACGATGCAGCCGTAGCTGGAATAGCCTCTAAAGAGATAACACTAGAAAGAGCTGCATTAGATCTGGAGACAATATTCAATGCAGCAGTAGATCATAACAATGAGACTAAGATGTTCTCTCGTATAGGTATAGCTCCACAGACAGCTTATAATGCTGAGATAGTTGAGTCTCCTGATCTGCTAAAATGGGCTACTCCAGTATTAGGCGTAGCTGCTGGAGTTGTATCTAAGCTAGATACTCCAGTACTTGCTGGGCTCCAGTTAGGCTTTACAAGTACCTCCGTATCAGGCGTGATTGATAACACTGACCGCACACAGATTATGCAAGCACTTAATAAGATCATGGCTCAGAAGTCTGTAGAGCTTGGAGGGTTATTCTAATGGCAGCTAGAACAGCTTATGAAGAAGCTATACTGCAAGAGTTTGGAGAGGAAGATACAGGAGAGCGCGGTGCTGTAGTTATCCCTTCCTATATGGTTGCTGCTGACACGCATAATATAGCTAATAGAAATCAGACCTTCGCAGAGTCAGTAGCTGAAACTATACAGAACACACCTAAGTTCATAGGCTTATCTATTATCTCAGGGGCTAACCAGTTATATAATATACCTGCTAATCTGGGTAATCTATTCGGTGCAGATATAGAGACCGCTGGCCCTGAGGAGTTTATAGCCTCATTAGATTCAGATCTAGCAAGGTACTATGAAGAGAATCAGGATAATGTAGACCTAGTAGGGTTCCTTGCCTCTTCTTGGATTCCAGGTATGGCAGGCATTAAGGCACTGAATGCAGGGCAGCAAGTACTTAAAGGAGCACTACAAGCTAATAGATTTGGAGCTAATACATCTAAAGCATTAGGTCTCTTAGTTCCTGATAAGCAGATTAACCTAGCTAAAGCGCTGAGAGCTGTAGCTAATAATGACTCTGTGCCTTCTCTTATAAATAGAAATGTACTTGCTGCTACTGGTAAGGGGCTTACTCAAGCTACCTATGAAGCCGCCGCCTTTGAGATCTTTGTAGCTACTTCTATGTCTAGCTCTCCTATTATGGAGAACCAAGATCTAGGGGATCTAGTCACTAATATAGCATGGGGCGCAGGGCTATTCGGTGTAGTCAGCGGCGGCGCTAGCTCTATTAAGAATTACTACGCTACTAAGACTGTAGCTAAACTAGCTGACAGAGAGACCTCTCCTTGGAGATTTGTATCTGAGACTCCATCTAAAGCTAATCCTTATGAAGCAGTAGCTATTAATCTGGATCAGCTAGATACCATCCCTGCTGTACCTAAAGGCGGCATAGCTGTAGGTACAGACAATACACTGATCGATGCAGCTACATTAGAAGGGTACGCTAGAGCTAAGGTAGTTAAGATAGAGAATAGTATCCGTGAGCAGGTAGGTAAGATGGCTCAAGGAGATGAAGTAGTAGCTGAAGCTATATACTCTGCATCTAAGGGCAGCACACCTAAAGAAAGAATGGCTACATTCATGGGGCTTAAAGGCGCTATCAGAGTAGCAGACAAGACTCCTATAGAGAGAGAACTTGCAGCCGCCTCTAAAGCTGTAGCTTCTGGAACTGAAGACTCGCTATTAGCTGTAGACAGGCTGCTAGATATAGATGTAGCATACACTCGCTTATGGGGCGCTGGCGCAGGCAAGGTATTAGACTCTGCACCTAAAACTACTAGCATCACAGACCTTCTTAAGAAAGGACAGAAGGTAGCTGTAGATAAGAAAGGTGTAGCAGCTGGAACTAAGAGCTGGAAGTTTGACCCTAAAGCATCTTGGAGTGTACTTCATTCAGATCCATTGACTACAGATGCTAGATATATCTGGGCCGAGAACTTAGATCCGTTCCGCACGCCTAGCACTAAATCTCCTATTATCATAGATGAGTTTGATATCCCTATGATGGAGAAAGCTATAAGAGAGTTTGATCCTAGAATTAAGATCAGAGCAGAGGATGGCTCATTAGCTACTTACTCAGATAAATCAGCTATGTTTGAAAGACTTACTCAAGCTAAGCAAGAAGCAGGAGTACATTTAGCAGATGCTAGAACTCAGGCAGAAAGACTTAAGAAGGTGTCTAAGGCAAAGAAAGCCTCAGCAAAGAAAGCACAAGAAGAAGCAAATGTGCAGCTGTCTCAGGATGAGATAGAGTCTATGGTTAATGTTAAGACAGGGTATCTATCTGGTACTAGAACTCAGAGTGCTGCTGATGATGTATTAGCGAGACAGTCTTATGCTGAAGAGTACACTAAGAAGCTAGTAGCTAATGGCTCCAGAAAGGCAGAGGCAGGTAGAGTCAATCTGACAGATGTACCTCAGACAGTTAAGCTAGCCTATGATAAGAAAGACCTTACAGGCTTAGGTGAAGGGCATGTAATTGAGAATGTTGTTCGCATAAAGCAGCAGCAGAAGATCTATATGCAAGGAACTGACAGAGCGTTTAACAGTGTGATAGGAGAAGAAGCTAGAAACTTTGGGCCTATCTCAGCTCAGATGATTCAGGAGTCGTCTAATAGAATAGGGGCTGGGGCAGGAGGAGCTACAGCAGCTTCATCTAACTACGGATCTCTCGCTGCGTTCACTGAGTATCTAGGTAAGACTACTATCAGAACCATAGAGAAAGCACAAGAAGCTACCAGAGAGGCGTTAGATCCAGTGTTATATAAGCTAGGACAGAATGCAGAAGCTGCGGTAGAGTATGCTACACTATCTAACTTACTACGATCTATCCCAGATAACTATGTACTTAATAAAGCTGGCGATGCTATGGTTCCTAGATCTGTACAGCTATGGGAAGAGGCCGCTGAGTTAGCTACAGCTACAGGTAAGGCTATACCTGACCGCCCTCAGCTTGTTGCTTCCGATGCTCCTGCGGCGATAGCTATAAAGCATAAAGAGACTAGAGAGCTTATTAAGCTAGAGCAAGAGATTAATGGCGCAGCTATAGATAAGTACCGGCAGCTACGCACAGCTCAAGGAGTCTCATATACTAGAGATGGCGGCGCATACTATCCTATACCTGTGAACCCTAAAGACTATAAGCACTTTGCATTAGTATCTGACAGCTCAATCACAGGTACAGGGCACACTAAAACTCTGTATGCTACATCGGCAGAAGAACTTGCTGAGATGGCGAAGAAGCTAGATAACAATCCACAGCTCACTGTTAGGTTTAAAGCTGAGGCAGAAGAGTTCTATAAAGCAAGAGGTCAGTTTGAATATGAGAAAACTTTATCTGATAATTATCTTGATGCAGCTATGTATAGAAAGGGTATCAGCTCTTCTTACTTGGTTCCGACGGATCCTAAGAAAATAGTTAATGATACTCTTAACTGGTATATGCAGAGAGATTCAGGACTGGTAAGGGAAGCTGTAGCTGCTAAGTATGAGGTGCCATTTGCAGAGCTGCGGCGCTTAGGCGATGTATTTACTAAAGCTGAGACTTCTCAGTTCTCTAGTATATCTACTCTTAAATACGCGGATGATGTAGTACAGAATCCTTACGCGGATTTTATTAAGACAGCATTAGGTATTAGAAAGTATAGTGACTACCCATTCTTAGTAGAGCCTAATAAGTTCGTAGATCACGCGTTTACTAAGATGTACTCTAAACTGGATGCAGCCGTACATAATGCTAAGACACCAGCAGAGCTTGCAGCTACTAATAAGATTCTACAGGAGAGCGGGTATAAAGGCGCTGCCTATGATGAGAGTATGGCGCTATTCGCTAACCAGCAAGCCCGCAAAGGAGAGCTAACTAATATAGTGCAGAAGGCTAACAGCTTACTAGCTACAGTCATTCTACGCTGGGATCCTCTTAACGCCATTAATAATGCAGTCAGTGCTAATGTGCTACTAGGTGCAGAGACTGCCGCTGTGATGAGAGCTATAAATAAGGGGGATGATGCAGCTATAGGAGCGCTATCTAAGCTGACTCGTATGCAGGTGCCAGGCTCTGATAAGACAGTTATGACTGCTGGCAAGATGATAGGTAACGCCATGAAGCGCTTCGGAACTAATACTCCTGAGATGGAGTTCTACCGTAAGCATGGATACATCACTTCTATCTCTGATCAGTATAAGAAAGCACTAGATGATCTAGCATTTAACCCTGCTGAGAGCATAGGCGCATTTAACACTAGAGTAGATAAAGTACATGAGACACTTAGAGCTGTAGGAAATACAGGGGAGAAGTGGACAGGTAACAGATTAGCGGAAGAGTTTAACCGCTTCGTAGCCGCCGATGTTATGAAACAGATGACGGATATAGCAGTGAAGAATAAGCTAATGTCAGCACAAGAACAGCTAGCTTATATTAACACATTCGTTAATAGGACTCAAGGTAACTACCTAGCAGCTCAGAGACCTATGATGTTTCAGGGGCCGATCGGGCAAGCTATTGGTTTATTCCAGACCTATCAGTTTAACTTAATGCAACAGCTATTCCGTCATATAGGTGAAGGCACAGTAAAAGATTCTATGAGCTTACTGGCGCTGCAAGGTACAATCCATGGAATGAATGGACTGCCTGCATTCAATGCGGTTAATACTCATATCGTAGGTACTGCCTCTGGTAATGAGAGCCATAAAGATCTGTATGATACAGTGTACGGCGCGGCAGGTAAGTCTGCTGGTGACTGGCTTATGTATGGTATAGGATCTAATGCGTTAGGATTACTGCATCCAGATCTTAAAACTAACTTATACACTCGCGGTGATATTAATCCAAGACATATTACTATTGTACCTACCGATCCATCACAGGTAGCTATAGTACAAGCTAGTGCTAAGTTCTTTGCTAACTTGTTTGAGGTCGCAGGTAAGATAGGAGGAGGCGGTGATATAGGTGCTACCATACTTCAAGGACTAGAACATAACGGAGTATCAAGACCTCTAGCTGGATTAGCTCAGACACTAGAGGCATTAGAGAATCCACTAGGTAGGAGCTATAGTACAAGTAAGCAAGGAAATGTTATAGCGTCTAATGATCTTCTGACTCTAGCTAATCTGACTCGCATAGTAGGAGGCAAGCCATTCGATGAAGCTATAGCTCTCGATGCTTCTTTCAGGTTTAAGACTTATGGCCTCACTGATGCTAGAAAGCGACGACGTCTAGGTGAGACTATGAAGACTACTATGATTGCAGGAGAGAAGCCTACCTCTGAGCAGATACAGAAGTTCGCAGAGGAGTATGTAGCAGCAGGAGGTAAGCAGGAGCAGTTTAATCAGTGGTTTATACAACAGTATAAGACAGCTAACCTGAGTCAGACTAATAAGATTAGTCAGGATCTGAATCACCCGTTTAGTCAGAGCATGCAAAGATTAATGGGAGGTAATGAGATGAGGGATTTTACTGAATAAGATAGGAAGAGAGGAAGGAATGATGTAGCGGATAAGATAGGAGTCTCCCTTATAGCTTGTATAGTATAAGGGAGTTTTTATTGGCTGGAGATATAGTGGCTACCCTTTTTCTAACGCTGCCGTAACTGTGTGTGCCAAGTGCAGAGCTATTTTATTTGATAGCATGTCCACAACTCGCATCGCGTTTTTCTGCTTTGGCCTCCATCTTATCATCTCCATAGAAGCTTGCGCAGGCTCTAGTAGCCTTATATGCTCAGGAGGTACTAAGTCTTTAAGACAGTCCATGTCATTAGTATCTAATACCATCATAGAAGTTACAGAGGTTTTTAAGCTAGGTAACTCTACTACTACACGGACACTTGCACCTTTCCAGTCAGTTATAGGGTACTCAACAAGCTGCTCTTTAAAGCTCATAGCTAACTCTCCTCTTCTTCTGGCATATCGTTATATGGTATACTTTCTTTCTCTGCAAACCATAGAGGGATAAATACAGCGCACTCCTCTTCTCCCTGTGAGCCTGAGATTACTTCTGTCTCCTTAGCTAACAGAGATTTAGGTATCCACACCTTCCCTCTCCTTTCTATCTCCACCAGTACGGCCGCCTCTGTCTGGTGAATAAAAACCCCCTCCACGTACACTACTCTTCTTCCTTCCTCTCTACTTAATGTAGTCATACCTATCTAGCTCCTATGTTTTCTTCTGTGATTACATCTACCATAGCTATTACAGCGTGCTCTAGGTCTTTAAGTGAGAAGCAGTTAATTAGACTGTAATCCTCTACTAGCTTCTTAACTCCTGCCTCACTAGCATGACTAGCAGCTTCACCTTCTAATCCGCCGCGCCCTTCTATATGCACTAGAACTCCATGCTTCCTTACAAATGCAGCCTCATTCTCAAACCTTACATCAGAGATAACTGTATAAGGCCACATATATTTCTTAGCTGCTGTCACCCAGATATCTGGATGGATTATATTTCTGCCCCACTCAGTACCTAGCGTCTGCATAATGTGTCTAGGAGTGCAGCCGTATCTGTGATCTACTACCTCCTTCATGTTTCCGTCAGTTTGTGCTAAGGTAAGTCCTAGCCCTGTTCTGCACATCTCTTTAATAGGAGCAGCGAATGACTGACTCTCGAACCGTTTAAAGTTCTTAAGTATAAAGGCTGTGGCAGTATCTTTACCACAGCCAGCTGGGCCTGCTAACCCTATAATGAACGGGGGGTTGCTATCAGACATTGTGATCTCCTCCTAGAGTAGCTTTAAAGGCCGCAACTGCTACAGGAGCCACTGTCTCAGCTAGCTCTAGTAATGCTGCTGCATACTGCTGAATCTCCCACTGTGCGTGCTTATGTAGGCGCTCACCTATAAACTTAAATAAGTTATTAAGGTTCACGGTAGCAAACATGTGTGTATAGGTAGCTAGAGGAAGCACAGTACGAGCAAGCTCACGTGGAACGCCCCCTGCTAGTAACTCTTTATACGCCTTGAATGCTTGGATGTTGCGCAAAGTCATCACCTTCCGGTAGTGTTCTGCGTTAGCTAACTGATTACTGTTCATATCTCTCATCTGCTTATTATCTTTGCTCTGTGTACCTATATGCGCAATCGCAGGTACATAGAATTCTTCTGGTAACTCTTTATACCGGGCACTCACTTCATTGTAACTCCAAGTACGATGGCGATGCCACTGACGGATTACAAAGATAGGAGCTTTAACTTCAAATGTAAAGGTTACAGATTCAAACGGTGTATTGTGTCCATTGTTATACAGGTACTTTATAAGCCTAGCATCACTGCCTTTGTCTTCTCCTGCTCTCCACGCTGCATCATAAGAGACACGGGCGTTTCTTGCTATAGCTAGGTCACTTCCCATAGAGTCTACTAGCCTCACGAATCCGTGATCTAGCACTGGTATCTTATCAGACATATCTACTTCTCCTATTAGTTTGCTATAATCGGGCCGCTACTACTAAGTATTAGTGGCAGCCTCTTCTCCATTAGCTTCTTCACCAGCAATCCACATAGTCTATCCAGATCGCTAGGAAGGTAGTCTCCGTGTAGAGCTATACCACAGTACCCTGCTATCTCTGCAAGCTGTATCTCATACTCTCCAGCAGGGTGATTAGCTAACAGCTTCATAAGATCTGGGTGCTTCTGTACTTCTAGGTTCAATTGCACCTTATCCTCATGGAACATCTCAATCTTTAAGTTTCCCATAGTGTTACTCCTAGACGGCTGCTATCTGCTATCTGCTATCTGCTATAGCGTGCCGTAACGCACACTCTAATATATCAGTCTGTGTATGGCAGTCATCTAATGCACTGTGAGATGTAGTTATACCTAACTCCTTGCGTATCTCAGATTTATCGTAACCTAAGCCTATGATCAAATCCTGCATGTTATGCACAGCACGGAAGCCCCAAGGAAGAACTACATCTGCATCTGGATGAAAAGAGTAGCTTGAGTAATAGTAACGCTGCAAGATTGAAATATCAAATTCTGTATGGTTAGATATAACATGTACATCTCCTATAGATTGTTCTTTAATTTCTTTAAAATAATCATCCACTAAACTCAATAAGGCTGTTACTGTATCAAACCCTATAGCCTTATCTTCAATTAAATGCTTCTTCTCTGTAGCAGATAACCCACCTTCTGGCTGTGAGTTTCTCCACCTTAAAGTACCTGTGTGTAAAACGCCTCTGGCAGAGTCTAAGTGCATATCTAAGAATTCAGGTTCTGTTGCTGCATACAGGTCATATACATCCTGCTTAACTAAACCTCCTGTATCTTCGTCTATATCAAATCTAAATGCGTGCATACCAAGTGAAGTTATACCTGCATTATACGCATTGACTGAGGTTGTTTCCAAGTCAGTCATTACAAATGTCTTACCCGTCCACCAATCTAAATTTCTCATAATCCTAATCTCCATGAGTATGTTATACCGAATTCTACTGCTTCACTTCCTCTATCCCTATCACGTGAGCCGTCACTGTTATCATCTACTACCCACATATTGTTCCTATACCTAGATGTATGGCTACCGCGTAGGGTGAAGCTGATACTCTCAGTGTAGGTATAGATTAGTGCTATCTCCTCTGTAGCCATATCTTTCTGACACAGCTCACTTATCGGCCTGCACGTACCGAGGAAGAAAGATGTAGCTAGTACTAGATTACTCATAGCCCCGCCCTTGTTAGTATCTGTATCACTTCATATGCTAGCCACACACCAGCGATGCCAGCTATTAGCTGTAACAATAGTATGCTCCAGATTATTAGTATTAATAAATCTTCATGGTATTTACCTGTACCTTTTGTGCTCATAACTTAGCTCTCCTTAGATCAGCTTTTATAGATGCTATCTCGCTATCCAGCATCCTATGCAGCTCTTCTTCCCACCCTGTCTTTACTGCGCTTATATCCAGAGGGTGAGCAGTAAGATGTAGGTTACGAGAGACAGTAGGTTTATATATTCTCTCTAAGCAGTTAGTACTTTCTACCTCCCCTATGTTAATAGTTAGCCGTACATCAGTGAGCTTTTGTTCTGTATGTTCTACGTAGCTAGCTACTTTATTACCCATACCCTGCATAATGCGCGGCTCTTTAGTATATCCTACAGACTTAAACAGTGACTCCATAGCTTTACGGATATCATCTACGTGCATAGTTATAGCTTCTTCCTTATCACATATAGGGCAGTACCAGTTACTAAGGTGTGCGCTACGTCCGCCTACGCACTCCAAATCTATGTTATGCTTTTTACATCTTAGTTCGCTGCTCATAATTATAATAACTCCCGTTCTGCGTCTGTAAGTATAGTCCAGTCTACAGCGCCATCTATCCCTTCACCTATCCGCTTCTTTATAGGCAGGTATCCGGCACCTCCTTCTACATACTGTATCTTCTCTGCTATTAGCAGGTTACCTATTATATCTGATAGCTGATCTCTTCTTTCCAGATCTGCATGTACGCTTTTCCATATAGCTTGAAATGTAAGTACAGTATGTGTAGATTCAAATAGCATCATAATCTTATGTGTCACATCTGAGTTTCTAGCTTTACCAAACTCTCCTAAAGCCTTTGGCATAAGAGCCTCAGTAAATGTGAGAATGGTATTAGCATAAATTATATCTTCTGGTATAATCTCTTTACTTAATCTGACAGCGGCGGCTAGCATACATAGCTTAATCAGATGCTGTAACCTCCTGTTCTCATATGCGTCAAATCTAGGATCTTCTAGGCCGGGCCAGTTTTTATATATCTTATCTAGCACCTTATAAGCATCCGGGTGGATAGAGAGCTTCCCACGAACCGCTACCTTAATAGCATGTAGCTGTTCTATCAGCTTAGCTTTTATACCTGCATCTGGATCAGGAGGTATAGTGTGCTTAACTCCAGTAGGTTCAGCGTATATGAATAGTAACCGGGAGAAGAATCCTTGCTCTATAGCTTCTGGCGGGAATAGCTTATTGAATCCAGCAAAGGTGTTACCGCCTAAGATATTAATGGTAGGGTAAGGGATAACTACGCTCTCTGAATTCTTTAGCTTATATTTAAATGGTTTATCTCTATCCCAGAAGTCACCTAGTATAGACATAAACTCCAGATTACCTACACCTATGAAGTTATTAATCTCATCCGCCGCTACGAAACACTCAGCAGGCGGAAGGGAAGAAGTATCAGCCGCTCCGAATATATTAGATTCTAGTATATCCTCATCATCCCCGCCACCTGTCACTGACTCTGCTAGATCTATCAGGAACTTCTCCTGTCTAGTCTTATCCGCCGCAAAGTGAGAGTAACCGGCAGCCTCTAGTAACTCTACACCTATCTTAATACTGGTAGATTTCTTAGTGCCAGCTAATCCTACTAACATAGTATACATATTAGCGTGGATTTTAAAGTGACCGAATGGAAAGTGTATGTCTCTACCTACCCATGCAGCTAAGCAAGCTATCCCTACCCAGCGGTGGAAGAAGGTAGGGCACTCTGTATTAGCTGTATAGGATAGATATAAGGAGAAGAAGTCCTCACCAGAAGTGGCAGGGAGTTCTGTAACTTTACTGCTCTCTGGCATAATGTTATTATTAGTCCTTACCTTTACCGAAGAAAAATGCGTTATAGATAGCTAGTGCATGAGAGTTGTGGCGCAGCTCACTATAAGGAACAGGTCTAGCCTTAAGTATAGCTATCATCTTTCTAATATAGCTCATATTATTCCGTTTCACTCCAATAGGTTGCTGGCTTACCGCCTTTTCCTGCTTTAATACCAGCAGGCACAGTGAATGTTCTTATCTTTCCGTCATAACCTTCTATAGTCACAGGTACCTCCATACAGTCTTTAACCTTTCCGCATAAATACTCATGACCTATGCGGTACTGAAATAGAATGGAGTCATGGATCTGAGCTATTAGTTTAAAGTTAGCTGCATACTTAGGATTAATAGCTATCTCTGTGAATACTTTCATCCACGCTTTATTTAGTGTCTGTGCATTTAATGATTGCGGCGGGTGTGATACATAAGAATTAAGTTGCATCTTGCTCTTAGTAGGATCGCCGAAACACCTGCGAGTTAGACCTGTCTCCGGCAGTGTATGGTGTGCCAGTAATCCTGTAGTCATTATCTCATCTATCACACCTTCATAGAATGTATCTTTTATTCCGGGGTACGTAGCATGGAAGCGCACTAGCAAGTAGTCAGCTACTTGTACATAACTAAGAAACTTATTTAACCCTAGTAGCTTCTTCGCCTTAACTATATTCTCTTCTCCCATAGTCTCTACTAATACGAATGCGCCCATATTATAATTAGCTCCGTGATTAACTCGCTTAGCTATATCACGGAGAGCGACATTAAGTTTAGTGTGAGTAGATATATCGTATAACTGTTCAAATGGTACGCCAAAGAAGGCGGAAGCGTTAGCGCAATGAAAGTCTGGAGAGAATTCTACTGCTTCTATAAGAGCTTCTTCCCCTGATATATAAGCAGTGTCTCTACTCTCTGCCTGCTCCAGATCCACCTCAGCTAGATAGAATCCTGGATCGGCTCTTAGTGTCTGCTTAACTATCGGCCCTCTAGGTATCTTCTGCACGTTAGTACCACACCAGAAATGATGCTCTTTAGATGCTAGGCGAGAGCTGTCAGTACCGTGAGGATTAAGAGTAGTAAGTATTCTATTACCTGTACCATCCTGCCGGTGGAATTCTTTAGCGCTGCTACCTGTCTGGAGATAGTTTTCTTTCATAGTTCTAGCAGAGCGGATCTCTAATACTAGATTTATTATTCTTGCATTAAACGGATGACGGAAACGAACCTTGGCTAGATTCTTAGCGTCCGCGCTCTTAAGATCCCCGCAACCTAGAATTTTGAGTAGCTGCTTCATCTGCTTAGCAGACTTAACATTGAATCCTGTTACACCTAGTATAGTGTCTAGACGCTTACTCTTATCTGCAATAGTGGTATCTACCTCAGCGCGGGCAGCTGCTAGTGCATCCATATCTCTTTCTAAGCCTATCATCTCTGCCATGTGACAAGGGAATACTAGAGGGAACTCAGCTATGTAGTTTCTTTCTGCCCATTCAGGCAGCTCTAGTATCATTGCAAGTAAAGCATTACCAGTAGCCCAAGTATCCAGAGCGTTATATTTATAATACTCGTAAAGATCATTAGTACTAGCAAGATCTTTCCAATACATAGCGTCTCTGATAAAGAATGCGTTAAGGAACCCAAGATCTTTTGGTATCTCACTAAGCCAAGCATGAAACATATTAGCTGTATCGTAGCGGTAATTATAGACAGGGCAATTATATCTTGATAGATAGGAGAGATCATATTTTCCATTTTGAAATACCTTTGGTGATTTTAGTTCCCAGTTCCACTTACGCATAATAGCGAGAGAGTACTCGGAATCTAAGGGGAGGACTACACTGAATGATACAATAGCATCCGGAACTGTATTAGCTATAGTTGATATGCCTAGCTTAGTAGTGTGTGTAGTTCCGTCAGCTGGAGGCGTATAGAAAAATCCTGTATAAGAGAGACATCTGATTGTAGCGTTCTCTTCAAATGTCTCTATATCAATTGATACTAGGAAAGCATCGCTGAATAAGCTGAACTGCTCTGCCTCATTCGTAGGAGTAAGTAGCTGCCAGCTAAAAGGTGTAGCCTTATACCAGCGCTCCGGCTTAGTCAGCTTAGAGATAATCCTAGTAGCCATGAACTTACCGTAAGGCACAGTGACTAACTGCTTTAGTGGAGATATAAATACTATCTCTATCTCAGGGCCACCTGCTGTGAATGCCGGTATAGTGAAGTATGATCCAGCATAGTTACTTATCTTAGCGGCCGCTCTCCTATCCCAGTGAAGTAGCTTAGATAGCAGTGACTGAGAAGTGGATACTATTCTAGTGACTCCTTTCTTCTCACAGTACATAGATACTTGAGCTAATGTAGTCACAGCTTCTAGGCGTAAGAATGTAGTAGTAGATCCTACACAGGAACGTAGCTGATGTAGGTAATCCTTATCAGCAAGAGTGCCCCAGAAAACTATAGCATCGTCAGATATTATAGTCTTAGCTGGGGCAGTTTCTTTCTTAGCTCTTAGTGCTGCTATATGAGCAGTTAGTTTAGACATAGGAGGCGCTAGCCCTTATAAGCCAACGCACTCGCGAATTCTATAGATACTTTTCTACGCATCTGCTTTCTTCTACGGGCACACTCACCTGCTCCCTGATGTGGAGTATATTTAGAAGTGCGGCGGGTATACTTACGGAACAAGTTGTTCTGGGTTCTATGAGTACCATAACCGAACGCCTGTGCTAGACTTATTATTGCAGCTAAGCTCTTTGCTTTACCTGCTCTCATATCTTCTCTCCTGTTATGTGCGGTGTATCAGTGGTGGTAACATCTCATACAAAATACACCTCATAGTATGGGGGCTACAAGGTGTATTAAATCTAAGAGTCTCCTATGTTATAGCTGCTTATACTACATTCAGCTCTTTAATGTTAAGGAACTTGCGATCAGTGTCAGTCTTATCAACGCGGATGGAAGTAAGGATAACTACCTCTACCTCTTTAGTCTGCTCAATGATCTCACGAGTTACACTCGTACCCAGGGCTTCACCTAGAGGTTTGAGAACTTGTTTCAGTTTACCTCGTGCAAACTCATTATCTAGCTTGTACAGTGTATTAGAAGTGTCGCCTGCCTTAATAGGCTCATCTTTAGACGGCTCAGCTAACTCAATAGTTTCCATACCTACGAAAGCCAGCTCTACACTCATCACGCCGTTAACTTCTTTAAGTTCCATGGTAGCAGAAGCTCTGTGAACACCGGCAGGGAAAGTTTTAAATTCCGGTAGGTCTTCAAGATCGTCAAGGGTAGAGTCTAGTAGGTCATCAATTTCTGACATGGTTATTTCCTTTATGTATGTATAGATTTACGGTTTATGTATATGTATATATATAGATGTAGCTTATTTATATACGGTTAGTGTAGCTCCTTACGGGAGCCAGTCGTCTATGGCTTATACTACAGCCAGAAACTTTTGCTTATCCTTTCTTAAGTCCAGCAAGTATGTTACCTGCCCTTTCCTTTCCGGCTACTGGAGAAGGTAGCTTCTTTACTCCCTCTACTACTTTAAATAGCTCAGGTTTAAATATAGGTAGCAATGATGCTTCTCCGTCTCCTTGATCTTCTACTCTAGCGCCAGTTCTGGAGCCAGTAAGGATATTAGTAGCGTAGGTAGTATCAGAAGCGAATACATGCTTCTTATTCTTTCTCTCTGCATAGATAACATGATCGAAATACTTAGCTACATTCCGGGAGAAGTTTCTTGTACCTCCTACTGGCACTAATGTTTTCTTCTTACCTTCTGTCTCAGCCTCAGTTTCATGAGAAATTACTATTACATTGTACCCTGCCTGTTGTATGTGAGAGAGGAATATATCTAGTAGCTTACCTAGATTACCCCAGTCATCATAGTTTAGCTTATAGTCATCAGGTTGTGACTTAGTGATGTGAGCAATAGCAGAGTTAGATAGCTGTGTAAGAGAGTCGAATACTACTAGATGATTATGGCCTAGGTTAGGTAGATCTACATCTATGAATAGATCCTTATGTGCATCAGCTGTATTATCAGCTTTCATAATATCTGTCTCAGCTCTCTTACATACCATGCAAGCTACCTTACCGTGCTCTTCACAGATAGATACAGCGCCCTTAACCATTTTAAGGCAGGTCTCTATAGCTACAGGAAAGCTGCGCGTATCTGGTATATTTATTAGTTCTATATTCTCTTGCCATGATTCAGGTAGCTGGAACAATGTCTCATGCCCATTCTCCATATCTACCCAGATAATCTTATAGTACTCTGCTAGCTTACCTGCTAGTAATGACTTACCAGTTTTAGGTGCGCCGAATACTATTACTCTGTGTGTTTTAGATGCTGCTTTAGTTGTTAGTTTAGCCATTAGCCATTTCTTCTCCGGTTTTTTTCTTCTTCCGTGTAGGTCTCAATACCAATGCAGGTGTTAGCGTTTATTTTAACCCACGCTATAGCCTCTCCTATTGTATCTGCTCCGCTATGTCTTACATCGCAGCCACCAGAAGCAAGCCAGAACTTACCGTTTATATCTCTATACCCTGTCTCTACATCTCTATACCCATAACCTGTCATCTTATCTACTACTGTCAGACTCCCTAGATTAGTATGTAGCGCTACTTGTGAATGGCCTTCACATACATACTCTGGTGTATGGAACACTAAATCTACTAGGCGTGTATCTGGTGTTACCCCTTTGTAGCAAGGCTTACCGTAACTGTTTATATATTTATCCATTAGATTTCTTTTCCTCCTCTTTCTCTTCCACTGATGCTTCATAAGATGCTTTACTTCTCTTAGCTACCCGATGCAGCATACCTGCCACTGTAACTAGAGAAGCTACCTTAGCGTGATAAGTATTTATAAGTACGCATATGGCAGCGGCTTCTTCTGCATCCCCTAGATGATAGTTAGCTCCAGTAGAGGTGTCTCTTATTACTCCTGGATTATCAGGTAGCTGTACCATACGCTCAGTAGCGGGTGCGTTCATATCTACATCTCTCCTTTCTTAATCTGTGCTTCCACTAGATCATTGAAGTCTACTACAAACTTATACTCTTCTTCTCTCTTATCCATAGCGCGAACATCACCTACAGTGAGAGGTTTAACTAGATTCTCTGTAGAGAGCGTACACAGACCTAAGTACTCACAAGGAGAGAAGAAATTATAACAGCTCTCTCCGTGCATAGGGTAAGCCTCAGTTTCCTCATATAGGTCTACCAGCTTAGAGTCTAGGATTAATTCTTGTAACCATAGTGCCCGCTGTAGCAGAGACTTATCGAATCGCAGCTCATGGAACTCTCTGCCGCGTGAATGGTAGATTAGATACAGCACACTATAAGAAGATAACTCAGGGAATATAAAGTCCAGTACTACTGAGTAACCTAATGCCTGTCCGCTATTCTTATACTGTGCGCTATTAGGAGCATTAGAGGAAGTCTTTACTTCTAGTACTACAATGGCACCAGTAGTCTTATGCCGCAGCACTGCATCTACCTTGCCACGATAACTAAATCCATCAGGCATAAGAACCTTAAATGCTAGCTCTACTGCGGGCGCTCCCTGATAGTATACTAATTCATAATCTTCTAGGTATCCGCGCTCTTTCATGTGTATAAACTTCTGTACACAGAACATAACCTCCCAGAAAGATTTCTTCTGCCTGTCATTCCTGTCTAATAGGTCTACGTCCCATGCTAGGAATGTATCTAGGAATATCTGATTAGTGCTTTTCTCTTCTAATACTGACTGCAGCCCTACACCTACAGCTGTACCATATGCGAATGTTACTCCGCGAGAGCTATCTTCTTCTCCAGAGTCTAAGGAGTTTAGCTTATATAGCTGATACTTCTTAGGACAGGTATGTAGGAGTAAGCGAGAAGAGTGAGATAGTAGCTGCATACGTGGATCTATACCAGTAATAGGTACAAGTTCACTGTCACCGCCACTGTCACTAGCAGATAGCTCATTGGTGTCTACCCCCAAGGCAGGGTAGCTGCTATTATCTAATGAGCCTCCTAAGAAATCATCTATAGTGCTCATATGCTATCTGCGCCAGCTATGAGGAGGGAGTTGTAAGCGTTCATATTCTAGGTATGCTTCTAGGTCACGTATGTAAGCGTGGTATTTATAAGGAGTCATAGGTATTAGCTTCCTTTCCTGTCTGGTTGTTTCTATTTCTATTTATAGATGGCACTACTTCACTCAGTGTTACTATTAGTATTGCTCTAGTGATTATGTTTCTATCATTACAGCCCGGTATATACCCACTATCTGCTAGCATTCTTGCTAACTCCTGTATATAGTAACCACCTAGTAATGCAGTGTAGTTATAACTGTTATCTGTTATCTCAGGATAAGTGGACACTGGTAACTCTAATGGTGCTAGGTAGGCAGCTAATGCGCGCGCCCCTGCTAGATAGTCTATATAACATTCAGTGTCTGCCCTAGCTAGTATATGTAAGTATGTAGCTAGAGGTGTAGGAACTGCCGCTGCTCGCATCTCAGCAATCTTAGCAGCTATACTATTGATGAGAGTTAGTCTCTTTAGAGCGAGCTGCATCTACAGCTAGCAGTTCCATATAAGCCTCTTCTACTGAATCAAATATATGTTCAGTAAGTGGTAGGACGCTGTATTCTATAAAGAATGCGTCTATCTGTGTCTTTCCATCTGTTGCAAATAACACAGCGCCTATAGCTATTATCTCAGAGTTAGAGTTAATACGAGAGATAGAGATATTACAGTCTAGTTTAGGTGAGTATCTCTTACCCATGAAATTGTCAGGAGCAGTACCTTCCTTATTACCGGGCATCACAGGTCATCCACTGTCATTTTAGACATAGCTTTCTTAGGCTTACTCTTCATGGCAGATACAGCTATCTCAGTCTTAGTCTGTTTCTTAAGCCCACGCACTAAGATACCACACTCTTCGTCACTAAGTATAGTAACTATATCAGGATCTTTCTTTAGCTGCGTATGTATGTCTCGTAACAGGGTAGGTATGTTAGGAAGGGCTTGATCTAATGCAGCTTCTAAGTTAGCTAGTTTCTCACGTATTAGATATGCTTGGGTAGAGTCAGGATTAGGTGTAGGAAGCGTAGTACTCATCTGTTCTCTCTCGCAAAGTAGATAGCAAATACAGATAAAGCAGCGGCTCTGTGCTTATGTATATTCTGCTCTACATATAGCTGCGCTTTATCAGAAGGAACTAGCGTAGCCTTAGCTACAGCACTTACCATAATTCTAGCTATGTCCTCTGCTGTAAGAGATACGGTAGCTGAAGATAAAGGTGTATTTATACTGCCGCTCATATTATAAGTCCTCTAATCCTATTAGTTTAATCTCAGTTAATATAAATTCCAGTGTGCCTTTATCTATATCTGACTTCTTATCTAGCACAGCTTTATATCCTTTACGTTTAAGAGTGTTTCTATAAGAAATATCTTCGCTTCTCTCTTTCATTACAGCTTGTATAATTCTAGGGTGAGCACAACCATGAGCTAATATTGTAGCTTTCTTATCTTTTTTTATTTGTACCCATATAGGTTGATACTGTCTCACACCGCTCCTTAGATTATGTTTAAAGAGAGGCTCTCTGTGACAGTGGGGAGAGAGGGAAAGTATTAGGCAGAGGCGGAGGTAACCTAATACTTTTATCACAAAGAACCTCTTTTTAAAGTGACTCGTATCGTGAGTCAGTCGCACAGGGATTTAGTTAATACCTATTCCTGCGATTCTCAGACGGCGCTACAATGCAGAGAGCAACTCTTCAGGAGATACATTAAGGAACGTATCAGCCTTGTTAAGCAAGAACTCTACGCACTCTTTATACTCTTCAATGTTAGGAGAGTTATCAGCGTAGATTGCAAGCTGCGTTACCAGTAGCTCCAGTACTGGCTCGTTAGTACGTACATTACTCAGCTTACCTACAAGGATCTTAGAAGCATTTGTAATCTGCTCCACAGACTTACCTGTAGCTTCTGGCATAACTTCAATGTAGTCCTGACCAAAGCCTTCCCATACTTCCTTAGGAATACCGCCGCCACGACGCTGCGCTTTAGGCATGTTAGCAATAGCTTCCCAGGTAATCTTATCAATAGGAAAGTTAGAGGCATTGATAGCTGTATCTTCTGCAATGATGTCACGAGCTACAGCTACAATCACAGCTTCTACTGCATCCTGTAGAAGATCTAGCTGTGTACCGCCAGCTTCTAGGATAGCTAAGATGCCTTCTACAGAAGGGAAAGGTACAGCTAGTTCTACCGCTTCACGGATGGTTTCAATACCAGTGTCTTTATCTTTCTGGCGCTTAAAGTTAAACTTAACTGCTTTAACGTCTACTGCAAAGTTATGGTTAACTTTGATGTTTTCGATAAGAGACTTCATCTCTTCTGGAGAGGGGTTAGTAGCTGCGATAGTCACTGGGCCTTTATGGGCGGGTTCTGAGGGTACTACATCTGGTGCATTTTCTTCTGGTTGTTCTGTCTGTGTGTTCATTACTTCGTTCCTTATGTGTTAGGAGTTAAGATTAGGAGCTATATACTCCGGGTAAAACTTACTATAGTAACTTCTTTCTTTATGGTGCAGGTTTTAATTCCGCTAACGGTGGAGATCCTGCAACTCCAGAATACATATGATACCAGATAGTATAGAGGTGTCAACAAGTATTTTCTTCTTAGATTACAGAGGTAGTTTTAGCTGGTCTGTAGGAGGAGACAGGAGCCGAGACTCATACGCTTTTAGGTCTTTATCTAGCATACGTCGCAGGCTATCTATACGTCTGTTAAGATCATTTAGTGCATGATAGGTCTCTATGGTAGCTACACCTCTAGGTAAAGAGATAGGGTATATATTTTGTAGTCTAAACCGTTTAATCCATGCTATCTTTCTAGTCGCTAGGGTTATAGATTGCTGTGCTTGTACCTGTGAAGCTGCTGGTGTTAGTACAGGTGTGCGGTTAGGCCGTTTAGTTGTGGTTGTCATATCTAATCCCCTCCTGCTAGTTTCTTACCTTTAAAGAATTCTGCCTTCTCTGCTAGCGTATCTCCTTTAATCTTCTGACTCTTTATTCCTTTAGTAAAGCTCTCTGGTTCACATATTACATACAGCTCTTCCTTAGCACGAGTGACAGCAGTATATAGCAACTCTCTCTGTAACATTGTAGCGTGAGACTGATGGAGACATAGATATACCTTTCTCCACTCGCTACCCTGAGCTTTATGTACGGTAAGTGCATAGGAATGTAGCAGATTGTTTATATCCGCTGCTTTAGAGAGTGTAGTGGATACTCCTGTATCTAGCAATCTCACTGTTAGCTTATGTGATCCTTGCGTTACTCTATCTTCTGATGAAGCAACCTGATCTAGTAAGGCGTCTACGTCAGAGATAGAAGTGGGCGCTCCAGCTCCTCTATCTGGTTTATGGTTATGTCCCCAGTAATCTAAGTGAGCAGACTCTCTCTGTACGCGGCCGCCACTATAAGAGAGGTTAGGCTCTATCTCTAATATCTCTGCATCTTCCTTATCATATAGTACCTTGTCCCCTACAGAGAAGTAATGCTTATTAAACCCTGCCATTACTTCATAGGTTATAGCTCCAGTCTTTCTAGCTATATGGTTAGCTATATGCTTGTTAAGCTCTATAGTTCCACAGGCTTTATTATAAGGTATAAGTATGCTGTCTGTATCTGGGTCATATACCTTCTTATCATAAGCAGCAGTAAAGAATGCAGCTAAGGTTAGTAGCGCGGTATCTGGAGAGAGTTTCTTCTTCCATGGGTGTATAGTAAGCTGATCTGGTACATGCCATGAAGCGTATTCTTCTACAGGTATAGGCTTACCAGATAGTATCCTATGAGCTAGTCGTATAATAGGAGATTCTAATGCTTGTCTATAGACTTCTGTAAGCTCTATTACAGGGAGTTCTAGCATTTTAAATCCTAGTATAGCAGGCCCGAATACAGGAGGTAACTGGTTTATATCTCCTATAAATATCCACTGTACAGAATGACCTAGGGCAGCAGTTATTTTATTATAATCATCCACTGATAGCATAGAGGCTTCTTCTACTCCTATGGTAGCTATAGTATCAGGTAGTGGATTATTAGCGTGTCTCTGCGGCTCGAAACTCATAGTCTTTTTATTAGTACCTGTCTCAGGATCATACACTTCATAGTATACAGGAGCGTATTCTAATAGCTTATGCCCTGTAATACAGTTATTCTTTAGTTCCTCAGACTGTACCTTACGGATGTTATTAACAGCGCGCCGCGTATAGGATATAATAAGTATTCCGGGCGTACCATCTATAAGGTGCTTATGCTGTGTACCTTGTAAGATAGGTATAGTGCCAGATTCTATTAGTCCTTGCATACCTCCCTGTGTAGCTGTAGTCTTACCTGTACCTGCCGCTCCTATAAGAACCACTGACTCTCCAGCAGCTACGCGACGAACGAATTCTTCCTGTTTAGCATTGTAGGTAATAAGGCTACCGTCCATAGAAGTATGGGTAAGGGGGGTAGATACTCCAGATACTACTTCTGTTTCCGCTGTCTCTACTGGTTCCTGCTCCTGTACCTGTTCTATCTTCTTCTCTCTATCCCTATTCTTCTCTCTAGCAGCTGCTACTATCTCAGCTAGTCTGCTCTTACTTATAGTAACCATGTCTTTAGTTTCCTTATAGAGGCAATCACTATTACCTTAGCTCTTATTTTAAATATGTAGCATTTAACTAGGAGGTATATATAGAATCTAGTCATAACTGTGTAAGCTCCTATTAACTGTATCTATTTAGCTGTAACTAATACTATAGCTGCTGCCTTATATTCCGGCTGTAGCTCTCTAAATGATAGCGCTACCTGCTTGCTACCTGCCCCATATAATATACCAGAGTCACAGTTATAAAATCTTACCTGATAGTCTACACCGTCTCTAGTAATCACACCTCTGTGAAGTCTATCTGAGAAGTACTCAGCGCTCCAATACAGGAGGTAGTAACTAGAGAATATATTCTGGTATTCAGGCTCTATACGCCAGAAAGACTGCTGCATATAGAGAGCGGTAGATTTAGGTATACCGTATTTATTAAGTACATCTATTGAAGGGAGCATAGTATACTGTGGGTTCTGTACACGGTAGCGAGATTCTCTAGAGTCTCTGGTATCTGTATCTGTGTCTGTGTCTGTCATAGCTTAGGTTCCTGTGATATGTTTGTATCTGATGATTTCTGTGTATCTGGCGGTGTATCTGGTTTCTTCTTAGCTTCCAGTGTAGCTACCCTATATCTCAGCTTAGCTTTTATATAATCTAACTGAGAGGTGTAATCAGTTCTTACAGGAGGGGAATCTGTAGCTTTAGCTAATATAGCCTCTACTTCTGTCTGATTCTTAGTAGATTCAGAAGGTAGAAGCATATACCCTAGACTGTTAGAAGTACCTAGCCCTAAGAAGTCTGTATGTCGGGATATACCTTCTCTAAGAGTACTCATAAGAGCATGGAAATGTATAGAACCTGCTTCTATGTTCTCTTCGCAAAACTCTTTTACCTCTCTTATCTCAGAGATAGGTGTAGCAAACATTTTGGAGCTATTAAAACAAGAGCGTATTAGTTTACACCATGCTTCATTATTAGCTGGAGGGAATTCTGCTGCTTTAGAAGCCCAACTTGCTACCATTCCAGCATAGTACTTAGGTTCCATACCACTTTTTATACAGTGAGAGAGTCTATTCTCTGCTTTCTGTAATGACTCATAATCTATCTTAGCTTTCCTGCCGTATCTAAAGTCTGCTACATTATCTTCCCATGCAGCTATCCAGTTAGGTATCTGCGCCAGAGAAGATGTTTCAGGGTTAACAGAGAAAGAAGGTTGAGAGAATGAAGGATGCACGATACAGTTAGTAAGCTCTACTACTCTTATAAGCTGGTGTATATTATTCTCTATAAGAGAGATAGTAGCAGAGTCGTTAGGATTACAGGTAGCTGGAGAGTTCCATGCTACTTGCTCTGTAGAGTGTAGGAACGCTAGAAATAGCAGGTAGCTATCTGTAGGCGGTAGCTGCCCGGAGCAATGCTTAGAATATAACCCGTATAGTTTCTTATACGGTAAGGCAAAGATTGGGTGAAAATAACCTTCTTCTGATCTTATAACTAGCGAGCCGTGATCACAGGAAAAGGTTATACCGCTTATGGCACAATGTATTTTAGCCATAGGTAGGATTAAATCTTACGGCCAGATACGGTGCTTACTAGATTCTGCTTGCTAGAGGTACGAGCAGCTAGTTTCCAGTAGGTTACACAGTCTAGATGAGCACAAGGATGGTTAATAAGGATACATATAAGCTGATCGTCATTAGTTCTTATATATACTCCGCCAGTCTCAGTCGTCTTTTCTACTCTATATCTCTTATTAGGTGTGAATGTATAGTGTATATAATCAGACATATCAGGAAAGGCACCAAAGAATACTTCTCTACCTATCATATCTTCTGTAACTATTATCTGATCTTTTCTAATGCTTGTATCTCTATTACTCATAGTATCATTCTCCATATTAGTACGTGTTGCTAGTATCATTGGTGTAGGCGTAACTGCTAGTCTCTCTAATCTGCCTGTCTTATATCTACCTGCTCTCTTTCAAACTCTCTTTCTTCTTCTTCGCTCATAAGAGAGTGCAGGTACATATGCTCTTTAGCTGCTTTTATCTCAGATAGAGTGCAGCTTGCAGGATTCATAGAGTACTTTATATAAGCATTAGCCCATACCTGTTCCTTAGTAAGATACTCCGCTGGGGGTGTAGCTCCTCCTCCTGTAGTAGGTACTGTCATACCTAATGACTCTTCTAGTCCCTGTTTCGGTGGCGCTAAGCTATACGCCTCTGCTATACCTGCATTCTGTATCTTAGCTTGAAACGGAGCTAGTATAGAAATCACTGTCATACTCTCTTGAGAGATAGGTGATTCACTCTTAGCAAGATACAGTATGTGATCTATAATAGCGGCAGATAATACAGGCCGATACCGTTTAGGTGTGGTGCTCATGACTTATTTTTCTCCTTCCTTTGTTTCTAATGTCTCTATCTCTTCTGCTTTCTAATCTAACAGCTTATCAGGGAATTCTGGCAAGGTGTCAGCATATGCCATTATGCCAGAATGCCAGAAGGGTGTCAACCCCTATTTACCCCTCTGTATTCTACTCCACTATAGATCTAATAGCTATATACATAGCTACCAGCTAGGCTGTGCCTATATAGCTGTTACCTGCCTGTGCCTATATCACATCATAGGTAATGGCGCCTATATAGTCTCTCTTAGTTAAGGTTCTACACTACGGTATGATTTAACCCCTACTAAAAATATAACTAATTAATACATATATACTTATATCTCTTATATACATACTATATACATAGCTGTTACCTAGATACTACCTATACACAGTCTAGCTATCTACCTATATAGTGTAGTTATTAGGGAGATACATGAGGTGAAATATCGACCTATATAGTGGGTGAAAATCGCTCTGGCATTCTGGCATTCTGGCACCAACTGGCATATCGTGACATTATGCCATTATGCCATATTTAGGGAATAGCTAAATCCAATAGACAATAAAAAGCCTGTAATCTATACCAGCATTACAGGCAAGGGAGCTAACTAGCTAACTGAGACAGTTCTAGCTATATAGTTCTATCTCTGTCTCATAATCTGATATGTCAGTATATACCGTCACACTCTCACACTCGCTATCAGTATCTAGCTGATTGTATGCCCATAACTGAGCAACTGTATCATCTGCGAATTGCATACGTGATAGAATCTTATCCTTTCTATCACGGGTGACTGCGATCACAGCCGGATTATCTGAGTTAATACCTGCATTATTATTATTCATAGTATCAGTCTCCTATAATGCTAGTAACAAGTTATCCACCGTGGCTGCTTTCATTCCTTCCAGCCTTGCATAGAATCTAGCGCCTATGCTATCAGTCTTATCTACTCCAGCAACTACTAGCGCACGCTGCAATAGTTCTGCTTCTTCCTTTCTATACACTGTCTTACCACTAGCAAGGCTTGCAAACTTAGCCTTATACGCACCAGTGACCGCTGCTAGTTTCTCCAGTTCCGCCTCTGTAGGTTCCAGCTCACCCGATCCTGTCATATCTATCCCGAGTTTCTCACTAAATGCCAGTGCTAGATTATCCAGCACCGCTGAATCATACCAGCTCTCTATTTTCTCCTTATTAAGCCTATTACTTTGCCCAGCGTCCTCTAGCGCTTCAAGGATTTTATCTAACCCTAGCCAGCTATCATTAAATCCTATACCCCCAGCCGTGTGATGCGCCTTAATTAGCTTATCCTCTACGTCTTGTAAGAACATAGAAACATATGGTGCAAGCCGCGCCGCCTCTGCTACTACCACACTCTCATCTAGATGCTTTTCAGGTACTAGAATATAGCTATTCTCGCCTGCTTTAGTACCAGTCTTTCGGTTCTCTTTATACAGGCACTTAACTAATCTCATGCCTTCTGGTACTGTGATAGGTAGCTGCGAATCATACGCGCTATACTTATAGCTAGTCGCTACTGGTGCCATTGTCTGTGCCGCAATTGGTGCCGCTGTCTGTACTGCATTATTAATAGATTCCATGATCGTATCCTCTTAGTTATATGAACTAGGCGTATCCCAATCCATGCTCTGATTATACCATGATACTATCTCACCTTGTCAAGCATACCTACATCTAATTACTTATATCTACCATTCTAATTACTACCTGTATCTATCTCTGCCTATCTACTTCTATCTATACCTATATCTCACAGCTATCTATCCCCTGCCTATGCTTACATTCGCATATGCTAATACTAATAACCCTGGGGGGAGTAAGCCTTTTTTACTTCTGAGGCAGCCCTATATCCTAAGACCTCTTCCGCAATTTCCTAAATTTTTTAGTTACCACTACCAGTTACACCGTATAGGAGGAGAATACCCCGCTACCTAATAAGTATCCTCGCTATTCCCACTACCTCCTCCTCCTCCTTATATGATATACTTCTTACTTAGAAACCTGAAACTATAGGAGGTAGCAAGCTGTGACATCACCATCTAGTACATTTGTAGAAGATAGAGCACTTAGTTTGCTAGGCTCCGGCGCGTCTCCTGAATCTGTAGCTACCGCATTAGGTGTTACAGCATCTAGGATTTCACAGCTTCTATCTAATGAAGCCTTCGCGGAACAGGTAGCTGCATTAAGATATAAGAACTTACAGCAATATAATGAGAGAGATGAATCTTATAATAATATAGAAGACGCTCTTATCACTAAGCTGCGCGCTTCGTTGCCGTTACTAATGCGTCCGCGTGATATATTAGGTGCAATTAAAGTAATTAATGGAGCTACGAGACGCGGCCAAGCTGCGCCAGAGCAGGTCACAGACAGAGCTAATATTGTGACTCTCCTTATGCCTACCCAGATTGTAAATAAATTCACTACTAATATAACTAACCAAGTAGTCAGCGCAGGAGAGCAGGATCTAACTACCATGCAGTCTGGTACGTTGCTTACAATGACGGAAGATACAAAGAAAGAAGATAAAGTGGAAACTGCCACTAAAGAGCTAGCTTATGAAGTACATACTGACTAGCCAGATGCAGGATGAAGATACTATGACTATTACAGGAAGAGAAGTTACAGTAGAGCAAGCACCTTTTATAGTTAAAGAAGCTAAAGATGCTGCTACTATATTACGGCGGCTGCAAGCTCAGACAGCTGGCTGCTATGTAACACCTGTACCTAAGATAGTTACTAGCTAGCTCCCGCGTGAATTACTCAGATAAGGACATACTAGAGTCTTTAGGGGGAGAAGATCCGGCATCATCAGATCCAGCGTCTCCCTTACCAGAGACTCTAACTGACCCAGCTTCATCCTCTAACCGCCCGCTACCTAAAGCAGCTGTATCTTTTAAAGAGGCTGCGGACACTAAGGTAGATGAGCAGGTAGTAGTAGAAGAGATCGGGGCATCAGTATCAGAAGTAACAGAAGCGGCTAAGACTAACTTAGATTTCTTAGCTGCTATGATTATGCCCCTTATATTTGAGTTCTGTTTCCCTCCTGTATTTAAATCTGTATGGACTTGGTTACTAGGTTATGTACATAAGGTTAGAAGTTTCCCGCAACTTGCATTAGGTCTTCCTCGCGGCTTTGGTAAGACTACTCTAGTAAAGATCTTTATAGTATACTGTATCTTATTCACACGTAAGAAGTTCATTCTTATCATTAGCGCTAAGGCTTCTCTAGCAGAGAACATACTATCTGACATTATAGACATGCTAGAAGAACCTAATATAAAAAAGGTGTTCGGTGACTGGGGCTTAGGTATGGAGAAAGATACACAAGCTCTTAAGAAGTTCGGATTCAGAGGCAGAAATATAACAATAGCAGCGATCGGAGCAGAGACCTCCCTTCGCGGGCTTAATATTAAAAACACTCGTCCTGATGTAATGATCTTCGAGGATATCCAATCTAGGGAGTGCGCGGATTCAGAAGTGCAATCTACCGCGCTAGAGAATTGGATGGTAGGTACAGCTATGAAAGCTAAGTCCCCTCACGGCTGCATGTTCTTATTCGTAGCTAACATGTACCCTACTAAGCATTCTATATTACGTAAGCTTAAAGGCAATGCTAACTGGACTAAGTTTATTGCAGGTGGTATATTAGCAGATGGTACTTCTCTATGGGAAGACTTACAGCCTATTGAGCAGTTACTAGCTGAGTTCGCTAATGATCTTGCTATGGGTAAGCCTGAGATATTCTATTCTGAGGTACTTAATGATGAGAATGCTTCAGCTAATAGCCTTATAAACCTGTCTAAGTTACCTGATATACCTAACTCTCCCGGAGATATACCGGCGGGCAACTTCATAGTGATAGATCCAGCGACAGATAAACTAGGAGCTGATGCAGTATCTATAGGGTACTTCGAGGTTCATGATGCAGACCCTGTACTT
This sequence comes from Anaerolineae bacterium, assembly GCA_029262755.1. Taxonomy (GTDB): domain Bacteria; phylum Chloroflexota; class Anaerolineae; order Epilineales; family Epilineaceae; genus JAJCYU01. The sequence continues at coordinate 32,869 of JAJCYU010000427.1, forward strand.
ATGGAGATAGAGGAAGGTAAGTTCTCTCCTGGCGAGACTATCAGGTTAGCTCTAGGTCTAGCGCTTAAACATAACTGCCGACTCATAGCTACAGAATCTAATGCTTATCAGTACTCTCTCTTATACTGGTTTAATTTCATATGTCAGCAGATGGGAGTACTAGGTATAGAAGCAGTTCCGGTATATTCAGGTGTGTCATCTAAGAACTCTAGAATATTAGCTATGCTTAAGAGCTATGCAGCTGGAGAGATATACGTGCACCCAGACTGTAAGCCATTAGTACATGCACAGATAACAGACTTCAATCCACTTAAAAGAGATAACACAGACGGACTATTAGATTTACTTACATACTCACGTAAAGTAATGGAAGAGTTCGGAGAATTTATAGTTATATCAAATATAATAGAGAGTCAGGAGTACGATGCAATAGGCGTACCTGATTTCAATTCACCTTTCTAAGGAGCCACTAATATGGCAGGCGCTACTAAAGTACCTCTATCAGCTAGAACTACAGCCGCTCTTATAGTTTACTATAAAGCTATGCAGGATCTACAGTCAGATTTCTCTGGAGATCTACGCTCTCGTATGGAGAAAATAGATAAAGCCTATCAGAGAGAGGCAGATAACACGCTAGAGCACGCTAGAGCTAAAGCAGCTAATGCAGCAGGAGACACAACTAAGCTCCAGAATGTGACTGTGCCTGTAGTCATGCCGCAGGTAGAGACAGCTGTAACTTATCAAACATCTGTGTTTCTTACAGGGTATCCCTTATTCGGAGTGGTAGCAGAACCTAAATATATGGATGCTGCAATGCAGTTAGAGACAGTTATTGAAGAGCACGCTCAGGTAGGAGGATGGGCGCGCCACCTTATGATGACTTTCCGTGATGGAGAGAAATATAACTTTGCACCTATCGAAGTCTCTTGGGCACAAGAAACCTCTGCTATGATAACTACTGACCTAACTAAGAATCTTACGGAAGGTATAGGTAAGAAAGTAACTTGGAAAGGTAATAAGCTGCGTCGCTTAGACCCATATAATACATTCGTAGATCCTAGAGTAGCTCCTACTGAAGTATATAAGAGAGGGGAGTTTGCAGGGTTTACTGAATACATGCCTAGACTAGAACTTAAAACTCTAGTTAATAACTTACCTGACATAATCATTGGCAGCGTAACTAAAGCATTCGAGTCTGGGAGTAATGCTAGCCCTAGAACTACAGGAGACTCATATAACTACTACATACCTACAGTGAACCCAGACGTTATAGATCCTGAATCACGAGCCACTGGCACTAACTGGATGAGCTGGGCAGGATTAGCTAAAGACGGGAGTAGTAAAGGTAAGTTTATAGACTATAAGGATACCTATGAAGTTACTACATTCTATTGTCGTATTATGCCTTCTGAGTTTGGTATGGTTCTTCCTTCTGCTAATACACCTCAAGTGTTTAAGCTTATTATAGTTAACCATGAGCATATTATCTATGCAGAGCGCCAAACTAACGCCCATAACTGGCTACCTATCTTAATAGGGCAACCTAAAGAAGATGGTCTTATGTACCAGACTAAGTCCAGAGCATCTGAGGTACAACCATTTCAAGAAGTAGCTTCTACATTCATGAACTCTATCATAGCTTCAAGACGAAGAGCTATATCTGACAGAGTGCTATATGACCCATCTAAGATTACTGAGGCTCACATTAACTCAGATAACCCATCTGCTAAGATTCCGGTGCGCCCTTCAGCTTACGGTAAGAAGATATCTGACTCAGTGTATCAGTTCCCTTACCGGGAAGATCAGGCTCAGTTTTCAATGTCTCAGATTCAGGTACTCATGGGACTAGCTAATCAGACTTCTGGGCAGAACCAAGCATCTCAGGGACAGTTTGTAAAAGGCAATAAGACGCTTGAAGAGTTTGATACTGTAATGCAGAATGCTAATGGCAGAGAGCAGACGGCTAGCATCTTACTAGAGCATCAGCTATTTACTCCTATTAAGCACATACTAAAACTTAATGTACTCCAGTATCAGGGAGGTACTACATTATATAATCAGGACAGACAGACTGCTGTAGAAGTAGATCCTATAGCACTGAGGCAAGCAGTTCTTAAGTTTAAAGTGTCTGATGGTCTTATACCTTCCACTAAACTTATCAATGCTGAATCTACCGCTGTAGCATTACAAGTGCTCGGATCCTCTCCTGAGATAGCAGCAGGCTATAACATAGCTCCGCTATTCTCTTACTTTATGAAAACAAGAGGAGCTAATGTCTCTGAATTCGAGAAGTCCCCTGAGCAGACAGCTTATGAGCAAGCAGTAGGTGCATGGCAGCAAGTAGCTATGGCAGCTATAGATAAAGGAGTAGAAGAATCTAAGATACCTCCACAACCTAAACCAGAAGATTACGGATACGACCCTAACGCTAATAAACCTAAACCAGATACACAGACAGCCCCCGGAGCTGCACCAGAAACAGCAGACGCAGGAGAAACAGTATAATGCAGCAGATAACTAACTCATTTCAAGTATTTGAACTGTCAGACACAGAGATAGCTACAGGCTCTATATTCAGTAACCTACAGATTCAAGTATTACAGAATCGCAGAGCGCTAGTAGCAGAAGAGAAGATAGCACTAGACTATGACCCAGAAAACCCAGGTAACTTTATACAACAGGAGGCTGCTAAGAAAGCAGAGTTACAGCTATTAACATATCTAATAGACTGCTCTAATGCTGCGCTGGAAGTTATGCAGGCAGCGAGAGCAGCAGAAGCAAAATAACCCCGTCACATCTACTACCCACAACAGAAGGAATATACCATGACCGTATCATCAGTAATCTCTAACTTGTTTAACACCAGTACACCTATCCCTGCACCTGCCGCTCCTGCTGCACCAGCGCAGACACCCACTAATCCAGGGAATCTCCCAGATAACTCAGGAGTAGGAGCTACAACACCTCCTACTCCTGGCGCTCCTACTGACCCTGCTGCTGCGCCTGCTAAACCTGATTCCCCTCTTGACCAATACAAGTCTTTATGGGATCCTGTACCTACTAGCGAAAACGCAGCTCCAGTAGCGCAGAAGTTAGACCCAGCTAAGCTGCAAGAGATAGTAGCTAAAGCAGACTTTACAAAAGCTATTACTCCTGAAATGAAAGCAGCTATATCTGCTGGCGGAGAAGAAGCACAAGCAGCTTTAATGTCTGCGCTTAATGAAGTTACTAGACAAGCAGTAGTACAATCCACACTAGCAGCTAACAAAATGACAGAGCAAGCAGTTAAAGATGCTATAGATTCTCAGACTAAATCCCTCCCAGATCTTATCAGATCACAAGCAACAACCAATAGCCTATACGCGGCAAACCCTATATTTTCAAATCCAGCAGTTAAACCAGTGATAGAAGCAGTAAAAGCTCAGTTAGCGGCCAAGAATCCTACCGCTACATCTGATGAACTTACAGCTATGTCACAGCAGTTTGTTGAAGCGTTAGGCGAGTCTATCTCTCCTAAGGCAGCAGAAACTGTAGACCCAAAAGCAGATGCTATGGACTGGGCTAAATACTTAGCAGGTAACTAGCACCTACACCATTTAGTTACATTACTTAGTTACACTATTTTCCACTTTCTTTTAATTATAAGGAGAAGCCTCATGGGTTTTAATCGTGCCTTAGTTTCACCAGACAGTAAGATGCCACAGCCTATGAGAGCTGGCGATGGTATGCTTGCTAATTTCATTCCGACTAACTTCAATGCAGAGGCAGATGCTACGCTTACTGTGTCACAACTCTCAGGTGGTTTAATCCACCAAGGGCTGACACTAAGTAGTGATGTAGTATACACACTGCCTACCGCTGCTCTTATTGCCGCTGCTTTCCCTACTATGGACATTGGCGACGCTTACAGCTTCGTAGTTAATAACTCCCAGGCAGCAGCATTTGATGTTGTCATTGGAGCAGGCGTAGGCAATACAGCAGTTGGAACTAATAACAGTCTTAGTGTTCCTCCTCAGTCTAGCCGTGTGTTTACTCTTGTTAAGACAGCAGCAGCTACATTTGATCTGTACTAGCACCCCCTAACCATCACTATCTACTTACCTTACTTATAATAAAGGAGTCACAATATGACTACCGGAGTATTTAATACTAGCAACTTCACTACTGATCTTGCTAAACCCTCATTTGCACAGATGATTACTCGTCTGATGCCTAATGGCTCAGCGCCGTTGTTCGGTTTAACTTCTATGCTATCTTCTGAGACAGCAGTTCAAACTGAGCACGGCTTCTTTACTAAAACTATGCTATTCCCTGAAATGACAATGGGAGCTATTGCATTAGCTGCTGCTGTAGATTTACCTGTAGTTTCTACTTCTAATATCCTGCCTGGTATGATCATGCGAGTGACCTCTACCGGAGAGAATGTATTAGTAGAATCTGTTACCAGTGCTACGCAGGTACGAGTTACACGATCTATTGGATCTGTAGCTGCTGCTGATACGCTTATCGCTGATACTCTCTATCAGGTAGGTAATGCTTTTGAAGAGTCTAGCACACGTCCGACTGCTCAGAACATTATCCCTGTACGTATTACAAATCTAACACAGATTTTCCGTAATACTTGGGCTATCTCTGGATCTGCTGCTGCTACTCAGGTAATTGCAGGAGATACTACCATTGCCGAGAACCGCCAAGATAACGCAGCGCTACATGCTGCTGATATTGAGAAAGCTCTCTTCTTTGGTCAGAAGTCTGAAGGTACTCGTAACGGTCAGCCTTTCCGTACAATGGACGGTTTAGTATCCATTGTAGGTAATGCTAGCTACTACCCTCCTAGCTACTTAGGTTCTACCAATGTCTTTACTGCTGGTGCCACAACTACGTGGACTCAGTTAGAGGCTATGATCGATCCTATCTTTGATCAGACTACTGATCCTAAGGGCGCTAACGAGCGTGTAGCTTTCATTGGCGGTACAGCTAAGCGAGTCCTTAATGCTATTGGTCGTCTTAACGCGGCTTATCAGCTTGTTGATGGACAGACTAACTGGGGCTTACAGTTCAGTACGTTTACTACAGCTCGCGGTAAATTGCGTCTTATTGAGCATCCTCTGTTTAACTCTAATGCTACCTGGTCTAAGATGATGGTTCCTGTAGATCTTGCTACGTTTAAAGTAGCTTATCTTGGAGATCGTAAGACTCAGGATAAAGAGTTTAACTCAGCTGGTAAAGAAGCTCAAGATAACGGCATTGATGCAGTAGGTGGTACGCTTACTACTGAGTTAACCACTGTTGTTAAAAACCCTCCTGCTAATGCTATTATCTACAATCTTACTGCTGGTGCAGTAGGTTAAGACAGATAGCACAGCATAGCAGTATAACCACATAAGAAGGGAGTAGCTGGTATCCTCATCTTCTCCCTTCTTATTTCCTAACCTAGCTACATCACTACAAGGTACAATACTATGAATACAGCAACTGAAGCAGTAGAACCTAAAGAAGAAACATACCAAGTTTATAAGTCCAGTCTGCGTAACCAGCGGATTGCTATGCCTGACGGGAAGTTAATTACTATTACTGGCGGGCGCTATATCACTAAAGACGAGAATGAGATAGCCTTCTTAGACTCAGAGATTGAAAACGGCTTCCCTTACCTAGCTAAGTCTGAGGCTATGACGTCTGCTGACTTAGATCCTATGGCTACTCTCAAGCGTAAGATCATTGCTGAGTACTTAGAGAATGAGCAGAAAACTCCTCAGATCGGAACAGTAGGGGTAGATACTCCAGAAGCACCTGCCGGAGCAGTCTCTAAATCTCAAGCGTCTATTGTCAGCACAGCTACACTAGGTAAGCTAGCTGCTGGATCTAGCTCTAGCTCAGCTGGTTCTAAGTAATAACTGGCTCTCGGAGTAGCTGCTAATGACTTTTAATGAACTCGTTGCTGAGGTATACCTGTTAACTAACAGACCTGACCTTGTGGCGCAGACTGAATCAGCAGTTAAAGCAGCTACTCTGAAAGCTCACCAATCAGATTTCTATTCTAAAGATATATATGAAACAGGCGTCGAGTTTACCTCCGCTGCATATATACAGTCTTTAGATGTTATAAACCTTCTATCTAACTTCCGGTCTCTGAAATATATACGGCGTGTCACATCCGCCACAGATACTAATGGAGTAGACATAACAGTACTAACTCCAGATGCAGTATTAGATAGCTATGGCTGCAATAAAACTGACATAGCATATGTAGCAGGTAGAGTAGTAGAGATAAGATCATCTGTATCCTTTACTAATATGCTACTAGGTTGTTACGTGCATCCTATTATAAGAACAGGCGCTTACAGTTCATGGGTAGCAGAGCAGCATCCATACGCTATCATCCGTGAAGCTGCGAGAGTTATATTTAAAACAATCGGATATGATGAAGAGTCAGCAGCCTACGCTCAGTTTGTAGCTGAAGAGTATGGAATACTTAAAATGGGTGCACTTTCAGATGTCGGCTATTAGAGATATTAGAGATATTAGAGGAGATAAGTACTGTGAGTGAAGCTAATATATGGCAGCCTAGAACTATAGTAGATACTAACGCAGATGTTAAGCGGGTAGCTGAGACTCTCGTCGCTACTGAGGGGCAGACTGTATTCACACTTACAGCATTCTCCTATGCGCTAGATACAGGTGCGTTAGAGGTATTTATTGATGGAGTGTATCAGGAGATTCTAGTAGACTATGTAGAGAGTGATACTACTAGCTTCACCTTACTTTCTCCTGCTACCGCTGGTGATAGAATCATAGCGGTAGGATTCACAGGCATTACAGCAGCCGTAGATGTAAGAGATACAGATATATTTATAGCTAGTTTTGCAGGGTTAAGAGCTTATACTGGTACTGAGACTACTGTATATGTAGAAGGTAAAACTTCTTCAGGTGACGGAAGCGAGAGCTTTTTCTATAAGACTCCTATAGCTGCTCCAGGTACTTATTCAGATGATGACCTTACTACTATAGTCCCTACTGGTGGCGATGGGTCTGTAGCTTGGAAGAATAACCGCACACCTGATACAGAAGTAAGAAGTCTATCATTAAACTATACGTCTGACGCAGATAAGACAGTCAATGTACCTCAATCTTATTATGGCCTTATAAGAGCTACAGATACAGGTGTAGTATTAACTGCTACTAGAGCTATGACTTTCCAAAATACCGGAGAGCCTCGTACTCTTATGTTTGAGAATAAGACAGCTCAAGCTATAGATGTAGGAGTAGCAGGAGGCAGTGAATTTGCTAGAGTACCAGCAGGAGTAACTAGATATATAATAATGGACGGCATTTCTGTCGATGCTGTAGGTGATCAGGCAGCTATTACTGGCCTGCCTAATCTGACAGAGGCTGTAGTATCTACTAAACCTTGTGCAGCTGGGTATACTAGAGTCTCTCCTAATTTATGCCTTAGAGACAACCCGGCCATAACTAGCCCTGCGTCAAACACCTGTATAGCTATACCTAACCCTTCGGCAGACTCCACAGCGCTTATGATAAGAATTACGCTGGTAGCGAGATCAGCCAACGCTGGAGGTAATAGGAGGAGCGCCTTTTGCAGTTTACATAGCAACGGTGTATGCAGTGACTTATTTATAAGCAGCTCCGAGTTGGCCGCTCAAGGGTACGAATTTACTGCTATAGCTACTACATCTGTGATTGCTCAGGATCATTTTGAACTTGTTATTAGACCTAGTGCGGTTGGAGGCGACATATCTTTATCTTGGGCAAGTGATGTAGGAGGTAACGGTATATTACACTATAGTCTAGTAGGGTATTACGATTAGCTGCGTGTGTATCTTTAACACTTTTAACTATCACTAATAGGAGACTACTTACACCTATGTCAGACACATCAGCAAGAATATTAGAAACTACCGGCCACAGTGGCACATTAGTAGGAGTGACAGCAGCTATGACTTTATGGCTATCAGATGCAGTGCATTGGCTTAATGATAATTACATGGCTGTAATAGCTGTATGTACTATAATCACTACCCTTGTAGGCGCCTACGGATCACTAACTCGTGTACGCTTAGCTAAAGCACAGAGACGCAGAGAGGCTGATAGAGACAGAGACAGAGAGAAAGCAGCGCACCCAGAATCAGAATCAGCTGATTCTAATAACAAAGGAGATGGAATCTAATACTATGGCTCAGAGAAACTATACAGTACCTCTGAATTCTGTTAACTTTCCTCTCCTATCTGAGGACCATAGCAGAACTGTAATAGTAGGAGGAGGGTCTAAGGACTCAGGTAATTCTGATGCTTCTGGTAATCCTCAGCTGTATTACTGCCATAATGTTATGCCTGTACTGGAGGGTTACCGATCTATAGGTTATCGCTCTCATGTACCCGCTGTCTCTCCTGCTGTAACTACTTTCTCTGATACTCGTATTATATACGGATCTGATAGAACTAGAATAGAGCTTACATTTAATACTGACGGTACTATCTACTCTGCTAAAGAAGGCGAGCACGTGTGGAGACTATTAGCTAGCACAGCTCCTGTACCTGCCTCTGATATAACCACAGGTACAGTAAATGGAGTCACTTATATATTCTATAAAGAGACCGGCTGTTATATATATAATGAGACTACTAATACACTGGTACCTACTGCGTTAGATGGATTAACAGAAAACTTGCTTATAGGTATTACCGCCTCCTCAGGGTATCTAATAGCATATACACAGACAGATATGGCATGGAGCAGTGTCATAGATCCTACAGACTTCGTACCTAGTCAGGTGACAGGGGCAGGAGGCGGTAGTATATCCGGGTTAGGAGGAGCAATAGTATTAGCTACAACTAACTCCTTAGGTGTCTTATTTCATACTGACGCTAACACTGTGGCGGCTACATATACAGGTAACGCTCAGTACCCGTTTAAACTAAGAGAAGTGGATAACTCTAAGGGAGCTTCTGCTTTAGATTTAATAGCTTATGAAGCTAACAGCGTCATTCAATTCTCTTACTCAAAAGCAGGGTTACAGTCTATCAGCTCTAAAACTGCTGAGAACATACTGCCAGAAGTCACTGACTTTCTAGGCGGTGGCAGGATAGAAGACTTCGATGAGACTACAGGTATATTCACAGCTACAGATCTTACTACTACACTTAAAAAGAAAGTAAAGTTTGTAGCTTCCAGATACCTTGTAATAAGCTACGGAGAAACTGAATTCACTCATGCTCTTGTATATGATGTCACCCTTAAAAGACTAGGGAAACTTAAAGTAACTCATGTAGATTGCTTTGAGCATGTAGGAGGACAGATAGAGAGTAGCAAGGAATCTATATCTTTTATGTTATCTACAGGGGAGACTAAGCTAGTAGAATTCTCCCCTACGTATGCAGCCTCTAATGGAGTAGCTGTCATAGGTAAGCTGCAATATGCTAGAAGTAGACTGTTCACACTAGAAGAGGTAGAGCTAGAAACTATAGACTCTGGCGCTACATTATCAGTGTCCACTCTGGTATCACTAGATGGAAAGACACACACTAAGGTGGATGGATCTGTTCTCTATTCAGCGGAAGGTGTAAGACGTTACGGTTTTCTCTCAACAGGAGTTAACCATTCAATTCTTATAGCAGGAAAGTTTAAGCTTACTGCTTGTATCATTAAATTTATACTTAACGGAAGGAGATAGAGATATGGCTGCTGGAGATTTTACAGTATTCGACGAAGCTAAAGCTAAGATGCTTGCAGGTAACTGGGCTAGCACTGATGTGTTCTACTGTGCTATTATAGACAATACAACTACACCAGTTGCTTCCCTAGCGACCCCTGTATTTGGAGACTTTACAGAAGTAGGCGCTGCAGGTTCTTATGTAGCTAATGGTACCAGCCTTGGTACATTAAGCACATTAGTATCAGAAGCTGCTGGAGTCATGACATTTGACTCTGCTGTTAATCCTACGTGGGCGCAGCACGCATCCAATGACGTTGATGCTTGGTGGGCTATTGTATATAACTTCACTGACGCAGGTAAGGATGCAGTAGGGTTCTTAGAGCTAGGCGGCCCAGTAGA
>JAJCYU010000428.1 GCA_029262755.1 Anaerolineae bacterium
CAAATAATCCAACTTATAAGCCTTGTCTTAGGCTTAATCTCCCAAATCAACAATAGCCCGGAGCTTAAAGAATCATTCGGGCTTATTAAACACGTCTTTAAAAAAGACAAAATGTCTTTCATGGACTCACTCACTGTCATCCGACAAGGTACTCACATTTTAAATAACGTGGCAAACACACCAGAAACACAAGGCCAACTAGCTGAAATAAAGGCAATAGTTGGCGCACTGGAAAATACCAAACCTAAGAAAAAGAAACTTCACCAGGAGGAATAATGCCATGTCGTTTACCGACTTTATCTCTCCTGCGTTAGGCGCAGTCGGCTTAGCTGTCGATAATGAGAATACTCGTAAAAATCGTAACATGCAAAAAGACTTTGCCCGGATGGGTATCCGGTGGAAAGTCGCAGACGCTAAGGCGGCGGGGATTCATCCCCTCGCCGCCCTCGGCGCAAACACAATGCCCTTCAATCCTGTCTATGGTTCGAGCGTAGCAGACGACCTTAGCAATATAGGTCAGGATGTTAGTCGAGCTATCGACTCTACACGTACATTAAAGGAAAGGGCAGAACACGCTAAACTTGACTTGGAAGCAAAGCGTTTACAAGTCGAAGGTCTCTCCGTAGACTTACAAAACAAAAGAGCTACAAATCCACCTATGGCAACACTTCCCGGCAATAAACTCAACGGAACCGTTGATGTGGTAAAAGCAAGGGTTGTTGGTAGCGATGAAAAAGACCTCACTAAAGAGGCCGGTGTCCATCCGGGCCACACTTATTACGCTAATGGTGATGGCTCTTATACTCCTATCCCCTCTGAAAGAGCTAAGGAAGGTATCGAAGATATGACTCTTGCTGAAATGCAGTGGCAGTTTAGAAATCTTATCCTTCCTAAAACTAAACCTCCCTTTTTACCAAAAGGTGCAACCGGCTGGAAGTGGAAACAACACAAGTTCGCATGGTATCCGGTTTATCCACGTGGTCACAAAAAACGTTCTAAATCGGTATTCCGAAAACTTCAAGAAAGGGGTCTGAAAGGTACCCCATTTGAATAATGGCACTTTGTAAATACGCTTACTTCCATTACGGTCTGGAAATATTCTTCGGTTGCGGTCAGTGTCACGTATGCCGCATAAATAAAAGAAGAGAATGGACCGCACGCTTAATACTCGAAGCTCAACAACATAAACATAGATGCTTCGTAACTTTAACTTATAATGATCATTGGCTTCCCCTTCGTGGTGAATTAATGCCAGATGATCTAACTAAATTTTTTAAACGACTTAGAAAGGAGTTAAAAAAAAATGAACGTTTACTGCGCTATTTCGGATGTGGTGAATATGGTGAGCAAACAAACAGACCGCACTATCATGCTCTCCTATTTGGCGTTGATGAAAAAGAACAGAGCCTTATTGAGAAAGCATGGAGTAAGAACAACTCCGCACTTGGCACTATACACATGGGTTCAATTACTGAGGACTCAATCTCTTATGTAGCCGGGTACGTTTTAAAGAAAGGCTTTAAGAAAAATACTGGTGAAAAAGAAGTTCCAGAATTTGCTCGTATGTCTTTAAAGCCCGGAATCGGTAAATTATCAATGGACCTATATGCTAAGTATATGAAAGAGCAAGGTCATAATACACAAGAAATGCAACTCGGTGGCGACTGCCCCGGACAATTACGAATAAATGGAAAGTTCTGGCCTATAGGCCGTTATCTACGTACAGCTTTCCGGAAAGGATTACAAATAAATGAAGAACAAGCGAAGGCGATCAACATCAAGGTCTTACGTGCAGAAACGGAAAAACGTCTCAAGGAAATCGAGACGTCGCAAGAATATGAAGAGGAGGTGAAGTTAATCAATCAGGCTCGTGTAGCCAAACTCATCGACTCACAACAAGCAAGACAACAAAAGATGATGATTTATAATCGCTCAAAAGTTGAGCTTTCAGAAAAATTATCTCTCATCTATAAAAAAGGAAGGATTCTAGATAATGTCTAAAAGATATAACCACAACCTTTCAAATAAACATAGCTCGACCTGTAAACTTGGTCAGCTAATACCAGTTAACCTCTTTGAGGTTATTCCCGGCGATATTATAAAAGGGGATACTACAAGTCTGGTCAGACTTACCCCTTTACTCGCCCCTCAGTTAACAACAATCGAAGCCTATGTAGCACATTATTACGTCCCTTTTCGTTTAATCTGGGACGACTTCGAGGATTTTATTACAGGAGGTGAAAGCGGAAATGAAGCTCCCACATTACCTACTATCAATCTCGGAACTGTCGCCAAAAGCAGTCTGGCTGATTATTTTGGCATACCTCTTGGCGTTGCTAATACTACCGTTAATGCTCTACCTTTTCGGGCTTATGCTTCCGTATGGAACGAGCATTTCGCCGACTTCGATATCAATACCGATCTCGTTATCGACAAAACCTCAGGAGCAGACACCACAACAAGCACAACCTTAAAACGTGTGAATTGGGCTAAAGACAACTATACATCGGCGAAGCCGTGGGCTCAAAGAGGAACAGCCATATCATTACCTCTTGGAACTACTGCTCCCGTAATCGGAACCGCTGGTTCCATTACTTCTAACTCAAACACACCGACTATTACCGGCCCCGGTGTAACAAATCAAAAATTAAGATCTGACGCCGTCTTACGTGATAATTTCACAACTGCCGGAACTTTCAGTTCTGATGGTGACGTTATTTTCGGTGACGAATCCGGTCTTCAAATTACCGGAACTTCATTAAATGCCGATTTAACATCGGCTACTTCTGCATCTATCGTAGACCTTCGGGAAGCTTTTGGATTACAGAAGTTCTTGGAGCGTCAGGCAGCCGCTGGCGGTCGTTACGACAAATACTTAGGCCAATGGGGCATTGCTTCACTAGATGCCCGCCTACAGCGTCCTGAATATCTTGGCGGTGGCCACAATCCTATACAGATATCTGAAATAGTCCAAACCGGAGTTGATTCCGGTGATGCTGGTGTAGGTAATCTTAAAGGTCACGGTATCGGTGGTATCAAATCAAACCGTTTCACAAAATTCATACCGGAACACGGATATATAATTTCTTTTGTATATCTTAGACCTCAAACTCACTACTTAGACGGCCTTGATCGTCTTTGGTCTCGTACTACCAGAACAGACTTTTATGACCCAGACTTAGCAGAAATAGGGATGGATACTGTTCTTAATAAAGAAGTCTATCTCGGACATTCATCTCCTGAAGGCGTACATGGTTATAATCATCGGTACCATGACTACAGGCAAAAAAGAAACGTCATATCAGGTGATTTCCGAGACAGTGTTGCTAATTTCTGGCACCTTGCAAGAGACTTCTCCGGCGATACTGCTCTAAACGAAACATTCATTGAATGTAACCCCGGTGCTCGTATATTCGCCGAACAAACCGAAGATCACGCGTATCTACTCGTCAGCAATAACGTTATAGCTAAGCGCATGATTAAAACCGTAAAAGCCTTAAATAAAAGATAGAAAGGAAAATTCTTATCATGGAAAAATTCATTAAGCCAGTAAGATATCCCTCCGAAGTGGAAGGAAAAACAGAACACGATGTTAATCACCGTGAAGTACCAGACTCAAAACCATGTGAGCTCGTTCTAGTCCTTGGTCAAGAAGTCCTAACTCAGAACGAGATAATAACCCGCAGTGTAAATCAAGCTCTTTCTAGGCTTGAATCTGCTCGGGAAGTGGAAACTTTAAAGGACTCTCTCGATTGGACTGTAGACGACCCTAATGCTATACCTATTACTCAATACGAGGATACAGGGCAAACCGTTATCCTCGAACCTCCGGCACCTCCGGACCCTGCGCCGGCACCTCCGGACCCTGCGCCGGCACCCCCGGGTCCTGCGCCGGCACCTCCTACCCCTCCTCCAGCATAAAAAAAATTGCGATATGAGGAGAAAAAGAGCCCCACCCCTTGACAAGGGTGGGGCTCTTACTATATACTGCTATACATGGCTAAAAAACGTAGAAAAAATTCAAGACGTAAACGTAACATCCTCAACGTTACTCGCTCGCGGTTTACTCAATCAATCAAATCTAGGCCATTACGCAGTATAAATCAAGACGATAGGCTCCACAGACCTATCGGCAAAATAGAATCAGATCGAAAACTTCGTATCACTCTTACCTATAAATCACGTTTACGTGATACTCAAAAAAAACAACGGTTAATTCAACCGTTAAAAACTCTTAATACTTTACATAAAACAATCTGTAAAGCACGCAAAGCTAGAAAGGAGGTTATCTTTGCGTTAAAAAAAATTGGCGCCGGTTCATCAAAGCGCTCAAAAAAACGGACATATAAATCGTCCGTAAAATGTTAGGCCGACGGTCGGCCAGTACGTGTCTCGATACGTACTACGCTAGGTGACACCGGTCATCTAGCAAATCTAAAAAGAAAGGACACACTACAATGGGTGTACTACAAATAATCCAACTTATAAGCCTTGTCTTAGGCTTAATCTCCCAAATCAACAATAGCCCGGAGCTTAAAGAATCATTCGGGCTTATTAAACACGTCTTTAAAAAAGACAAAATGTCTTTCATGGACTCACTCACTGTCATC